>JBFMFT010000001.1:0-113410 GCA_040751925.1 Chloroflexota bacterium
GAGGAGGTGACGGGGTGACGAGATGATGTTCTGCCACCTTGTCACCAGGCCACCTTGTCATCCTGTCATCTTCTGTTGGCTGGGGAGTGCGTGAAGGTTGGGGGCTGAGTGTTGGTGGCGGTTCATTAGCCACTACCCACTCCCCACTATCTTCCACCCACCGCTCACTGATTACCGTCAACTGTTCGCTGGTGACCGGTGGCCGGAGAGAGGAGATGATGCGGCCGTAAATGGCCGGCAGGTCTTCAGCCTGGCGGGCTTCGTAGAAACGGCCGGCGGCCAACTCCTGCCAGAGTGGTTTCCAGACGGTGGCAATGTCCGGGTCAGTTAAAGTGGCCTCGCTGGTCAACAGGACGACGTAGAGAGAAACGCCAGCCGCCGTCAATTGCTGGCCCTCCGTCTGTAATTGGGCTAGATACGCTTCCTGGGTTGGGGGATTCTCTTCTGGGTTCCATTCTGGTTTACCATCGGTGAGGAGAATGATGATCCGCCGGGCGGCCGGCGACTCCACCTCGAATTGCTGGCGAGCCAATCGCAGGGCGGCCGCGTGGTCGGTCCAGCCCAGGCGTGGGGGGTTGGCGATCTGGTCGAACAGATCTGGTAGCTGCGCCTGGCCCTGTAGAGAGGTCAACGGCACGACGACTTCAGCCTGGCTGCCGAAGAAGATAACGCCGCATTGGTGGGTCGTCTGCCCTTCGTCCAGGCTTAGGTAGGTGATGATCAGGCGGACGGCGGCAATCCGCAGGAAAAGGGGGTCTGTTTTGTCAAAGGTGGAATTGCTGTTGTCTACCAGTAAATAGACGGCCAGGGCCGGCGAGGCAGCCTGGACCTGTTTGATAGCCAAGGCCAGCAGGCCACAGACGAGGAGCGAGAGAATGACGATGAGCAGGCAACCGAACAGGCGGCCGGTGCAACTGCGTCGGGGGTGGGAGCGGCGGCCGGGCAGGCGCATCTGGTCGGCCGCCGCTTTGTAGAGGAATCGTCTGATGATTGACATAGCCAGTTACCTCCCTGGCGATTACTCGCCAATGGCCTCTAAGAAAGACCTTAGAGGGATGGTCAGGAGGATAACCGGCCGGAAGCCAGGGATGCCAATTCACAAGGGGGAATCGGCCGACTATAAATGGGTGGAGTGTGGGGGGTACCGGGGTAATCTTTCTAGCGGGAAGATAGCGTTAGCGGGGGGTGCGAGGGGGAACAAAAGTACCTTGATTGGTGAAGCAAACAGCCGTTGCGTGGCGGGTATTTTACCTTACTCAACGCCTAACTCTGGTTATCACTTAGTCCCGGCAATAGCGGACGCGATGACGACGATACCAGGCTACCAGGTCTTCCCGCGCCGTTTGATGGCGTTCCAGTTCTCCCCGCCCAACCAGGATTTCCCGTATCCGGCCGAGCCTGGCTTTGACCCCTTCTGTGCCTACGTCTGAGATTTCGCGGGCAATCTGCTTGTTACCCAGGTCTTCGGCCAACAGCTTCAACGTCTGCCAATGCTGGTCACTAAGAGGGTCTGGTTTGCTGGCGACAGCCTGGGGTAACTGATCGGCCGGGCCGGGTGAGAGAAAAACAAAGCCTTGCCAAACGAGTTCCAGCAGGGTGGACAGCCCAATCTGATTACTCATACGGCGCAAATAGAGGAAAGATATTCGTAAGGGAAGCAAACGGGCCACCAGCAAGCTATGGTCAAAAGCTGTTGGCGCAAGACCCGTGTAGGCCAAGATGGGGAGGGCCGATTCACACTCACGCAGCTTCTGGAGCAGAGGAAGGCCTGTTTGCAGAGGATTATCCTTGCCCGGCGGCAAACCTAAATCAAGGGCTACTGCGTGGATAGGCGGACCCGTACGCTCGAGAATACGCAAGGTGGACATCTCATCCTCGGCGCGAGTAATTGTCCAGCCGGAAGTTTCCAGTTCTGCTTTGAGAGCCTGATACTGAAAGCGGGAATCCTCTACCAACAGCAAATTGCGCGATTTGGTCATCTTATTCCTCCTCCTCATCATCCCCATTGAGCTGGGGCAAGGCCGGCACAGACACAGAAATTATGGTCCCGATCCCTGACTTGTTCCCTTCAATAGTGGCTTCTGCGCCCATTTTATCCCTGAACTCTTGCAGAAGGGTAAAAATACCATGGTTACTTTGCTTGAAATGGGCGGTCCCGGGCAAAGATACGCCGTCGTTGACCACGGTGAGGCGAATGGCGGCGGCTTCTCGTTGTAGATTCACGCGAATGTGGGTGGCGTCGCCGTGAAAAACCGCATTGTTGGCGGCTTCTGTAATCACCCGATAGAGGGCTAGTTTAACCCAAGCGCTTTCTCGCTCCACTTCGGGCGCAATGTCGAGCTGGAGTTGGCGGCGACGGCCGTCTGATTTGTTGGGCAGAGTGCTGGCGTAGCCACGCAACTGTCCTTCCAGATTCTCCCGCCAGAAGTCGGGAGGGATAGAGGATTCGGCCAGACGGATCTCCTCCAGAAACTCTTCGACAGTACACAACAAGGGGGACAGGGGACACTCTTTCAGGGAATGGCAACAATCCACGCTACTCTCCAGTTGTAAGCCAGCTGTTTTCGTAAGGGCTCCCTCTTTCAGTCCATGACGACCAGCGATGTTATGGACACCCAATTCAGGCCGGCCGAAGCTTTGGAATAGAATCTCGCGGTAACGCACCTGGGCTGTAACCTTAGCCAGAGATTGGGCCAGGCCCAGAACAGTAAACCGGAACATGGCGTCAAATTCCCGTGGCTGGCGGAAATTCAGGAAAAGAGCGCCTAACCTTTCCTGGCCGATGCCCACAGGTACAAAGCAGGTGGAGCGAATCTCTTCACGGGTAACAAAGACTGGAGCATCATCGGCAGAAGCGGAGCGGGCCACCAGGGATTCGGCCGTAACGTTGGCCTCGTAATAGGGCTTCCAACCAGCAATCAGCTTGAGCAATGAACTGGTTGTGTCATTGCCGGGAGGCTTCAGAAATTGCGGCTGGCGGAACTTCCCCCTGGTGTATGGCGCAGCCACCGGGCAACCGGCCAGAGAAAGGGGAAAGTAAATGACCAGATCTGCCCCCAGAGTCTCCTGGGCAAACTCGGCAAAGAGGTCGAATACCTCCTGCTCCGAAGCCAGGGGATTGGTAGTGGTGGCGGCCGCCAGACACTCCCACAGTTGTACAGCCTGGCTAAAGTGAAGGTCATTGCGGCCGGCGGCAATAGCCGCACCCAAAATGCGGGCGATCGTTTCCAGAGCATTCACGTCCCCCGGCCCATAAATACCAGCCCGTTGGGATTGAACGTCCAGGATACCATAGACGCTGCCCTGGTAAAGAATCGGCACAGCGATCTCCGCTTGGATTCCATCGTTGTCGCTCAAGCTGTAATAGTATGGGCAGGCGCTTACATCGTTCCAGACTACTGTTGCCTTCTCTTGAAAGGCCCTACCTGTCAAGCTCCGGTGGATGGGGATGACCTGACCTAAGGCATCCGAAGTAAGCCCAGCCTGATCGGTAATACGAAGCCACTGTCGGTCTGGTGTGGCTTCCAGGATGAAGATACGATCGTGTTGTAACCTGAGCTTGATGATGGCCGCCACACTTGGCAATTTTGCGCTGCCCCGCAGCCGAGCCAGTAGGTCGAGGCTAATGCCCCACAGGACTTCGTTCAGGGTGTGTTCGCCAGTCCACAGGCGTTGTGAAATGAAGATAGAGGTGTAAAGGACGATTATGACGACCACGCTGGATAGCGTCACGTAGGTATCGGCGGTCAGCCTACGGAAAGCCAATGAGCCGGCCATAACACCAGCGACAGCCACAGCTATCCACAAGGCATATTTTCGGCCGCGCCCGGCATTGCCTAGCGGATCAGCAATGAGGATATTGTACGGCAGTACGCCAAAAGTGAGGAAGAAGACAGCGAGGAGCATTTGCGTCGCATCGCTTTCCAAAAGCACTAGACTCTGGTAGATGGCAAAGCCCCAGGTAGTCAGTAGAACTGTCAAGGCCAACAGCCAGCGGAGGTAGTGTCGCCGGGACAGGAGAAGAGGATCAGGATACAGTGAGAAGACTTGTAGGGTTTCCGCTAAGTCCGGCCGCTGCCGGGGTTTGAGGCCCACTTTCTTGAGGAACCAATAGACGATAGCCATGAGTCGTGATTGGGAGGAGGTGAAATCCAGAAGAATGAAGCAGACCGCCGTAAACGTCCACCACAAGATAACCCACTGTGGTGGAGTGCCAAGGTATAGGCTGAAAGCGGCCAGGGCCGTCGTATAAACAGGCTGGATCCAGGGGAATAGAAAGACGCGGGCCAGTCGTCGTGAGTAGAGGCGGGGTGCGGCCGGGATGGAAACGGATTTGAGAACCCTCACAGCCATCTCTCCTGGAGCCAAAGCTGACTCAATAAGCCATTATGAGGCCGCTAGGGTCAACAGCCAATACCCTCGGTAGTGAAAGAGAGTCCCTGTCTGAGGGATAGGACCTGCCAGGTGACAGGTATTGCCCTTCACAACCGTGAGCCGCCCTTGCCCGGTGGGTTTTTGTCCAGGTCTACGGTGAAAGTGCGTTGAGTCTTGTCAATGCGTAATAGCCCAATCTTTTGGCCTTCATCCCATAGGTCGCAATTGATAGTTTCGTAAGAGCTGACCACTCCCTTAAGGAACACCACCAGGTCGGCGGGTTCCTGCAACAGTTCTTTGGCCTTGTGAGGGCTTATCGGCCGCTCCACCAGCGTCTTTCCCTGTCTGGTGACCAGTGCCTTCCAGCCGCCGAATCGCCTTTTGTCAACGTAGGTAAGGATGTAGTTGGCGAGCAAAAAGCCGGCTACAACCACAATCAACTCGGCCAGCAAAGTCTGAATGATAAAATCCAGGATTTCACGCATCTCTTTACTCCTGCATCAGACCCACGCCTTCTTTAGAGCCGCGTCACGGACAGATAGTGCGTATTTCGTATCACCCCGTCACCCTTTCACCTTGTCACCCCCTCATCTTCTCCACCGCCCCCATACCCATCGTCGTTTTGTGGCCGACGCCGCAGAAGGTGGCCAGGTCGCCCAGGGCCTGCCAGATTCGCAGGTACGGTTCGGCAGCAGTTATCTCCCCCTCGGCGCGAAACCAAACGTCGCCCACGAAGCCGGTGAACTGTTCTTGTTTACTGATAGCCACCGTGGCCGTCTCAATCCGGTGTTCGACGACGAAGACGTTCCTTTCCACCCAGGCCAGCCAATCGTCGGCCAGGGCCAGCTCACGGGGGGCAAAAGCCTGCCAGACCTGGAAGGGCCAGTTGAAGACGTTGGCCGGCAGGGGGAGAGGCAGGCTACCCGGCCCTTGCTTAAAAGACGTTGGCGAAAGGAAGCGGAGGCCCAGGCGACGAGCCGGCCGGCTGGCGGCCAGGGCGGCAAAGCCAGGGCCAGGGGTGGCGACCACCTGGCTGACGGTGAAGGCCTGGGGGCCGAGGTGGAACGGCCGGCCGTCGGCCTGAGCTTCTTCCCACGCGCCGCTAAAGAGGGCCGCCACGCGGCCGGTGACGGCCGCCAGGCGCAGCCCGGCCAGCGTACCTGTCTCAGTGTAAAGAGGCACGAGGGAAAAAGGCTTGGGCGCGGGGTGGGTATGCAGCCAACTAGCTTCCTCTTGATTGACCTCTTGCAGCAGGCCAAAGAGGAGACCATGTAAGCCGCGGGCGGTAATGTAGCGGCCGTCGAGGCGGCCGTTGGTGGGGGTGAAGGTGAGGGTGAGGTGGCGCATGACTATTACCAGCCGACTGCTCTCAGGTAAAAGTCCTATGTCAGCCCCTTGCGTTTCTTATACCGTTTGTAAAACCAGTCAGGAACAGGGGGGCTCTCGCTGCGGTGAATAAAGATCCGGTCTTGTAGCCGCCGTGAGCTTTGGGTTATCAAATCGGGAACGGCGGTTTTTTGGGAGGCATCATGCCATACTCGATTGGCAAACTCACGCAATTCACCTAGACGCTCTGCTGCTTTTCGGTGATTGAAAGCGTGTATTAATCCTACTGCCACGACTGGCAATAACAGAGGTAATGGAACTGAGAAGATCCACCATAAATCCCAACGGGCAGCAAGGGCAATTATGATGAGCAATGCCCCGAGTAAGACAATAGTTCGAATAATCCAGTCTGCATAATCCTTTCTTTGGTCTTCATCCCACCCGATATTTTCTTTCTGGCAAGCAACACGAGCTTGAAACAAGGGCATTTCTCCTAGTCCAGGAGTAGTGTACCAGTTCTCTAATCTTTCGGACTCTATCGTCTTTCCCTGTTTCTTGAACCTATTGTACGCCGCTGAAATCGTTTTGGGTTCCGGCTTGGTAGTCGAGGCACCATTCCATTCTAGTTCCAGTAACTCACAGTCCAAAAGTTCTTGAATTTTGGCAGCATCTTTGCGACGTTTAGTAATTGAAGATAGAAACGAGAATTCCCCAACTACCAGAAGTAAAGCGGCCAACGTGATATAGGGCGTGAAAGGTTTAACAAAGGCAAGTACTCCAGTTGCAAGAGCAGCAATGCTAGTGGCACCCAGCGTCCAAACGGCTGTACACGTCTTCTCCTCGCTGTAAAGCTGGCGCATGGCGGCTAGGTATGATAGAAAGCGTTCTTCATTTTGTCGTTGAGGGATTTGGTTCATAGTTGCACCTGCCCGGTATGGACGTTACGGCTTGCGTTCTTTAATGATGGGCCACCCTTCGGCAGTCTCCTGGTATTGCCGGAAGTGAATGGGCTTTTTGATGTCGAATAACTGCTCAGTAATAGCGCGTGCCTCAGTCGCATTGACTTTAGTAACAGGGCTGCCAATTACAACTCCATGAGGCGTGCGGTTTTCAAAGTCCCAGAAATAGACTGGTTGTTTGAAAAAGCCACTACTGAACGGTGGATAAGTAAACTTCAGATTCTCGTAACCTTGCCAGCCTAGGACTCTGGCAAGGTGGCGCAAAGCTTGCCAGTCAATCAATGTTTCCAGATGGCGGTTCACTGTCTGCTTTCTGTTCCATCCGACAGCACTGTATGCCTGCATCTCAGAGGAAAGGTCTTGTAAGGGAATAGGGATCCGCCCACTGTCATCAGAACGTAAGCGAGCCGAGGCAAGGCTGAATTCAACGGAACCATAACCATACGCTTTGCCATAACCAAGTTTGTGGCGAATGTTTGGGCCGGGCATCAAGACCTTAACCAGTAACACAACCAAAGGCAAGGGGACTTTATCCAAGTAGATGCGAAAACTCTGGGTCTCGGCCTCCTTCTGCAAGCATTCCAGATGGACGCGATAGAAAGGTCGCTGCCGGTCATATTCCCATTCCTTCTCATAATACTCGACACACCCTTTTGGATCTTGATGATAGTAAAATTTGCGGCCCCAGAATTTGTCACCAATGAATTCTGCCATTAGCCGGCCCTGAACATCACGTCGCCAGATTTCGGCCGGTTGGAAGTACCACCAATTAGAAGCGCTTGGTTTAGCGCCACCCATGAACGAGTTCTTGGTGGGATCTGTGTCCCTAATGTCAGGCACCCAATGTTCGCCCTTAATGACATCGTTATTGTCAATAAAGGCGTCTTCTATCCAGACTTTGGCCTTATGGGCTGAAGGTCCTTGTTCTGTCTCAGTGTCTTTTTCCGGTTCAACGACTATGCCGAAAAGATAAGAGGCAACGTCAATTTTCCTGTCTTGTCGAATCCTTGGCTTGAAATCAGGGTGAACGGCCGGTGGTGATTCACGGGACATCCGACGGCCTGTGTTAGGATACTCGGCAAAAGTCCGAAAACCTACATGGCGTTTGTCGGATGCTCGCGGGCCAGGCACTTTTTTATATTCGGCCGTAGTCTGCGACACCCAACTGGAGGTTAGGGCTTCTATAAAAGCGCGCAGGCATCCGCGAATGGAGGCGGCCGGAATGCAGCCCTGCTCATCCTGCCGGTACATATAACTTTGCCCCTCTACGTCGCCTGGTACTTGGTAGCCGACAACATGTACAGGCGTCAACGCCTTGAGTCTAACCTCCAAATAACCACTCAACCGCTCGCCAAGCGCGTTGTATTCTTCCCGCGTTTTTAAGAAAGGGTGGTCAGTAAACGGTACGAAATCGAAGGGATTGGGGTAATGCATGGCTACCTCACACGTGTTCTTGGAGATACTTCTTAAATTTGCCCAACGCCGTATCTGGAAGCGTATGGCTCTGCCACAGGTCGGCCAAAGCATCATTATCATGACCCTTTGAAGCAACAAAATGTTCAAGGCCTTCGATCTTTGGTGCCCCCGGTCTTTGCCAAAGATTGTAACTCTGCTTGACCACTCTAACACGCCCTCGGCCGATGCTGGAGAGCGCGCCAATTCGCAGCAAGCCATCGTCCATCTCGCGGACCCACAGGTTTATTAGGCCCAGGTCACTACCTTGCGGATTCAGAATAGAGATACGGACAGCGAAAGATTCGCCCCGACAGAACTCCAGAAAATGATGTAGCCCACCTTCCTTTGAAGCGTGAGTGATGCGATCTAGCGGGTTCCGCACTACCATCTGGCGATGGGCGTTATCAGGCCCAGCCTTACCTTGAGCGACGATACCGTTGGCAGCTATCGGTCGGGCCTTAGCCTCACTAAACTTCTCTGTTTCGAGGCGCAACCGGCCGGCGTTCGCCAGTTGCTCCTCCTCTCCCCGGGTATCTAAAGCTAGCCCAAAGAGGGAAGCGATGAGTTGGTAGCCGTTGCGGCGCTCCGCCAGCGCCGCCTGCATGTTGTCCACGTATGCCTGGGTGCGGGTCTCGTCCTCACGTTCGGGTGGTGTCATCTTACTACGAAAGTCAGGATGAACAAGGTGGCTGATCGTCCACGAGCGCAACGCGCCGCGCACGCTGCTGGCCGGTACAAAATGATAGGCTGATACCTGGCCGTTGGCAATTTCGTATCCGTAATGCAGTGCCGCTACTTCGTAATCGCTACCTTCTTTAGGCTTCCATTTGAACTTTAGGTCTCGGCCTCGGCTTTTCCGGGCTATCGCCTCCTCGTAGCTAATAGAAAGACCGTTACGGATAGCCAGGGGTGTCACGCATTCTAGTTTCCAGAAGGCCAGAAATACACTGTGTACACCAACGGAGAAAATGTGGTTATTGTACATGGCTACTTACTCAATAAAGCGGTCAACTTTGCTTTAACTCCCTCAATGAGCTTCTTCTGCCCGGCCGTGTCAAGTTGGGGCAGGGCATAGTAACCAGCCTCAAAGCCGGTCGCAGCTATGTCAGGGGACGCTGCCTCGTAGCTATGAAGCGCACCCTTGAGCCAGACCTGGATGCCTTCTTTGCCCACCAGACAATGAATGGGGCCGGGGGTGAAAAGTAAGCGGCCGTAGCCACGCCCGCCCCGCGCGCCCACCCGGATCGGGTAAATGGCTGAGTTGAATCCCTGCAAAGCTAACAGAACTAAACCGAGTTCTGTATCACTCAAGTTCTGTCCAGCCAGATTAAACTCAAACTCTACCCCTGGCGGCACGACTTCGGTTTTGTAAAGGAGATGTTCGACAGCCGTGCCCGTCTCCGGCTCAATCGCCACCGAGGTATCCACGTAGGTCAAAGCTTGACTATCCCAATTCAATAGCTTATCCGGCGCTGGGAGGCTTGTAGTCAGGCAGGTAGCATCCCACACTTCGATTTTCCCTTCGTGAAAAGGCGTACCGAATAAAAGTTCCAGCCAGCTAAACTCTGATATTACCTTTTCGATTTGCTGCTCCTGGGAAAGCTCGACCAACTCTTTGGCTTCATAATTCCTGGTCATAGCCCACTCCTCCCCCAGCCCGGCCAGCACGCTCCAGAGCCAGTGCCGTAGCACGCCCTTGAGGGCGCTGCCGGGGATAATCGGCTTGCCCTGCGTGTCTTTCATCACCATCGCCACAGACGGCTTCTTGTCGCCTTTAACGGGTTTGTGGTCAGGGAGACGCTTGTCGTCCTCTACACCCGTGCCAATATGCAGCGGCGACAGCGTTTTCAGCTTGCCGGTTATCCGATAACGGTTCTGAAAGGTTTCACCTTTTAATGACTTATTATCCACAGTCCACCTCACCTCTCTTATACAGTGGAACATGGGAGAACTATAGTTTATTCTCCCAATGCCATTTCAAATTGACCACGATTTCACCGTAGCCGTTCTCCGGCACAAACGGGCAAGTTTGCCACAGGGCCATTCCGGGGTGGCTGTACTCAACCTTAGCCCAGGCCGGCAAGTCCAGGCCCGATTGCCGCCATTTCGCAAGACAGGCGTGGGCTTTTTGCTCGTCTAGCGGCCGCAGCTTAAAAACGCTGCCGGCCCCGGTCAGATAGTAAGGCCGGTAATTATTGGGCCGCGTAGTTCGTTCGGCCGCGCCCAGGTAGCGGTGATACAGGTAGCCCCCCTTAAACGTTTGGTGGGCGAAAAAATCAACCAGTTCCATACAACCCCCGCCAGAGATTTCCTGCCAGAAAGCGTCGTACAGGTGATGTAGGTCGCCCTCTGGCGGGAGTTGGCGAACATCTTGCGGATTCAGCATCAGGGCATCCGTCTGAAGCGTGATTACTATCCACCCATCCTTGATCAGGTCGTCGGATTCCTGCGCTGCTTGCGCCTCACCATCCCTGACCTCAATTCTGACACGGCGGCCGAGCTTGCCCAGACGGTCTAAATAACCATATACTGCCTGGGCGAATTCCTGCTTGACCTGTTGGCGCATACCAGGGTCGCCGATCCCGCTAAAATCAACGTTGCAAACCCATTCGATGGCTCTACCTTTCTCATCCTCGGGGCAAATGAAGGCATAGGTAAAAAGCTGCCTTTCGAGAGAGCGGCGTGATAGATCATCAATCTCGGTCCGAGTAACAAAAATCTCTTTCGGTGTGGCATCGCCAAAATACTCCTTCGATTCCTTCCAGTCTATGAAGTAGGCTGGTGCCTGATCACCAATCATCGCGTATGGCTCGGCCGAAAGAGCGGTATCGGCGTAATGATTACCGCCTTGCACAGCGGAAATAGGAAATTTCACCGGTCGTGGCTTGGTCGCGTGGGCTGGAAAAGCGTGTGACACGCGAATAAGGGCAAAATTCTCTACGAGCGTTTCAAAGCCGGAAAATGTATGAGCAGTCTCAACGGACAATTTGCGGTGTAAAGGAAAGATACCGTGAGCGCGATTTAAGCCGGCCGTCAATGCTCCCTTAATCAAGCCGCCCGATAAGATTTTATTGGATGGAACGTAGTTTGTGCGGGGCTTTTTGACACCGCCGACGAGGATCGGCTCCAGAGGTTGAACGCGGAGATGAAGTGTGTCTCCCACGCTAAGAGTTGTCGTATCCAGTTTTGGTACGCCCTGATCTTCAGGATTGCTGACCCATACTCTCAAGAGCCGGCCGAAACCGACCCCCTTTTCCGCCCCCAGGTTGGTCAACCACTGGAATCCTATCTGCAGAGCGCGGGTTATTTGACGGGCTTCTTGGTCGCTGGCAGAGAAGAAAGTAATAGTCCCCTGAGAGACGACACCGGTCCCGCTGCCAAAAACCTCCTCCACATCGCGCAACTGGTTTTCGGCCGCCGTAAACGAGATGTGATTTATGGCGACGCGGGTACGCTTGGTCGCACGCGGGGTGGCCACGCAGGTAAAATCAGAGAACTCGAGAAGTCCCGGCGACGGCTCGTAACTTCCCGGATCCTGGGCATCGCTTCGCTCACCAAACCAGCGGGCAACGTCAATCACCAGTGAATCATCACTGAACGCATCTAGCTCCTCCAGAGCCATCCGTAACTTGCCTTTGATGTGGCTGGCTGGGATGGTCAACCTATCCTGGTGATCCCGAAAGAAGGATTTTTGTAAGCCATAGGTGTCTGGGCCGGTGGCCGCCGTCAGAAATGGGCCGAGAATAGTCAAAGAAACTTGGACAACGTATCTCTTCATGGTTACTTCCAGGCGGGAATGTAGTCCCATAAATCAGCCAGTATATACCAGCGGGCTGGATTATCTTTGGTGAGCCACTCGACAGCTTCTCTTGTGTCACGTCGCCTATCGCCAGACAGGAGACTATAAGCCTGCTCGATGATAGTTTGAATACGGGCAGGTTGTCCGGCCCGCATGGCTCCAATCACCTCCAGGATCTTGCTACGGGCCACGTTAGCGTGTATGGTCTTGAGATGCTCTCGCAGCTTATTCATCTCGTGGGCGTACAGGAGCAGTGAGGAGTAAGAAGCCTCCTGATAATAGCGTGTAATAAAGCTATCCAGAGAACCCCGCAGCATATCAAAGGATTCCAGGGTCAGGTAGTGGAAGGCGTCGCCGTAGTGGTGATCAGGAAATCTGGCTCTCAGTTTGTCCTGTTCACCGGCGTCCAGCGACGAGAGTCTCCCACCTTTCACGGCGTTCTCTAAATTCTCCTGAATGTCTGCCTTAGCCCGGTCCATCAGGTTGTCTGCAAGCTGGCGAATTTGCAGAATAGGCGCGTTGTGATGGCAAAAGATGATCACGGCCCGATGGCTTAGAGGCACATCCCCAAAAGTCAAACCTTTGGCCTGCTCAAAGAACAACTGTAAAACTTCCCACCCCTTCCAGGCCGGCACAACCAGCGTCATTTCGTCACCACCCCACAGCAAAACCTCCAGTCGCAAGGCTTTTGGCTTCTCTCTGTTCTCGGTCTGAAAGTCAGGATCCTGGCGGGCACGTTGCAGCAAGGTCTGGAGAAAGGGCGTACGGAACCCTGCCTGGATGACAAGGTCGAATTGCTGCCGGCTCTCCGGGGTCAGGCATAGCTCCCGGCGAATATGACCAAAACTATTTCCGTCTACGTGAATAAAGGCGATCTTGCCACTTAACACACCCTGAGTGGCATCCAGCGCTAACTCGCCCAGGTCTTTGGCACACAGGTCAATTTCATACTCATCGTCCTTCAGGAGTTCAGGAAATAGTTTATGCTTGAGTTCTCGGCCGCGCTCTCGTCGCCAATGAGTAGTCTTGCTGATTTTAACATCTGTAACCGTAGGGTCAACCAGATATCGCACGATGCCTGGCCGCCAGCCATCCAAGAAGCACTGCTGGGCTGCCTCGAGGAATTCGGGGATGGCGATGGTCGGCCGTCGCCACTGTTGGCGGCGTACCTGCGCTTCTAATCTCTCGAGAACCAGGGGAAAGTTACCCTCGTCCCGTTCGACCACCGCCACAAAAGTCGCTTGCCCATTGGTCCGTTTTTGCAAGTGCGCTAGCACCTCAGCCTTTAGCTTTTCTGCATCATTCTCCTCCCCATCGAAGGAGAACAAGCCCTGACTAGCCGCCTCCGTAATGGGGTGCAGGCGACCTTTAAATTCTTGGTTTATCCCTTCAATCGCCTCTAGCAAGATAAAGCTGCCGCCGCGAATGGTGCTTATATCGTGTGTGTCATAGACGAAATGGTCCAGGTTGACTGCTTCCACCCGCATATAGTATAGGGGCATTATCCCTCCTTCTTGATAGAGGCGAGCCGGGCCTAACCGGCCGGGCCAATCTACACCCGGCCGACAAGCAGCTATCCCAGGTTATTATGGGTACACGAGTGAAGATGGCTGGTTTGGCTCGACTCACACAACCTCCGCCTCAAACCGGTCTATAAAGACAACAAAGAGAACCATCACAACTATACCTGACTTTCCGCTAAGATCAAAACACAATAACACGATGAACCTATCCTTTTCGGCCGCTCTCATGGGTGGACTCCATTCAGGCAAATCAGTCCTCGTTTACAGGCAGGCGTCGTTTACAATCGAGGCGCGTCTATTTCGTTTAGCGAGATTGTGTTCAGCGGCCGATTAGTTCTCGATCACTTCAGATTCGTGCAGAGAAGTGTTATTTTAGGGGGGACTGGATCGCAACTCGCAAGTTACCCTCTCTGGCAATCGAACCCTGGATGGTAATGGTACTGCCGGCCGTCCGGTCACTATCCCGGCCGAGTACACCGAACAGAATACCGTCCTCACTATAGGCAACCTGACGACTTTTCTCTTCGCGGATATAGAGGGTCATCTGGCGGAAGGCAGATTGGGCCAATTCACCAATGCGCTGCTTGGCCAAGCGAGCCTGAGTTCTCGGCACGTCGGTCATTTGCTCAGGCACAGGGCGGCCGGCAGCGCGGGCCTGGGCGCGATACCAGTGGAACCAGACACCCTGGATGCCAATGGTTCTGTAGGCTGGCCGGAGAGGGGTAGCATTGGGATAGATGATAACACCACCGCCGGCCGTCTGGTCTATCTCGTCCAGCAGGCCAATCTCGCGTAAGGCAGCCAGCGACTTTTGGGCAAGACCAGGTCGACGGCCGCTGGCCGTCTTTTCGCCGGGCAGCCACACGGCCGCGTCAGAGCCAGGCGTTTCACCCAGATAGGCGCTGACCATGGCTCCCCGCAGGATGGCCGGGTGGCGTTGGGGAGGATAGCGAGTCAGGTACTCCTCGGCCGCGTGCCGGGCTGCCTCGTAGTCATCTGGGGTTAACACCTTATGGGGGCGAGCCTGGGCCAGCCGCTTAATAGTACGGGCATAGACCTGGTTGAGGCCCGCCCCCATACGAATCGTTTCTGGGTCTTCAAAGGCGCTGTCAAACAATTCGTGGGGCGGCATCGTGGCCTTGACCATCTCGTCGCGCCGGGTCTGAACGTAGACAATATGGGCTTTCACACCCTGGATGGTCTTATCCAGCCAGTGGTACTGGCTGGAGACGGGCGACCGAGCCGGATGCTGCCGGTCATAACTCAGGCGGCCGTGTAGAATGGCCGGTATAGGGATGTTACTTTGCAGAATCTCGCCTGAGTTCTGGTAGTTCCAGGCTATGACCTGGCTGAGGTCGGCGCCTGTTTTGACCGAACTGTCAATGATGTCCTCCAGCGGGGCCGGCGGGTTGGCGGGCAGGCGGCCGTAGAGGGCTTTGTTGACCATCAGGCTGTTACAATACATACCCAACGCACCCTGGTTGATACGCGCCCGCTCAATGGCTGTGTCCATAATCTCGACGTTGTAGTGTTGTCCCTCGCCCAAACCACCTGTTGTAGCTGGGTCTATCAGACTCAGGTAAACAGGGTTGGTGTGGTCAATGCGGGGCGCTAACCGGCGACTGTCGCCTGCCGGGTAGGTAATGGCTTCACCGGCGGCCGTCGTCCAGGCCAGGGTGTGAGATTCGACCGTAGGCTTGAGCAGCACGTACTCCCCTACCTGGTTGGGGCTGCGCCAGGCTAACACCTTTGGCTGGCCGTCGTGGTCCGTAAAAGGGTAAAGCCACAAGGCGTCGTCGTTGTCGGCCCCACCGAGGATGCCGGCGATGCCCTCGCCTTGGGGAGAATCCGGTAGGGTCAGCCAATCTTCATCGTTGACCCAGGCCGTGCCGTGCTTTTTGTCTATGTGAATGCGGCCTCTGGGCACGAAGAGAGACAGACCAGCCGACTGCCCCACGCCGGCCGGTATGACGTAGTAACGGCCGCCCGGTATTGGTAGTCGCAGCTTTTCCAGAACGGAGTCGTTCAATCGCTCCAGGTGTTGATTCATCAGACTCTTGATGTGACTGCCAAACCAGGTAGGATGACCGCCGCTAACCAGGTACTCGCGCACGTGCCAGCCGGTGATGTCGGCCATAGTCGTGTGACTGTCCAGGCGGCCCATCATCTCCGCTACAGTGCCGCTCTCGATAGACTGGACGAATAGCTCACCTTCATCCCGTAGCCAACTCAGCAGTTGTGTCTCATCGAAGAAGGGGTACAGGTTGATCAGGCTCTGGATGTCCAGGCGCATATGGTCGCGGCCGTGGACGAAGTTGATACCGACAAAGGTCTGTCCATTGGTGAGACGAACCTCGCCTTTGGTATCTTGGGGTAAAAGGAAATCCACCTCCAGATCGTCTATGACAATGGCGTGCCCTTTATCCTGTCCATTGGCCGTTACCAGAGTAAATTCTACTCGCCTAACGTGTTCCAACTCCTGTCGGAGACGCGCCTGCTGGCCGGGGTTAAGCCCGTCTGGTAAGCCGATCTTCTGGAGCATCTGTCGGCTAATAAGTCCGGCCCCGTCCCAGACTTTGGCCCCCTTCTCATCCAGGTTCATATAGGCAACTTGGACATCGGCCGCCCCGAAATGGCCGCTAACCACATAGGGGCGCATGATGCGGGAGAGCCGCTTGGAAAGGACGTAAGCACCCTTGTCCAGACGCAGTTCCAGGCCGGTGGCTTGCAAGAATTGCTCGGTGGTCATGCCATCCACATAGACGTCGGTGACGCTGTTGGCACTGACCCAGCGCAAAGTGGGGGTAGCCAAGCCAAAAGTGTGGGCAGGGTGGCAGGTGGCCGGCTGGTCTATCGGCCGGGTGAGAACGTGCCAGGCGCGCCCAGCCTGAGCCAGGAAAGGATAGGTAGCTCCTCCCAGGGGTGTGTCGTAGCTAATGACGTTATAGGTCAACTTGCCCAGGTCAAGAGTGGGTGTCCGGGTAGCCACGCCGGAGCTACTGCCACGACCACCCATAAGCCTGACAAGATGACAAGGTGAAGGGGTGATAAGGCGAATGGGTGACCGTCACCTTCTCACCCGTTCACATCTAGCCGCTCGAATTCCCTGCCAACGGGTTGGGTAGGTTGTGACTTCGACCAGTTCGTGGCAGGCGGCCGGGGCGGAGCCATAACAGAGTACCCGGCTGGGTTGCAGCCTCCGCACCATTTCTTGGAAGCCATCTATAAATAGCTGGTACTCTAAAGAATGGCCCAGGTTCACGCCTACAGTGGACAGGGCCACGACACTTCGCTGGGGAAGACCCAGAAAGCAGAAGGAGTAAGATTCGGCCGTACTCCAAGAGACAGTGGGAATGACAGTAAAGCCTTGCGCCTGCCAGTAGGCGCCGCACCAACGGCTGCGATAAGTGTTCCAGATTTGCAGGCTCGCGGGCCAGTCCTGGTAGAGACTGAAGTCGGGGGTTAGCAGGGTTTGGTAGGGAGCTAAGGTGGCCAGAGCCTTGCGCGGCCGGCTCCAGACTGTCTCAAAGCGATAATCGTCAAGGAAGAAGTGAACAGCCCCATCGGCCGGTTCGCGCTGACTACGGATACGGGTGCAGTAAGGGGCCAGCCAGCAAGGAACCTGAGTTAGAGAGGTGTGGTGTAGTGTAGGAATACCCAGGTCGTTGTCCGAGGGAAAGAGGTGAGCGCCGTTGAGAACATCAAAACTACCTGGCCGGCTCTGCCAACGGTGGCTACTGCGCGTCATTGCTTGGCAGCTCCTGGTCGTTACGTGAAAGCCTGTTCAGCAAAATGGCCGTGTCCACAGGCTTCACTATACCCGCTTGCAAACCACTCTGAAGGGTAGACTGAAAGGCAACCTGACCATCGTCGGGAATGAGGCGGTTGCCGTGGGGGCCACAGGCGGCCGCCAGTTTCTCTTCTACCCATCGTTGGTCGAGAAGGCCCGCGCCAACGTAACGACCGACCTTGAAGGCAGCCCGATTCAGTTGTTCATTGCGCTGACCGGCCGGGGTCTCTTGTAGCCGCTTGGCTTCGCGGCTCAGAACAGTCGTTGCATAGCTTCTGAGCCGACATCGGCTGCTTGATTGGCCCGGCTGGTCACGCCTCCTTCCAAGTTCAGAACTGGTACTTGGGGTCTGTCGGCTGCCTATCCTCTGTCGTTCGTCAAAGCGTCCGGCCGCAGTTAAGACTTTATTCAGGCCGACCGGGGACAGAAGGGGAATGTGGTGATCACCCTGAATCCATCGGTACGGCCGGCCGGATGGATGTCGAGAAGGTGGCGCTATTACATAGCCGCCCTCCCCCCTGGTTTCGATCTGGATGCGGCCGGCCGCATCCACAGCCAACTGGCGATTGCCACCTGGCTCGGCCGTCCGCAGATAAACGTGAATTCCCTTGCCCGTTTGGACGGTTGGCAAGAGGGCAGCCAGGCGGCCGACCTCGGCTTGCCAGTTCTGATATATCCGCCGGGCATCGTAGTCAAAATCGAGAACCAGCAATCCCCCACTGGCAGCTCCACTAACGATAGCCAGATTGGGAAATTGGCGGAAGGCAAACCAATAACAGAGCATTATTTCGTCCGGCCGGTGCTGCTGGTAGGGTTTCCAAGGGCAGAGCGGCCGCTTATCCTTGCCAATGGGAATGACTGACAGCCCTGCCCTGCTGTACGCAAACGCGGCGCGCAGAATGTCTTGAACCCGCTGGCTGAACAAGGCTACCTTCCTTGAGTTCCCACGGTCGCCTGAGTTCCTGGACTAAATGGAACTATGGGAGCTAAAGAAACCTCCCGGCCGTCTAGCGTGTCTTGCCATTCCTGGAAGAAGTCGGTTCGCAGGAAGGCCGGCCACGTCTTTACAAGAAAGCGGACGTGTTCAGCCTCGTGCTGGATGGCATCACTCGCTTTGCCCACAATACCGGGTGGAATAATACACAACACCTGGGGGAAGGTATGGGTACGGAATTGGGCTGACCATTCGCAGCGGCGATGGGCCTCCTCATAAAAGCCAACTTTGTCAGGCCAACGGGTACTTCCCCGGTCCATCTCCACAAAGAAGGTGTGATAGGTGCCGTTTATGACTATGCGAATAGCTCCGTCTGGGCGCACGATTTCCTGCCCGGCCGGGTGGCGGAGGGCGGCCGCCTGCTCGTTGTGCCAGGTCATTTCACCAGAATAGCAGCGGGTGGCTAACTTAGCCCGGACGTAGACCTCGCTGACTTGCAGGTCGTGCATGAGCAGAGGATTGCCGCGCTGCAGGTCGTAGCGATCACTGAAACCCAGGCCAGAACGGGTCATGCCCCGCCGGATGGCTAACACCTCCTCCCCCACTGGCCCCAGGCTGTAGACGTGGCATGGTTCTAAGTCGGCCGCCCGCATACGGGGAATCAGATCCGGAGTGTAGTTGAGCAAGTGGCGCTCATACAGTTTCTTGAGGCGCCCGGCGGCTGTATCGGGGTAGTTGCTTGACCAAAAGAAGAGCCGTTGAATTTGGTCACGACTGAGCAAGCCTACACCCAGTAAGGTCTCCAAAACAGCTTCATCACGTGGGGTAAATCCGGGGCCATGGAGATGATCCCTGGCTGCCTGGCGAATGCTGCCGGCCAGGGGCGCTCGCTGCTTGCGGCGTCCGTTTGTATTCACCCGATTACCACCCTTGAAAGCGGTGGTGTAATCATCCTGAATACTTATAATGATGCCGTTGTGTCGGTCGTGTTCCATTCTTCCCACTCCTTTGGCCGAGCCTGGGTTGGGCCGGGCCCCGATCCGGAAGTTGCTCGACATTGGTCGCCTGAGCGTCCGTTAGCGACTTGATTCCACCCCTGGTACTCAACCTCACTCAGCCACCAGGGCACCCCCATAGCCAGGCGCGAGAGGGTTCTGAGACGCTCCGCTTGGTTGGGAATCAGGCCCGGATTAGCCAGAAGTTCATCGTAGTACCAGCGGTCGAAGGCGACTTTGGTTTGGCGTAGATTGTCCAATTCACCTGGCGTCAGTCGCCGGAGAAAGTCTATGGCCTGCTTTTCGTCAGCTTCAAGTTGTTGTTCCACCAAAGCCAGCAGTTCCGGGGCAGTGGCTTGAAGCGACCGACCAGACAGCGAGAGAGCAATGGGTGCTGCGCCCGATAAGAGAGGCGCCCACTCGGCCGGAGGTGGTGTGCGGTATTTCGTGGTCGGTTCTGATGGCAGCCAGTCAGGTTGCCGGGGAGGTAGCATGCGAAGCAGGCAGGGGGCAGACTGCCCACCAGGTACCGACAGACGGGCATAAGCCCGAAAAGGGCGCAGGTTTTGCACGTCGGCGGCCGTTATCCCGCCACCTAGAACTCTGGCGGCAACTTCCGCATCCTCGGCCGCCCCCCGAAAGACAATTTGGGTGGCGCATTGGCCTTTAAGTAAGGCTTGCAGTTCTAGAGGCAAGGGAGCGTAGGACTGAATCAGAAAGTTGCCGGAGGCCCCATACTTACGCAGTTCGGCCAAGATGCGCTTGAGATACTCGGCCATTGTCCCCACGGAGGCAGCCAACTCGTCAATGAACAGGGCGGCCGGTCGGCCGCTGCCTGGCTGGCGAGCCATTAGCACGGTCAGGAACTCCCGCACCAGCATGGCCCCCCACAGCCGTTTGCCCTCAACCCCTAGAGCATCCGACATAGGAGCCAGGATGAGTTGGCCGGTGTTGAGCGATTGGGCCAGGTCAAAAGTCGTGCCGGCCATGCCCAGGGTACGACGAATAATCGGTGACCGGGTGAAGGTACGCACCCTGACCTTGGCGGCGTTGGTGGCTCGTGTCCTGTCTACCACATTCATGGCTGGGTAGCTGGTCCCCCAGTAGTCTACGGCCGGCCGGGCAGCAAAGGAGGCCCGTTTCAATAACGATTTCCGCCAGCGCTCGTCCTCCAACAGCTTGTGGACGCCTAGCATAGAAGCCTCCTCCCCCATAACGTCCAGAGCTAGCAAGAAGGCATAATAGAGAATGTCGCGCATATTAACGCTGGTGGCCCAGGAAGCATTTTCGCTGACTTCAATGGCTTCCATGATGTACTCTACCGTAACAGCCATCGCCGTCGTAGCCGGCAGGTTGGCCTGGCTGTGCGCGCCAACCTGGCAGAGGTTAAAACGGAAGGGTTGCCGGCCGCTGGCTTCCAGCACCAGCACATCCTTCTGCCGTTCTGGAGGCACGTTGCACAGAACACCATCTAGAAGTGAACCGTGAGGATCCAACACCAGCACACCAGCTCCACCAAGCCAGTCTTGCAAGATGAGGTTCTCCGCGCACGTACTCTTGCCCGCTCCTGTTGCGCCAAAAATCAGTGTGTGGGTGCGGGTCTCAGCGAAGCGGTGGCCGACCAAAACTTGATCGCCTGTGTCATCGGTATAGCTGCCGTAGACACGGCAATCAGCCCCTTGACCTGGTTCGACCAGGATGCGTCGCTCCGGCGGCCGCGGTTCAGCCCCGGCCCGGTGCAGGCGGTGATAAGGGGCGGCCGTATCTTTGTCCGGCAGGTGCAGGAGTTGGCCTAGTTCTGTGGCTGTCATGATGATTCCACCCCAGGTAGGGAAGTGGCGGCCGGCTATAGTCTGGAGATCCCGGCCGGAGCGGTCAAGCGCCAATTGGTTGTAAGGGCCGCATAAGGCTGCCAAAATAGCTGTGGTCAGGCGTTGGAGTTCCGCCCCGGCCACCTGTGGGTTGGGGCTGGCGACCCAGGCTCGCAAGCATACTTCGTAAACCGCCTGAGCTTCTTCCAGTCGCCGGGTCACCATCTCTAACTCGCGCTTCAATTGATCAGGGTTGCGCGGTTGCGGCTGCGGGATGGCCTGGCGGCTACCACCCGGCGTAACAACAACCTTAAAGCGGTCCCGGTACAGCCTGGCCCGGACACGCCGGGCGTGCCGCTCCCAGCCCTTGACCACTGGGCCAGGCGCCGGCCGGACGAGTACCTGGATACCGGCCGTAGCCCGGGGATGCACGGCGTCTACAGCCCCCAGCAAAGCCGTGAGCTTATCTGGCGTCGCCTTCCAATGGCTGCGGGCATCATTGTCTACCGTATGTAAGGGATAAACGTCCCGTCGCTTGAGTTTGAAGGTTTGCCATAGCGCGGTGGCGTGCGGATCTACGGCGGTCTGGAGAGCCAGGTCGGGCCAGATTTCCCCCTCCTCGGCCGGATTGATGGTTAGCCGGTGGGCTGCCAGCGGCCGGATAGCTGTCTTGGGCCATTCGCGGCTGACTTCCTCCATAAGGGCGCGCTTCAGGCCAGACTGGGGTGGTATATGGAGAGAGAAGAGCGTCACCTCGCGGGTGCCGACCAGTTCCATAGACAGGTGGGGTGATGGTCGTTCGTCCGGCCGGGGCAGGTATGAAACAGGCACACGTCGCCAGAAGTCGCAGGGGCTGGTGAACTCAGTGGCCAAGGGGGCCAGGGAGAGGGCTTCACCTCCGGCCGCCAGGGCTTGGTTGATGTGCCGTTGACGCCAATTCCAATAGGAGCCGTAACCGATGGTGGCTACCACACCGATGGGAGCAAAAACGGCCGACCAGAAGCGGATGAGTGTCAGCCTATCTTCATCCCAATAGCCAGCGATTAACAGCCCGTGGGCGACTAGACTAACCAGTATGAAGAGTCCCGCCAGAAGGGCCAGCGTTTTCAGAGTAGTTGAATACTTCATGGTATCCTACTGCCAGGTGGCCCTGGCGAGATGCCCACCCCGCATAACCAACGCTTCCCCCTCCCCTAGCTGTTGTACATACTCTACCAACGCCGGGTAGGAAAGTTGTGGCGGCCGTTTAGCTTGCTTCTGTTGCCGGAGGCCGGCGATGACTTCTTCTGCCTGTCGTCTGGCGCAGCGTGTAAGAACAACTGTCTCGCCCAGATTTTGGTTACTTGTGGCTATGCGAATCGAATGAGCCCTAGCCCAGTCTGCTTCACTGAGCGGAACCTGGTGCAACACCAGGTCTGCGCTGGTGTCGGCGACGAGACCCAAAACGCCACGCAAGGCTTGTAACCGGGGCCAACTTTGCTTGTACGGACAGGAAATGAGAACCAAGCCCCTTTCGGCCAGAGGTTGGATGTCAGTGGGGTGCAAGGTCAGCCAGCGGCCGACGGCCGGGTTAGCCGCCAGGCGATCTAGTACACGCCGAAAGCCGGCCGCCGCGGCAAAGGTAGAGCCACTCTGTTGTTCCAGCCAGTGGTACAGGTCAGCCAGGTTAGCTACCCCTGCCCCGGCCGCCTGGGGTAGCAAAGCGAGATTCGGCTCTGATAACCCCATGCCCTGGAACCACCAACGCCACCGTGCCAGTGTTTCTTGCAGGTCGCCGCTGTGGGCAGCCATCAACGGGTTGATACCCCCCTGCCCCACTACGTTGACATCGAGGGAGGTGGCTTGCCGACTGGTCAACAAGCGAGCGACCGAGGGATTTACCAGCAGCCGGGGGATAAGGTCGCCTTGCCCGTCTATAACAGCTAGGCCAACGGGACGCTCGGAATGGGCTGCGACCAGGCGGGCCAGCCACTCGGCGACAGCCGCCTCGTCACCCAGGATACCGAGACGAAGGCCGCCCAACTCTATGTCGTCCTCTGTCCGGCCCAGTGACCACTGGCTATCATCAGTTCGGGTCAGGGTCAAAGGTGTTGGCTCTGACCAGGTGGGTCTGGTCGAAATGCCCAATGAGGGCGCTGGCATCTGCCATTCGCCAGGTCGGTGGTCGTTGGCGGCCGTAGCCTGGGGAAAATATGGGCCTTCTTCGGCCGATCCCGTGCCAGTCAAGATAAAGAGTTGTTCGTTGATCAGGTAAGCGTCCACAGCTACACCGCCTCCACTGCTCTCCAGGGATACGGCAGGCGTGAAGCGACCATTTAGAGGCGGTGGTAAATCATCAGTGGGGGATAGGCTAAAACCCAGGTCGTCGGCGATGCCGGTCAGAATGGAGGTGTAACGACCAGCGACACCCACGTAAAAAGCAGCAACCCCGTCCTCTTGTCGCCAGCGTAAACCAATCCGGTCCACGTGGCGCGACAACAGATTTAGGACCGACTGCATCTTGTCGCCGTCGGCATAACGCAGCCGATACCATCCAGTAGCCTTGTCCCAGCGGTGGCGGCCGACTAACTGGCGTGAACCAGGTCGGCCGAGACGCAGCACTTCCTCCACCCTCACCAATCAGCCTCCTGGCCATGGACGGTCGGAGGGAGCATCCCCCCACTCTCAGCAACACTGTGCTCCAATTCAGCCTTTCTTTCACGGAGAATGGTCAAACCCCATTGCTGATACCGCCGGAGCAGTTCCTCGATTTCAGCCCGGCTTTGCTCTAATTTGCTGTCAGGTTTCTTGGTCATAGTCTCTCCATGAGTGTCGAGTGGCTCAGTCCTCACCACTCACCACTCATCACTCATCAACTTCCCATCAGGTGTTGGGCCTCCGAGTTCTTCAGAGCGAAATAGACGAGGTCTGTCCCTTCGTCATCGCTACGGATAACTGCCTGGCCGGGTTCAGCCCGCGTCAGGAAGGTCACGTGCGAGTCCAGAATTTGGCGCGGATAGAGCGCCTTCAGCTGTTGGGCATCGTCGTAGTCCAAAGCGAAAGCCAGGGTACGGGTCGTGTTGCGAAGAATGGACAGCTTCAGTTCCAGGTCTTGCGGGTTCTGTCCCTGAAAGGCCCCTTCGCCAATACCTGCCAGCGTAAAAGGGTTCTGATCAGCAATCCACATGCCCGCCTTGAAGGTGCGGAAGGTCTTGTACATGAGGGCTAGAGAGCGCACCAGGCTCGGCTCGCGCATCATGGCCCCAAACTCATCCACAAAGATGATTTGCCGCCGTTCTGGATTGGTCCGCACTTCCCGGTAGATGCTGGACAGGGTAATAAAGTAGTAAAGAGCCTCCATATTCGATTCATGGCTGTTAAAGACAGGTGAGAAGTCGTAAACGACTACTTGCTTGCGTAGTCGCATATCCAGCGATGAAGCTTGGTTGAAGGTTTGTGCCCGCTCCCCGACCACGTACAATCCCCATAGCTCCTCAGCCAGCCGCCGGCCGGGCTGGCCGCATTGCCGCAACCTTTGGCAGAAGATTTCCAGGGTCGGCGTGATGGACTGGTTTTTAAGCAGTTCCGGCCACTCGCAGCCTTCGTAGGTGAGCTTGAGAGCGGTGTCGATGGCCGCCACATCCAGGGCATCGAAGTGGCGCGGCGTGTCGCCGTCGGGATTCAGCATGATCTTGAGGATAGCTCGCACGTAGTCGCTCTGCTGATCTAGCCGATCCCACACCACGTCCAGGGGATTGAAAGTCAAACGGCCGTAGCCCACGCGATGATAAGCCAGGGTCTCGCTATCGAACAGGCCGGCAAAACGGCGCACATGGGGCTGCGGGTCGAGTACGATGATCTGCGTTCCCTGTTCAGCCTCTCTAGCCAGTAAGGCCCGGATATTGGTAGATTTGCCTGATCCTGTCTTGCCAAAGGCGTTAAGGTGATGCGGTCGTTGGCCGCGCCAGCCTTGCATATAGTACAGCCCACGCGGCCGGCTGCTGTGCAGAGATAACCGCTCGCCGACGTAGATGCCCTCGTTGGTCTGGGCGGAGCCGAAGCCCCAGATACCGGCCATAACGGCTGCGCCCGAACTGAGAATGTTGTAATGGCCGGCCGGAATACCATCGGGCTTGACCACGGGCATGAAGAAGGCGGCCGCCGGCTGTTGGTAGCCCAACAGCCGGTCCAGGCTCATGTACCGGGCCAGCCGCTTGCTCAAGCTATTGGCCCGGCGGCGCAAAGTAGCCAGGTCATCCTCCAGGAGCATGATAGCAATACGGACGTCGTGAACAGCTTCACCATCAGTGTTGAGAGCCGCTTCGGCCGCCTGGAATGCCTTCACAGCCTCCTGATTGACCGAGCGTCGCCCTTCGCGGATGACCGCCTGCCAGCTATTAGCCGTCATCTCCACTACTTCCGGCCGTACTTTACGCAGATCAACCGCCAGGACAAGCGCTCCGTCAGTCTGGTTGATGAGGTCAGCCAGGGGTTGGCGCACCCCCCAAATGCGTTGGAGGTGGTAGGAGCCCAGGATGGTAACATGGGGGCGGCCGTGATCCACCTGCCGATGGCCCTGCTCATCGCGGGTAGTAGGTGTTAGAGAGTCTGCGTGTTCGTGGTAATTACCGGCCACCGGCGGCGGTGGCATGGCTTCTTCAGCGTAAAGTCCCCAGGCGTTCAAGTCCGACTCGCCAATGTCGTCGTCATCTACCAGCAGGTAATGGGTAATCTTGAGCAACTGCCGGTGGCGAACCAGGCGGCGAATAAGCTGTACCTCTTCCCGCAGGCGTTGTCGCTGCCATTCCTGGCGGGCTATCACCACCAGTTCGCGGCGGGCACGCACGATATCCTCCAGTTGCCAGGGTGTGACGTAGGTTAGCAGGCGGCAATGGCCCATGTTGGCAAAGAAGGAGATAAGCCCGAGTATCGCCCGATCCTGGTCTGGGTGAGCCAGTTGCTCAAAGTTGGGGAGTTTGACCTGAAAGCATTTCATCGTTCCATCGTATTGCGTGTTGCGTATTGCGTAAGAAGGCCTCAATACAGGATGCGCTATACGCAACAGTCTAAGACAGCACCATTGCCCCCGCTTCGCCTTCGAGGGTAATCGTCATTAGCGATGGTATTGGTTCATCTTTCTTTGCCAGCGATTCCCACTCCACCTCAAAGTTGACAACTCGCCACTGACTGACCAGAGCCAGTCCGTAGACGATAGTCATAGCCAACAAACGACGGCCGACAAATTCACCGTGGTAAACGTGGAAGGCGATGAGAGCAGCCAGGCCCAAAAACAGAATGCCGCTCACAGGAAGCTGCAAGGCGTAACCGGCAAAGCCAAAACCAATGGCACTGGCAAACTGCCAGAGGGACAGAAAGGGGATACCTGGTATCTTCTGCCCGCGCTGGTGCAGGAAGTTGGTCAGGTGTTTGTAACGCACAGATTCCATCGTAGTGCCTCACCAAAAGGACAGGTGGCAAGGAGCAGGTGATCCCGACCCTGTCACCTTGTCACCCCCTCATTCTCAGCAGGCCACGGCCGGCAGGCCAAAAGACTCTATGATGGAAGCAGCAATGTCCTCGCCAAAGGCCACCAGGACAAGGCCCACAGTGATAGCCACCACGACCGTGCCGGTACGAAACCCTAGATCGGGAATGATGCTGGAAGCCAGTTTTTGGCCCCCCAGGTAAAGGATAGCCAGCACCGTTATGATGCCGGCTCCCGTGCGTATCCACGTGATAACATCGTTGTAAAGATCACAGTAAGATTGATGGGGAACGGCCGCCATTGAACTCAGGGCAACTCCAACCTGCAAGAGAAAAATGAAGAACCAGCGATGCCTGGTTAAAAGGCTGTACAGGTAAAGGCATTTGGCGAGTATCTTGTTGAAAGTGAGCATAACATTCTCCTGGTAGAAGGGATGGAGGCTACAGTCAACCGGGCGGTTGAGGCACCGGCAGGTGGTCAATCTCCCAGAGGGAGCGGCCGGCCTGCAACAGCACCGGCAGACCTGACATGGTCGGCCGGAAGTGGAGCTGCAGAGCGACCTGCTCCCCTGGGTCGAGCAAGATAGGTAGGATTGGATCCGTAGTTTTGCTAACATCACCTCCTTGTTGGGATAGATGGAATTGGGCGTCGGCCAGGCGGGCCGTGCCTTCACCACTATTACGAACGCGAATGGTCAACACGGCCTCACCGGCCGTCTCGTCCCAATCAGCGTCTACAACAGTCATTTGAAGGGTCTCGCCTGGCTGCGGCAGCCTGCCCAGGGTAACGCCGGCGCTACCGCCATAAAGGGGTATCACCTGTAAGCGGGTGTTACCCAGGAGCAACTCAGGGGGTAATTGCCAGCGGGCTTGCCAGACGACGGCCGTCGGCCCGGCGTACAACTGGTTCCCAGTGGCGGGCGCATATTGGCCGGTCAAAGAGACCAGAGATATAAGCAAGGGATCACTCTGGTTCGGGGTGTCATTGGCTCCCATACGGCCGCTAACCTGCACGTCCAGCAGGCCGTCCAGGGTCTCGTTGACAGTCACCTCAGCCACACTGAAGGAAACATCCCTTATATGGAGTTCCTCCCCAACTGCGACCACCGCTTCCAACCCGGTTA
This sequence comes from Chloroflexota bacterium, assembly GCA_040751925.1. GTDB lineage: Bacteria > Chloroflexota > Anaerolineae > Promineifilales > Promineifilaceae > JBFMFT01. The sequence continues at coordinate 27,554 of JBFMFT010000001.1, forward strand.
TCTCCTCATTAGCGGCCAGGTAGACAGCGCGGGCCACCGGCACGGGCTCTGTGGAAGACGGTAGCGCGAACAGGGTCAAGCCGGGGCCTCGTCGCTGGCTAAATAGCTCTACTTCTTGCGGCTCGGCCGTAAACTGTTCGGTCACGGTAAAGGCGTAGACTGCGCCGGTTGCCGTCCGCATGTAGATGGTATCTTCGGGTGATAGGCTCTTGACCAACCCCTCTGGGATACCGAAAACGTAGTTGATGACCGTACCAAAGACCCATACAGCCACGCTCTCCGCGCCTTCCTCGTCTGGCGCGAAGTAGCGAATAAGACCGTTTTCATCCACCTCGACGGGGACGATAGCCAGAGTGACATTCTCTTCGGTGGCTTTGTGGCGGATTTCAATAGTGCGTGGCTGGCCTAGCTGCACCCGGCCGCCCAATTCATCGGCCATTTCCAGCACACTTTCACGAATGGGGGTCGCTGTCGGAGCCACTTGAGGAGTTTCTTCGGCGACGCCTGCTGTCTCTGCCTTGTTTCCGCCACTGCTAAATACACCCAGGACGAATAAGAGAACGACGAGCGCACCAACAACCAAGAAAGCACCCACGATCTTGTCCCGGCGGCTTTTCTGAACGGCCGCTTCTTGCCGTCTCAGTTTGGCGGCGATGATGTGGTCATCATAAACTACCCCACCGGTAAGCTGGTTTTCCCGGCCGCGGTCATCCACAATGAGTTGGCCGCTCTCCATCAGGGGAATAAGTTGGTTGATGATCCGCAGTTCGGTTTCTTCGTCGGCCGCGCCCGTCAGGCGACCATCCAGCCATCGCTCAAACGCCTGGCGATAGCTAGGTTCAATCTGGCTGGCAGCATTCTGGTTCATACAAGTTTTCTCCTAGATTCGCATGAGAACAGGGGAGCAAGGGGGACGGAGAAATCCTTCACCTCCGCTCCACTGCACCCCTGCCCATCTGCCGTTAACTAGCCTTCTCCGCTCGTTATAACAGGCATGACCACAGGCAAGGGCACGGCCGGGATAGACAGCACCGTTTCGTTGAGAATCCCCATCTCCACCTCGCTATTCCAACCCGACAGGAAAGGAACCAGGACCCGATCTACTTCACCCAGGATGGTGATGGTTGCCAGGCCGCGCTCGTCGGTCAAGGACCAGCCAACAATGGCGTTGTGACTGACCGCTCGTACTGAGACATTGGCAATCCCCTCGTCCGGGTCGGCCGCGCCGTTGGCATTCAAGTCGTAAATGACCTGGATACGGATGGTGGTAACCTGGGCGGGTGTAGCTGTTGGCTGGACGAGAGGTAGCGGCCGGACGCTGAGATGGATAGGGGTCGCGGTCGGCGTGACGGTAAGGGTCGGGGTAGAGGCAGGCCCAGATGGTAAGCCAGAACCGGCCGCTGGCGTAGAGGCAACGGCCGCGCAGACAAAGGTATACGAGCCGTAACCAGCCCGCGTTTCCACTACGACGAAGATCGGGCCGTCATACGGGGCATCGAATCGCGCTTCGCTGCCTACGTCAGTGAGTGATACGTCGTCGTTCTCTGCGATGAGAACGCCACCGCCGACAGGCCCGCTATAGACCCGCAGAGTGGGGGCCACTCCGGCCGGCTTCTCAGCCGCACAGCGATAGCGCCGGCCGGCCTTGACCAGGACGCGATAGAAGTCATGATCATCAATCCCTCGCGGCCCCAGAGTCATCGGGTAAGAGGTACCAATGACCGCCTCAAAGGCGGTTCCAGCGCTGAAATTCGGTTCACCTACGTCGGGCTGAGTATAGGGGGTGGCCGTCGGCGCAAGGGTGAAGGTTGGTTCCGGCGTACTGGTTGGGCCGGGTTTGCTCGTAGAGGTGCTGGTAGGAGTGGACGTAGGCAGTTCCAGAGCCATCAATAGGTCGTACTGGCCAGAAAAAGGCACGGCCGCATCTACTAAGACGGTATAAAAGCCGTCGGCCAGGGCAGCCCAAGCGACCGAAGAACCCAGGTCAACAGCGCTGCGGTCGTCGTTTTCACCCAATAGCGCGCCTGTGCTGGTATAAACAAAGAGGCGTGTATCCGTATTCGTACCGGGCACCGGAAAGGTGGAAACCCGCGCTAACTGGCCGGCTTTCAAGTAGACGTTGAAGTAGTCCTGGTCGCCGACCGGCTCCAGGGCCAGGCCATAAAGAGTTTGGCCCAACATAACCGGGCAAGGAGCAGAAAAATCATCGTTGGGTTCACAGAGGTCAAGGTTCACCGCCCCTGTGGCAGTCGGGGTTATAGGTATCGGGGTTGAGGTTGGGGTTGACGTAGCCGTTTCGGCCGGCACTGTTTCGACCGGGGGTGGGGTTGCGGTCTCCGCATTGACTGACCCAATCGTGAGTAGGGGCAACAAAGCCACCATCATAAGGAAAATGGCCGGCCCTATAGGGATTCGTCTGACTTTCATCATTTATCCTTCCTCTTGGAGTTGTTCCTGGTAGTGGCGATAGCTATCACCACTACCAGGCTGAAAGCGCACTGTCTGCGGCATTTCCAAGCCACCAGCCGGCAGCACGTCGAGGTCGGCTATCAAAGCCTGCACTTCGGCGTCGGTAGTCCGGCCGGCCGCCTGCAGAGCCTCACAAGCCGCCCACTCATCTCCTTGCTGGAGTAGGCGATCCGCTTCCACCAATTGCGTTCCTGGCACACCCATCTGCCGGACGCGGTCGACAATGGCCTGGGATAGACCTGTATACCCCCCCATACCGGCCGGCGCGCCCAACTCAGATGAAAGTACATCAACGGGATTCTCGGCCGGTCTCTCAGCCGCTGTGCCTATGGCTGTCACCATACGATCGCGGCTGACGTGGCTGCGGGCAGCCAGGGTCATGTCAGCCACCGCCTTCAAAGCTTCGTAGCCCTGGCTATTTGGTTGCAGGGGCGAGTCTGGGGCTAAATGCCCAGCTAAGTCCTCGTAGGCCCGGCCGTCGCGGAACATCTGTAAAATCTCAGGGTTGCTTCGCCCGGCCGCCTGGTAGACCTGTACCTGTTGAGCAATGGCCTGGGCGGCCGCCCGGATGGGCGCGGGGCCATAGTGGTCTATGGCCCTGGCTACCTGGCGGACGGCCGGGCCGCTAGCTTGCTCGGCCACTTCGAGCAGCGTAGTTCGGGTTGCGCCATCGGCCGTCGGATCCGCCATCATATCCGCCCACTGACTCACTCCCTCAGCCTGGCCGGTAAATGTCACTGGCTGGTCGGCCGGTGGTGGGGATGTAACAGGCTGTCCAGGCGGCTCTGGGACTGGTTCGGTGGCAGCGACCGCTGGCCGGCGTGGCAAGGATTCCTGCTCTGGCTGAAGGCCACTACCTGGGCGGGGTGGCCGGGCTGGGCCAGGCGAGGGTCGCCGGCCTCCACCGGCTCTCTCCCGATCCCAGTCGGCCGGGTTCTGGCCCTCTTCGTCAACACCCCAGGCCCCGCCTGCCGCGCCTGGGGCCAGACCCAGTTTGCGGTAGGCTTGCAATGGCCCACCCATCAGGCCCAGGGTCAGGTAGGTACTGCTACTGCCACGGCCGGCCAGCAGGCTGCCGATGTACGCTGCGTCAATGGCATCAGGCTGGTTGGCGCTGTGCAATCCCGCCAGCAGCCGCACCTCTTGAAAAGCTTGCAGCGTGTGCTGTGCTGTCCGTGATCTGCTCAACAGAAGGCCACCCAGAGCCGCTACCTTCGCCCCAGTCAAGCCTGTAGCAGAGCTGGTCGCGCCCACTGTACTCTGGTCATCAGCAATGGCCTGTCCACCGGCCGCATTGGCGTTATGGCCCCCAGCGACCGCACCAGCGGTTATCATAGCGCCGCCGGCGGCTACAGCCGCGGCCGTCAATCCCCCCGTTACCAACCCACCGGCGACGGCCGTCGCACCAGTAGCAACTGTTCCGGCCGCCTCGCCCAACGTCACCCCGCCGGTCACGCCTGCCCCACCAATGGTATTGACAGCGGCCGAGGCCAGGCGTGCGGCCGACAGAATCCGCCACAAGACGGCAAAGCCAGCCAGCACCCCGGCCGCCAAAAAGAGACCAAAGCCCTGGGAAGCTGCCTCCACCATGACACCAGCCACGATACCCAGGAGAGCAGCGCTGATGACGGTCTCTATCCAGAGATTGGCGTAGCGATTGAAGAAAACAGTGAACAACCCTTCAGAAATCTGGAAGGAGGCCAGCATCAGGGCGATGGGCAAGCCCACCCAAAGAATGACCCCAGCGGCCGTCAAGACGAGCCACAGCAGAGCCTCGCCAATTGCGTAGAAGATAGCCACTGGCGCCAGGAGCATGACCAACACCCCCTCACCGGCCAGAGTTAGGGCGGCCGTGCGTGCTTCCTCGTCGTCCAGGGTGAAATCGGCCGGTGTGCCGTAGGTAAAGTATTCGTTCTGAAACGCGGCCGGCAGGCCGGGGCTGCCCAATTCCACCACATTACTCACCCCCACCAGCGAGGCAGCCAGATCTATCCCGCTGATGCCACTGTATCCATCTATATCGTAGACAACCAGGCCCGGTTCGCTGCTGCTGTAGCCGGCTGGGGTAAAAGAGGGAGCAAGACTTTCGATAACGGCCGTCTTGATACCCTCGGCCAGTTCGCCACGCAGGTGTTCCAGGCCAGTCATGAGTACGGCCGGGGTGGAGAAGAAGGCCGCCATCAGAAAGCCATAGATGACCACTTTGGGCAGTTCAATGGGTTTCCACGTCGTGTTTGGGAGCAGGATAGCTACCAGCCGCCAGAAGCCGTACAGAACGAAGGCAAAGGTCAGTAGGAGACCGGCCGGGGAGACCAGGGCCTCAGCCACCAACTCCACCAGGAGAGCTGCGTTGGCGATGATGAACTCCCGCAGGCTGTTCAGCCAGAGAGCCGTCGTCAGCAAGATGCGGTCAAAATCCCAGAAGTAGCTGGCTAGCGACCACAGCACAAAGTAGATTCCCTGGTGGATAGGCTTGAGGGCGTCTATGATAGCCATTAGTCTTCCTTGTGACGGCCGGTGATGTCTGGCCGCTCTGTCTCACTGGTCTGTCGCCCTCGATAGCTTTGGTAGACGGTGAAGGCCAGGCCAACAGCAACGGCCGCCACTACAACCAGCAGCAATAACCGGCTCCTGGTATTGCGTTCAACAGAGCCGGAATTCGGGCCATCAGCCGGTAGAGTGACCGGAGGTGTAGCGGTTGGGCGGATTAACTCGCTAACGATGACTGGGGGTATTGGGGGGATTGCCTGGCTACCTTGTTGCCTGGGCACCCTGAAATGGGGAATCGGTTCGTCCGGTGTCTGATCAAAGAAGAGGGTATTGCCGGCCGCGCGGGTGTGGGGGTCGGCCAGAACAATGCCTACAGTATAGTCACGGTCAAGGAGAACTCCTAACCCATTCAACCCGCCCTCACCTGATTCGCTGAGGGTGACCGGGTCCGGCCGGTATTTTTCAGGAAAGGAGAATTCATATAGCCCACCGCGAAGTCGCCAGGTGCATTCGCCAAATGTATCAGTGTAGCAAGTGTTGTTGGCGTTTTGCCAGCCCACGGCCGTATGGTCTGGCATTTTGAGCAGATCCACCGGCAGACCGGCCACCGAGCGACCATCGGGATAGCGGACACGCAAAGTGAGGGTGTGCAGACGTGACGGTTCGCGCCTGTACACCAGTGGCCCTATTGCCCAAGGTCTATTGAGAAGAACGGTAATTAGCAAAAGGGTCATTTGTTGCATAAACCTCGCTGCCAGTGACGGCCGGCAGAAGACGGCCGACCGTCGCTACCGGCCACTTGCTCGCTAACATTCTGCCGGGTCAATAGGCAGGCCGCCGGCGTAGCAACTCCAATGCAGGTGAGAGCCGGAGGAGCAGCCGGTGGAATTCATGGTCCCGACTGCCTGACCTGACGAGACGCTCTGACCAGGGCCGACTATCACTGTTTGCAAGTGGGCCAGGATGTGGGTTTGTCCGTTGGCCCCGCTAATCTGCACGAAGTTGCCATAGCCCAGGTGGGGGGGATGGCTGCCGCCCAGGTTGGAACAGTCAGGCCCCGTGGTAGCCACGCCGGCGTAGGTGACAAGACCACTGACCGGCGCGACAACGGCCGTGCCGGTGCTGTTGGCAATGTCCAGGCCGTTGTGGAACTCATAGTCGGGAGGACAGCCGGGGCTACTGATACCGGTTACACTAGGACGGCAACCAAAGCCGCTGGTGATGGAGCCGGTGGCCGGCCAGACGGCGCTGCCGCTGCCCGAATCGCCTCCGCCGTAATAATCGTTCAGCACGTGGGGCGTCGGAGGCGGCGCGTCACTGGCTGAACCATAGGGGCAGAAGATGGGGTCTCCTTCCAGGTGAAACCAAACGGGCACACCACCCTCGGCCGGCCGTTCCCAATCGGTAGCCAGACCCACCACCGTCGCCGAGCCTTCCGGCAACAACATGCCGACGGTGTAGATGCGGGATTCGCCCAGGCTCATCGGTGCCTGCTCACTATCTTCGATGACCGGATAGCCACCGTGCAATAGAGCATTGTTGGAGTTGACCCAGCGGCCGGTCAGGAGTACACCGCTAGACTGTCTCACTTCTCGCACAAAGACCAGTTGAGAGATGGGCACCACACTACCTTCACCGCCGGCCTGGTTCCCTATCTGCCAGGTAAAGTAATGGTAAGTTCCCTCCCCTCCGGGCTGGGCCTGACTGTCGTGCCCGGTCAGCGTAAAGGCAATGCCGTTGGCGTACACCTTCTGTCCTTCGTAGAAGTCACCAACCCGGTAATAAGGAGTTTCGGTGGGCACAGGTGTGGTATAGCCGTAGATTGGTTCGCCGGTCGGTACGGGCGTGCCTGTACTCACGGCCGGCGGCGTGGTCGTCCCCACCAGGAACTGCTCGGTGGGAATCGGCGTAGCCGTGACACAGGCCCAGTACGCTTGCTGGTTCAGGCGATTGGTGTCCCCTGGTCCAGAAATCAGACAGGCCATTGTTGCCAGAGTCACCACCAAAAACATGATACCGAAAACGCGCCGCCTGCTCCTTGCCACCGGCTACTCCTCCAGGGCTTGGGGCTGAATAGACGTGGCATACACATCCCTGGCCGTCGCGCCGGGTTGCCAGGCGTCCCAGGCCAGGATACCCCGTTGACGGTCTGGCGAGACACCGACCACCAGGCGTGAAGTCGGCCGGGTCGCCTGCGCCGATAACAGCCGCTCACCAGGACTATCCGTACACACTACCCCGCCCAGGTCACAGGTAGCCAGGCGGGGCCGGCCGTACCGCCAGGCGGCCGGTTGTGTCGGTGGTGGATCTCCTTCTTCGTAGACGACCAGAAAGGAAACAGTGGGGGCTAACTCGTTGCCCAGAGCGATAATGGGGTAGGCATTGCCGGTAAAGCGGCCGGTCTGGTTGCTGCCCGCGTCCTCGTTCTGGATAACATCGAAGGAGTCACTCCAGGTAAGGCCGCTGTCATTGGACCAAGCCGCGTGAACAATATAGCGCCCGTCGGATACCCCCACGATGCCATCCTCCCTGTAGAAAGGATGCCACCGTTCAGCCACCTTGAGTTCGGCAATGCCACTGTACTCTGGGAAGCCCAGTTCAAAGTCGCCGTTCAGCAGGAGACCACCGGCTAGATTGACACTATCCCAATATACATCGTTATGCGACCGGGGCTGCTGTGGATTGGATTTGAGATAGACCGTCGCCAGAGAGCCTTGCGCGGCCGCCGAGACAGACATGGGCAAGTAGGTATCCACTGGATTGATGGGTGGACTCCAGACCACGCTGCTGCCGGCCGGGTTCAGGCCGCCACTCGGATCTAGGCCAATTTGCAGGCGCATATCAGTCGGGTTGCAAGAGGCATTGAGCGGCTCACACGGCTCATCGCTCGACCACACCTGGCCCCAGGCCGTGAGGGAAAGTAGGTTGCCGGTAACCTGGACCTGCTGGTACACGCCGGCGTTGTGAACAGCAAAGCGGGTGAAGTATTGTTGGGCGTTGGCTCCACTGTGGACGCGGTTGGCCCAGGGCGCGGCCGGTTTGTACTCCGGCCGGAAGTTGGGCCAGTCACCGCTGTACGGGTCTAGCCGCTCGCTGACAAAGGCGATGTAGACCCATTGACCATCGGCATCTATTTGTGGTGCGCCGATGACGGTGTGGCCGGTGTCGAAAGTAGATTGCGGTGACCAGGATGCGCCAGGTGTATCCTGGCGGTAGATGTGCGTCAGATTGCCTTGTTTGACCACCACTACCAGGCTGCCGTCCTCCGTGAAAGTCGCGGCTGTAGTATCACCCGGCGCAATCGTTTCGGATTGGCTCCAACCAGCCGGCCCTTGCGTCCGCTGTTGGACTGTGCCATTGACAACAAAGAACAGGTGCGCCCAGCCATCGGCGTCAATCGCCAAATCAGGCTGGCCGCCAGTGCCAATGATTTCGTCGGGTGCGTCGGCCGGATGTGTGCCCGCCTCGGCCGCCCGGTAATAAAGCAAGCCATTGTTGGTGTAGGCCACGTGCAGGCGGTCGGTCAGACTGAAAGCCATCGTCACCTGTTCACCAACACCTAATAGCCGACTGTCAAAGTCACTACCACCCCCCGTTAAGGCAATAGCGAGTTGCAGCCCTTCACGCCAGGCCACGGCCGAGAGATAGCGGCCGGCGGCCACCGCTTCCACCGCGTCGTCAGCCAGATTTAGAGTTAGATTTCGCACGTCACCGGCACCCCGGCCGCGTGAGAAAGGCGTGGCTGTTGGATGGCTACTGCCGGCCGGGGTGGGCGTAGGCGTACAGTAGGGCAATGGCGTAGAGGTAGGTGTGGCTGTCGTGGTTGGTGTGGGCGTGGCTGTGCTGGTAGCCTGCGCGTCTGGCGTGGGCGTCGGTGTCAATTCCGGGTCAGCCAGGGGAGTAGACGTGGGCTGAATGTAGAGAAGGCCACCTTCGGGCGGCCGGCAGTCACCAATAGGCATGGGCATTTCTCCGTTGCAGGCGGCCAGGAACAACGTTGTCAGGCAGCAGGCAGGCCAAAACAAGCGCATATGAGTAACCTCAATGGCTACAGTTACCAGGGCAGTTTAGCAATGCGAAATAGAAGTTAAGATTGTGACTCGCAGAGTCAACGCACTGTTAAGCCGAGGTCGTGGTTTTTCGGGGCCGCGCCATTGTTGCTCGGAACCAGTAGCGGCCGATTTTCGCTTACAGGGATATGTTGTTTACGACACTGGCTATTTTATGAGGTCTCCCCTTTCTGACCATGACCAGATACCGCTAGTAGGGTGACAGTGGTATGTCATGGGAACTGGCAGGGGAGTTATTGTCACCTGGCACTCCCATATCATGTCCCTAAAATAGGGACAACTGCAAGGATTCAATAGGCGCCTAAACTACCTTGAAGTTGAGCCCGGCTGAACCCCCATTTGAAAATGAACGCGCCCAAAAGCAGAAACACGGCCGCCTGCACTCCCAACCCCAACAGCGTGCCATCGGCCGCGAGAGAAGACCAGGTCGAGCCGTGAAGAATGTTCCCTCTCAGCGCGTCAATACCCCAGGTTGTGGGTAGGAGATATTTCAGGAGCTGAAAGACCGGACCTAGGCTATTAAGGGGAACCAACGCGCCGGTAAAGAGAACAGAGAGGAGGGTAATGATTCCCACCAGGCTATCTATGTGCTTATAGACTAGGGTCAGGCCACCCAGGGCCAGACTAAGGCCGCTAATACTCAGAACGGTGAGGGCCAGTAGCATGGGTACAGGACTGGCAATACGCACAGGCAGACGCAAGACCAAGGCTAAAATAATACCCAGCAAAAGCGTTTGCAACGCCTGGCGCACAAAAAGGGCTACGATCCGCAACCAGAACATGAGAACTGGCGAGAAGGGGGACAGGATGACACTTTCCAACGTTCCTTCGCGGGCTTCCCTGGCTACTTCCTGGGTAGCAGTGGCCAACGCACCCATGCAGAGATCCCAGACCAGGAAGCCAATCCAAGAGGCCAGTTGATGTTCTGGCCCATAGCCGCCGGTCACGCTGTCGAATATCAGCATGGTCAGAGGAAAGCCGATAGCCCACAGAGCAATCCAGCCGAGGGTGTCCAGGCGATAAGACCACCACATTCGCAGGTCTCGGCGCATCTCGGTTAGGAACAGGCGAAGGACCAGGGGCATAGAGGTCTCAATAGTGGGCCAGGCTACCATGCTGTCGGGCCGCCCGCTGTCCCCATTCCAGCACCAGCCAGCCGATCAAGGCGTAGGCGGCCGTATTGACCAGTAGCCAGTAAAACTCACCCTGCCCTAACAACGCAGCCAGAGAGGCACCTTCAACCAACATTTGCCTGAGCAGGTTCATACCGATGGTCAAAGGTAAGACGCGGCTCAACCCATATAGGATAGGCGCATTATCAAGCGGGGCCAGCCCACCAGATAGGAACAGAAGGGCAGTAGAAAAAGCCAGGGTAAGGGAGGCTACATTCTTGTAGACCAGGTGTAGACCAGCAATCAGAAAAGCTACACCTACTGCCCCGATTTCAGCAAGCATAAAGATGAGCAGTGCGCCGGGAGCAAATACCGGCCGCAGCCTTAAGACGGGCAGGACGACGGCCGCAATGAGCAAAGCGCGCCCAATAAAGTATAGGAAGATAGTCAGGGCGCGGGCCAGGAGAATCACGTGCGGCGAGACAGTAGTGAGCCAGAGTTGCTCCAAAGTCCCCCATTGTGCATCTTCGGTAAGACTTTGGGTAAGGCGCAAGAGGCAACCATCAGCCACCCGCCAGGTCAGAAAACCCACCAGCGAGGCCAGACGCGCCCCGCTATCGTAAGCTTCCCCAGCTACTACCCTCAAGAGACCGGATAGAAGCAAGAAACCTAGAGTGAAGAGGGCCTGATCGGCCAGGACTTCAACCAGGTAGGCCCGGGCTCTCCGCCACTCGCGCTGGGTCTCGACCTGGATGATCCGCAGGAAAGCGATCAAGAGACCTCTCCTTCGGTCAGGGATAGGAATACTTCTTCCAGGGTGGCCTGGCGACGGCCGACGTTCAGGATTGTCACTCTGTGCTGATCGAGGAGTTGCAACAAACGAATAACGGCCGCCTGTTCGGGGGAAGACCAGGCCAGCGTCGTTGTTTCGCCGTTGAGCATAATAGTCACATCTGGGAAAGTTGTCTGAATCTTACTCACCAACGCCTCTGGCAGCAGTCCAGCCACCTGGATATCTGTCGTATCACGCTCCATGTTGTACTGTTCAAGCAGCGTGCTGGTTGAGTCATAGGCTACCTGGCGGCCCTTGTAGATAACAAAGATGCGATCGGCCAGCTTTTCGGCCAGGGCCATAACGTGGGTAGTCAACAGAATGGCCTTGCCCTGTTCGCGGGCCAGTTGCATAATGGTTTCTTCTAGCCGCCTGGCCGCCTGTACGTCTAGCCCCAGTGTCGGTTCATCCAGAAGGAGAACTTCCGGGTCGTGCAGAAGCGCAGCTACCAGGGCCAATTTTTGCTGCATTCCGCGGCTAAAGTGACGCACATCTCGGTCTTGGTGCTCGCTCAGGTCGAATAGGGCCAGCAGTTTGTCAATCCGATAGTTCAACTCCCGATGGGGTACCAAACGTAACCCGCCGAAGTAGAGGAGGTTTTCGCGGGCCGACAACCGCCAGTAAAGATTGCGGGTGCCTTCCAGTACCGCGCCGATGTGCCGTACTCCCTTGATACGTTCGCGCACCATCTCATGTCCCAGGACGCGAATCATTCCAGTGGTGGGCAAGACCAAGCCGGCCGTCATCTTCACCGTGGTAGTTTTGCCAGCCCCGTTTGGCCCCAAGAGGGCCAGGATTTCACCTGGATACAGCTTCAGCGATACCTGGTCTACAGCCGGCCGACCGGCTCCTGGGTAAATCTTGCTTACCTCCTGGAGATAGACCAACGGTTCCTTACGCCCTGTTTCAGCCATTGTCTCTCTGCTCCCCTGCCAGTTACTGCTCATCGGCCGTAGCGGCAAATGGTACCTCCAGGATCACTAACGTCCCGCCTGGGGAACCCTGACTGATAGTGAGTTTGCCTTGCGCCAGGCTGGCCCATTCGTGCATCCCCACGATGCCGAAGTGATGCTCCCGCACGAGGTCGGACAGAGAAAGAGAAGCCAGGGAAGTGCCGTGGCCGTCATCCTCCACCGATAGATGCAGATAGCCATTTTGGTGAACCAGTGCCACCGAAACGATCGTGGCCTCGGCGTGCTTGTGGATATTGTTCAAAGCCTCGGTCAGAACGTGGTAAATCGCCACGGAGGTGTTTTCCGGTATCAGGAGCAAGTCTGAGACGCGCACGGTCAACCTGGTATCCAGTCCGGTGTTATCCCGAAAAGCGTAGACTACATCCCTGATCGCCCACTGGATGCCTTGTTGCAGGAAAGGCGGCCGCAAGCCAGCGCAGATTTCACGGAGTTGCCGGGCCGTATCGCGCAGGTTCTGGTTGTGGGTAGCCAAGCTATTGTCCGCTTCGGCTAACAGTAGGGCTGGCGTATGGATCAACGTGTCAAGCCCGCCAGCCACCAGGGCGATCCCTTGCAGCGGCCCATCATGAATTCGGGCGGCCAATTGCGTTCGCTCCTCATCTCGCACCCGCAGCAGTTCGCGCGACATCTCTCGTGACGCCTCAAAGAGCCGAATCGTTTCTACTGCCACCGCCATCACACTGGCCACCTGGCGAACAAAAGCTACCTGCTGGGCGTTGAAGTGTCCATCGGGAATGGGACAGCCCAAAAGGAGCAAGCCAACCAACTTACCTCCTATTGATAGAGGGGCTAATAGCTCAATCCAGGGATCCAGGGTAAGGGTAAACGGCAGCCCATCCATTTCGAACTGGGAATGCAGAGTGGGTTCGGTGAAGTGGGCAGCCACGTGTTTGGTGAAGATAGGCGATGTCACTTCTACCCGCAGGTTTTCCAGGCAGACTAACTGGCCTTGCTTATCGGCCAGGAGCAAAGCCGCCTGGCGCACTTGCAGCAAGTCTGCCACCTCGTACAAGATGCTCTTCAAAGTCGGGGTTTGCGGATTGGCCGATAAAGCAGAGGTAAACCTGACCAGGCTCTCCTGGTAGGGTGCCGGTGTCCCATACACCAATATCTGTACTGGCCGGCCGAGTACCTTCCCGGCGTAAGGAATGAGCATAAGCATGGGAAAGAGAAAGAGCATACTGGGCAGTGGTTCCAGCGCATTTAGAGTAGGTGAGCGGCGCAAGAAGTAGAAGATAACGGCATACACGGCCAGCAGGAGGAGAGAAACCAGCAGAAGGGCTACGCTCTGGGTGACAAAAGGATCCAGCCCCAGGTAGTTGCGCCGGTAGATGACATAGCCGTAGCCGGCCGGAACCAGAGCCAGCAAAGCAATAGACAATTCAAAAGGCAACAGAGGATTACCGAATATCACCCTGGGTAAGATACTCAACAAGACAGCAGGCAGAACAGCCAGAGCCGTAAATGCTAATACGATGAGTACCTGCTGCCGCTGATAGGATTTGGGCATCCGCAGCAAGCGAACGGACAGGATAACCAGGTGAGCCAATCCCCCTCCCCCAATAGAGGCCAGCAGCAGATCATACAAAGAGAGGCCAGTAAGGATTTCAAAGCTACTGCCACGCGGATTCAGGTACAGCAACTCAAACAGAGCAAGCAGTCCAATGAGAATGGCTACCCCGTAAAGCCAGTGGAAGATCGGTCGCCCATGATTTGACGGCCGTTTGTTGCGAGGGATTAGGGCAATCTCAGCCCAGGCAACAGATAGCACAGGTATGATGGGGTTCGAGGCCAGCCAGGCTGTCGGCACATCATAAAGGGCTGCTTCGGAGGCGGCCAGCATAACAGCAATGCCCATTGTCACCAGACCCAGCCGCCAGGCATCCCGGTTCTGTGGCGTCGCAAAAAGAAGAACGAGGGCAGCCACAAACCAGGTCGCCAGGGCCACTGTGCCGGTGGTTACTCGCCGCCTGATAAACTCCAGGGTAGCTGGAGCTACAGGGATGTCAAAGGCCAACTGCTCCTCCCCACGTTGAATAGTGTAGTGGTAGGATGATCGTAGGGGGCGAAAGAGTGGCCGCCAGATTGTTTGGATTGCTGGCTCGCCATCCACAGTCAGGATAACATCGCCTGGTTGTAGGTACCCCGCGGCTGGGCGGTCGCTTGAGACAGCGACCACCTCAAAGACATTATCCGGTTGCCAGCGGCCGAAGAAGTCGAAATTCGGCACAAAGATAGACAGGTAGATGGTATAGAACACAATGAGGACGAGTGCCCCAACGATGATGGGAATACGTAAACGGGGCAAGAGCTGGTCAGTGGCCGGGCGCGACCGTTTGAAAGGCCAGGAAGTGGGAGACATAGGTTATCAGGTGGACAGTTCTTTCGACCGGAAAGACTGACAGGGCAGATAATGCTTTCTGTTCGTAGACTTTGGCTACCGCCAAGCTGTAAGCCAGCGCGCCCATGTCGGTTAGAATGCGGCCTATTTCTAGGGTGTGGTCATCGTTGGCTGTGTCGAGCAGGGTAACCAGACGTGGCCGCAAACGGTGTTCTTGCTGGGACAGGCCATAGAGGACAGGCAGCGTATATGTGGCCCTAGCAAGGTCGCTGGCCGCCTGTTCTGGCAGCAGGTCACGGCAGTCGTCCCGAATCTGAATAAGCATACCCAGGGCCAACCCAAAGTCGTACATGGCCTGCAAGAGTGATGGTTCATCTGTTTGCGACCTGGCTCCGGCATAAGCAACGGCCGCAAAAACAAGCCCTGATTTAGCCAACGTATGCTTGAAGTACTCGTCTAGTGACTCCCTCGTTGCTATGTTCTGCCCGAGTGCAGCCAAGGCCATTGTGCGACCCAGAATGTCAAGAATATCGGACTGAGCGGCCGGATTCAGTTGAGCTAGGCAAGTTTGGGCTACGGCAATCAGGCCTACTCCAACCTGCATAGCCCGTCCTGGTTTCCACTGGTTCCAAGGTCTCTGTTTGTCATCCTTGTCTTGCAAGTCGTCAAAGATGTCTGAAGCCAGGTTATAGCAAACCCAGGCCGCAGCCAGGGGGATGGCCTGCTTCATCTCTCCACCCGTGGCTAGACAGGCCCAAATAGGCAATGTATCAGAGTAAGCTGAATAGTCTTTTTGAGAGCGTAACTGCCGGTCTTTGATAACGTGGGCCAGATCCGGCCAGTCAAGACCCTTTAATGCCTGCTCGAAGATGAATCGGTAAGTTGCTTCCAGTGACTGTTTGATGGAGAACTGCAATGAACTGTCAGGCATCACGTTCCACGCCGGCATTATAGATGTGGAAACTCTCGACGCCTACGGGCTTGTTCAGGTATTCCATGGCCAGCTTCAGATGTTCAGCCAGTACAGGATCTTCAGGTAGGGCCAAGGCGCTTCCGTCGTCCCTACTGATTGGAAAACCAAGTTGCCTGGATATGAGAATGGCCTCGCTAGTAGCCCTGGCGAGAGTTTGGTCTGGTTGAATGTTAGACATAGAGTATCTCCATCTTAATAGTCTATTATCCTGTACCTCGAATGCTATGGAAATAGCGGAGGTGCGCTATAGAAATGACATGGGTCTGCTATTGGGGGCGTGACATAGCAGTGCCATGACCTGAGTAGGCGGCCTTTACCGTGCCGAGCCGGTGGTTGGTTCAACAGTAGAGAAGGACACGATGCCCATCTGGAGGGCTTTAACGACGGCCGCTGTCACGTTATTAGTTCCCAACCTTTCAAACACTTGCCGCAAGTGGTTGGTGAGGGTGTGTTCAGAGATGTCCAAGCGTCGGGCGTGTTCAGCATAGGAAAATTCAGGGTTGCTAGCCACAGCCTGGATAACCTCCTGTTGTCGCTGGGTGAGAACTGGTGTATTTGGGGACACCTGGGGAGTTCTCCACTGTCGGCTAACCCCCTCCGAGAGATAAAGGCCGCCCAGATGCACCGTTCTAATAGCTTCGGCCAAATGTACAGATAGGGCATCGTCTTTGAGCAGATAACCCCTGACGCCTCTTTCCAATGCCCCTTCGACAAGAGCTTGAGAGATTTGCTGCGAGACAATGATGACCCGCGTATTGGGGTATCGCTCACGTAGACGGGAAATAGCCGGTAGCGCCCGGAAAGCCGCGCCAGGAGTTTGGGTAGCCTGGCCTGTTTTCTCGGGCATACCCAAATCCAGCAGCACTACATCTGGGTTGTGCTGCTCAAGTAATAGCTCCAGATGTTCACCGGTCGAGCCTTCACCTACTACCTCCACGTCAGGAGCGTTTATTAACACGCTACGGATTCCCACACGTACAAGGTGGTGATCGTCAAGAGTCACAACAGAAATCGGTTTCATAGTCCTTCATAGTCCTCCAAGCAGTTAAACTGCCTATGGTAAGTTGTCCCAGTATTGCGTTTTGCCTGGCACAAGCTTTAGTAACCACTGGTCCTGCTGACACAAAGCCCACATTTATATTGTGAGATCACCCAAGCGGCAAGCATCCTCTAAATCCTCTAATCAAGCCAACCGCTGTTATACCGGCAGCTTCTTACCGGCCCCGACCGCACCTAAAGTCACTTCCTTCTTGCCGGAACGATCTCCCATAATCTGTGCCGGCCGGACTGGTTCTGACTGTGCGGCCAGTAGGCATCTGTGTCTGCATTACGGTTGAAAACCTTACCAGCCATAGCCCCGTTGGGATGGAAAAGACGAACAACCTGCGGCCGACCGTTCCCCTGCGCCGCTTGTTTCACAAGGTCTATCTGCCGGTTGATCTTCTTCTGCCGCCCCTTCGCCTGCTGGATGTGGCTACCTGTGTAACTGTTGGGGAGTCGCCAGGCCACATAAGTACGACCTGGTTGCCCGTGCTGGCCCTGATGGTCAACAAACTGGAAAGTAGCCCGGCCGTGCCGCCAGGCCTCCTCCTGAAAACCCTCCTCTGTATAAGGCTCACCAATAGCTATGTTCGCCTTTTTAGTGACTCCGGCCGTTTGTTCATACACCCGCTGCGTCCGCTCCGGCACGTGGGTCAGGTGTTGCAGGGTAGCCCGACTAATAGGCCCAACCCCCAGGTTTCTGACAGAAATCTGGGGGCTGGTGCGACCGCTGTGAAAACTGGCGTACAGGTGCGCCCGTACCCGGCCGATACCAGCCAGCAGCGCAGAAATAGGCACAGCTACCGGCCGGCCGCTTAGTCGTTCGACACCAAGAGCGGCCGCTACTTTGGCGGCCGACTTTATCCACAAGCGTTCCTTATCCTGCTCCCAGAAGACTCCCCTACCCTGCCGCAGCAGGTTGCGTAGCTGTCGCCGGCCGCAGATGTACAGATTACTGTTCTTATTAGTCAGCTTTTCTTGAGTCAGGTCTATACGAAGCCAGCCCTGCCCCTTCGCATCCAGATGGTGCAAGAGGAGCCAGACGCGGCCGGCCGCCTCCTGCCCCTGCCCCAATATGCCCAGAGCGATGGCCGGATAGACCTTGACATAAGGCTCATCGGCCGAAGGTTGAAGGTTGAAGGTCGAAGGTTTGGGGTCAGGAGTAGCAGGTGGCAAGTGGCAGGTGGCAGGTGGCCGGTCTCCGGTCATCCGTTGTCCGTCATCCGTCGTTCGTCTTCGAGCGGCGCGGATGGCCGCCGTCACGGCCGTGCTTTCCCACCCCAGGTGGTCCGGCAGTGTGGCTATGCGGACGACAAGGGAAGGATTGACGGCCGTAGTGGATGGTTCTTCGACCGGCTGGCCTTTAACGGCCGCCGTTCGCTCTGCCGGGAGGTTAGCTGCCTGACGTTCAGCCGATACTCTAGCCCTCAGCTCATATAATCGCCGGTTAGCTTCCAATAACACCGGCGATGGCGTATCGCCCTCGGCATCCATGCCGCGGCACAGGTAAAGTTCTGTTACGCAACACGCCTTTTGGAATACCTATGGCGTGTTGCCATACAGAACGCATGATCCATTGACAGCCGGATCGGCCTGTGCTATCCTCCTTGTGTCAAGCTAAGAACCGCGTTGGGGTACAAAACCCCCCTCCCCATTGAAGAGGCCTCCGTGCCAAAGGTGCTGGTAACACCTTCTTCTCGGCGAGGTATGCGGTTGAACAACGAATAACGTAAGCAAAGGAAGCTAGTGTGGGCGCACTAGCTTTTTTGCTTTTGGGCGGCCAGTGGTATATGTCGCTGCTGGCTGCCAACGGCCGCCGGCCAACTCAAACTGGCAAGCGGCCGTTGACGGCCCGAAGTACAGTTTACGTCTGGCCATTCAACAGGCTGTTTAGGGCGGACGAACAAATGATCCATTGACACAGCGTTCTGCTTGTGCTATTCTTTTCACCAGAAACCGCTCCGGGGGTACAAAACCCCCTCCCCATTAAAGGGGTGTTGTACTGTCAGTGCTGGTAACACTCAGGGACAGCAGGTATGCGGTTTGGGTGGTATTATTTTTAGCAAAAGAAGCCAGGTGTTTGCCGCGCCTGGCTTTTTGCTATTGCCATCTCGGAGTCGAAACCCCGCGTATAGCCGGCGAAATTAGGCGCGCAAAGGCAATAGGTAGAACAAAGCTACAAGCCCTGCGCGCTAGTCTGACGGAATGGAGAGTCAGTAGATCAAATTGAGGAGCAAGCACCCCCAGGTGCGGCTCGGCACGTGGGCGTGCCTCACTCCTCAAGCAATTCGCCCTGCTTAGAGTATTCTGTTGCCTGGTTAGGAGGGCCGAAAATGAAACGCCCATTGCAGTACCCAATTTCCGTTGGGGGCAATGGGTCTTGTTCGCCTTTCCGTTTAGAAAAAGGCGGGTTGAGGGGCAGACATTTGACTAAATTAGCTTTTCCGGTGATAATCTAGCTAATCGCAGGCAAATAATGCCCGCCCATTGCCCTGGCCCCTTGTGACGCAGGTCCGCCCAAAGAACTTTGTCACAGGGGCCTCTTTTTTTTGCTGGTAAAGTCCTCGGCCGCTGATTATACCCTGATCGGCCTAATCACCAAAAAAGTTTTCCTCGCTTCGGAATCCCATATTACCGTGAAGGGATTGCCTGCCTATAGCATATATCCGCCATTTTGACCATGGTGGTTCTATGTCATCTACGCGCCGGATCGATCTCTGAAGGAGACAACATGAGTGGACACACCACCACGAATGAAAACAGCGGACATCCGCTTGCACCAATCCGTTAATCCTACCCATCCGTGTCTATTTTCAGAGGAGTAGGGCGATCTGGGACTATACTGGTCGTAAAGCTAAAAAGGGGAATCGCTGACCAGGCTTTGATGCCAATCTTGTAAGAACTTCATGGCCCTTTCAAACTGGTTGGACGGCAGCATTTTGTAAGAAGTAATGCCCAGTCTGCGGTAGAATTCACCATACACGCCGCCGTACTCGTTTCGCCCTGTCTTCTTGGACAACTGCATAGCAATAGCCTTGACCGCCTGGCTAATTTGGCTGGCCTGTTCGGGTGTTACGTAGCGGCCGGGGTCACCCAACGTAGCCTCTATTTGCTCAAGTCTCTGCTCCACGTTTCCTAGCCGTCCCTCTATGAGCAACTGGTTTCGAGCCAGCTTGACAACAGCCAGGGCCATCTGGTAGGCTTGGGCTGCGTCGGAGCCGCTCTCTACCAGTTCATTGAGAGTTGGATCGGCCGTCAACCGCCCTTCCTGAAAAGCCTCCCACAATACGTCAAAACATTCACGTTGATAGCGAATCACCTTCTCTTTTAGCTCCGGCCGAACGCGGGTCGCGCTGATGCCGAACATCCATCCAGGAAAATGCTTAAGAGGTAGGCAAACCATTTCCCGCGAGCCGGTATCTTCCGTTCTCGTTATGAGAACGGAGCGTACTGACTCGGAAAGCACCGGGTCACGGTTGATACGCATGAACTGGGAGGACCAGGTCAGACCCAGGTACTCAGCAATGGGGCGAATGGGCACGTAAATCTGGGGCTGGTCTTCCCCTTCTACTTCCACCAGGGCGGCGATCAACTCGTCTTCGTAGAAGATAACGGTTCTGGTATTCAGAGGCACTAAGGCTTTATCACTCATAGCTTGCTTATCCTTATCTTATCATTGTGGCTGTTTTAGCTTTTTCGTGACGATCACTTCCTCAAACTCCGGCCGCTCTCCTTCTGCCAGAGCCTGCAATCCCCGGTAAAAGCAGTATCGCTGTAAATCCTGTTGAGTCATGTCTAGAGTGGTCGCCCATTCGCGTAACTGATCCAGGAGATCCAGGGGTAGCCGCGTTGTCAACTGATAGTGCTTGCCGTGCATGGCGCTACTACCTGTGCCAGTTGCCTTGTAGACCTCTCGCCGCGAAATGCTGATAGGCTGGTCAAACTTGTCTTTCTTCGATGGGCCTTTGCCCGGCGAGGGTTTGGGAGAAGATGATTCCACACCAGCAAAAGGGTCGTCAAATGAACTGGACACTTTAGCCTCCTGCATAAAGGCGATCCACCAATTCCTGATAGGCGCTGGCGGCCGGAGAATCGGGCATATATTCCAGGATCGTCAACCCGCCGCTAGCTGGCGCCTCGGCAACCTTCACTGTGTTGGGAATGGCCCTCGTCACGATTTGCTTGCCGTAAATCTTGGTAATGTGCTGCAACATACTCTTGGTCAGGTTGTGGTGAGGGTTGACAAAGGTGGGGACGATAGCTGTAATCTTGATGTCAATACCGGCCGCCTGATCCTGGATAATGTTACTGGTGTGCCGGCCGGTGGCGCTGGCCCCGTGAAAGTCCACCTTCACCGGCACAATGGCGTAGTCGGCGTACTGGTGGACCGCTTGTTGCAGCATATCCAGGGTCGGCGGACAATCAATAATGATATAAGCAAACGCTTGTTTCGCCAGTCCCATTTTCTCGTCCAGAATGTCCACCAGGTGCCGCTCACTGCTGGCTTGCCTGGTTCGCATCGAGCGGGCGGCCAGCAAAGCGAACTCGGTCAGGATGTCCTCTTTAGCCTCGCTGAGTTGATCGGTAGCCGGCAGAATGTACAGATTCGGCCGCGCCGGCCCACCACTGACTGACCGGTCGGCCGGCATCACGTTGGCTCGCAGAACGCCCAGGCTGCCATCCCCACGCAAGATGTTACTGACGCAGCGGCCGTTGGGTTCCAGACCCAGCCCCCGCGCGGCATCCCCTTGCGGGTCCATGTCAATCACCAAGACATTACCGCCCCCATCTTGATGGAGGCGTCTAGCCAATCCTACACTCACTGTAATGGCCGTTGTGGTCTTGCCCACGCCGCCTTTGCGGTTTTCGACAGTAAAAACCCTGGCTGTCATTCGTTCTACTCCAATTGGTGTACCGCTGTGTACCATGAAATGTACCATCGTGTATGATTATACACATTGGTACACTATAGTCAAATTTCCTGTACTTAAGTAATACTTCGCATAGACATTACAACACTCACACAGAAGGCCCCATTTACACAGGTAACACAACCGCCTTGCCTAGCCGCATCACACTTCAGTTTAAGCCGTTTCGTCATCCGGCCGCCAGAACCACCACTCCGGCGCTTCGGCGACGGGCATAACCAGGGCATACTTGCCCGCGCTGACTAGTTCCAACGCCTGGCCGTTGCCATACAGACTGATACGCACAAACCCTTCCAGACCCTCGGCCGCTCGCCGCAGGTTCTCTGCGCTGACCACAATAGAGGCCACCGGATCTCCCTGCGGCAGCGTATTGGCAAGGGGTGGTATATCGCTGTCCCCGTCTACCTGTAACTTCCCCTCAGCGTCTAACGCCACCCGGCCGCTCTGGCCGGTGTTCACATCCAGAGCCAGCAAGACGTAGCCATTGGCCGCCCAAAGGCAGCGGCCGTCACTGTAAACGTGTGATAGCCGCTCATCTTCTTGGGACGTGGCTCCTTGCAGCCACGCCCACCATTTAGCAATTACCTCGTGCATAAGTCACCTCAACAGATTTTCTTGAGCGCCTCCCGTAGAAAGCGCAACACCGCATTTATCTCGTCCAGGGTTGGGCCAGGATACCCCAAAGTGCGGGCCATGGCGACCAGGTTCTTCGCATAGAGGGTATTGTCATACCCCTGGCTGAAGCCAGCCCCATACAGGTTCAGATTCTTCTCAATGACCTCTTTCTGCTCCTCTGTGGGGCACTTGGGGTCCATGACGATGGTCTTGGGCGGCACGCCCAGCCCGGGCAGAGCTAGTTGAGTTATCTTCTGGGCAAAGAGCAGAATCAGCAAAGCCAGCAGGGCGGCCACAGCCAGTCGTCCGGCCAGGCGGCCGAAGCTATTGGACATTGTATCGTCGAACATATCCGTTCCTCCTTCAAACGTGGACACCCGTCCGGCGTACATCGGCCGGGCAAGTATCCACTAATAACAGTGAAAAACAGGGTGGGGGTGATTAAGCAGCCACCTGCTGTTCGTAATAGGTTCGCAGAACGGCTCTCGAGGCCGGCGCGGTCTTCTTTTCGGTTACGAACCGCTGAAAGGCCTGCACTTCCGCGGCGTTGTCTGCATTCGCCAGGCTGCCGTCCCGGTAGCGTAGGGGTGACGGAGGCGGAGCAGGCTTTTCAGCTGGCCCGTAGACAGCCTGGGCCAAGACCACAGCTTCCGGCCCGGCCGGCTGGCTGACGGCCGGCGGTGTGGGCGGCAAACTCTTGCCGTTACCATTCGTCGTGGGCGCGGCCGCACCGTTGGCGACAGGTGCTTTCGGTACAGGGCCTTTGCGGGTCACCGGCCGGTTGTGGCCAGCCATCGCCACGGCCGGGCCAGGTGACGCTGGTGGTCGTGAGGCATTCCCGGCTAGTCTGGCCGGTTTATCGCTAGAGCCATGACCATTGGCCTGGCTGGAGGCCAGGGGGTAGGGGGTCGGCTTGCCGGGTAGGTGTTGGTTAGCCAGCATTCGCAGCACATCCCAGGCCTGGATGTAGCTCAACACGGCCGCCGCCAGCCGGCGGGCCTCATAGAGCTTGAAGGCCACATTGACCTCGACGGCGGCCGGGCCGTTGGGCGTAATGGCGCCGGTGCTGGTCACTTTGCCCGGTCCACTCTTCAGTTCAAAGTAGACATTCTCGCCTTTGGCATTCACCGATAGTATCCGGCTGACGGCCGGCTGGTCAGCCTGCGGCGGCGAGCCTTTGTATTCTTTGTAGTTAAAGTTCGCTTCACCCTGAACCAGCGCGCCAAAGACGACGCGGGCGTCGGCCAAATCCAGGAAGTGATAGGCGTGACTGTCCATGCCCTGGCCGCGGTGATAGCTGCCGGCAAAGAGCCGAAGCTTGCCGATGTTCAAGGCATCTTCAATGTGCAGAAAGCGCGTTTGGGTCACGTGAGTGTGAATCCGTACGCGGGGAGGGGAAGGGGTATCCAGGTTTGACATGGGGGGATCCTTTTCGTGAGGGGTATTCTCAAGTGATTTCGAGGTCATTTCGCATAGTTTTGGTGACAAAGCGAACAGCTACTCTATAACCAGCTACACTAGCCAGAGTGCGGACGATGACGTTACGCAGGCGGTGAGTTAACCAGGCCTGAGCAGATGGGTTAGGCACCGACACGGTTAAGGCCAGAGGGGTGCCGGCTTCAGCCACCACCTCAGTATCGGCCAGCCACAAAGCGAAAGTGGCTTTGGTCATTTGGTGCTGCAACTCGCTCAAGGTCTTTTGCCAAAGCGCCACTGGCGAATAGGGTAGGGGAGGCAACGGCCGCTCCAGGTAAACGGCCTGCAGGTAAGCCAGAATGTCGGGGCAATACAGGCCATCGCCTGGGCCCGCCCTTATTGGGGGCGGCCAGTGTTCGCAGGTGCAGGCCAAGCCAGTGGCCGTGCCGAATATCAGGTGACCCTGCCACGCGGCCGGGCGCTTACATAGGGCCAGTGCGGCCGTCGGACCGGGGATTGCGTAGAGGCATTGGTTCGCCACCAGCCCGGCCGCTGATTGCACCATTGGGGCCAGCAAGGGCCACCGTTGGCAAGCATTCTGGACCGCTTGTTCGACACCCGCTCTATCGGGTAATACTGGCACGATTTTGGCAGGGGAACAGAACACACTCTCCACTACTTGACTGCTAGCAGTTTGCACCATAGGTCATATTTCCTCATTACTTCAGTCCCAACTGACCCAGCAGCAGGCGCGGCCGGGGCACTGGTAGCTTGATTATTTCGGCGTCAGTTTGAGATGGGTTATTGCTAACACGGGAATTGCCCGGCTCGCCGGCCGCTCCCTGAGTAGACAGGCCATTGGCCTTGATGTGTCCATTAGCGGCCGGCCGGGTTTGACCACTGGCGAACAAGGACGGCTGATAAGCCAGGCGGCCGTCGCCAGGGACGATGACGGCCGGTTTCAGCAGCACGGCCGGCAGTGACAGGACCGCTCCATCGCCTGTGGCCAGGTCAACTCCATCCGTCTCATCAGTGATGCGGTACTCGCCAATCAGGGTGTTGGCCTGGCGCAAGCTGGCGTTGGCCTCGGCAAAGGCTTGTTGTAGACTACGCGCCTCGATTTCCGCCTCACCGGTGACGATTTTGGCTAAGGTGGCGATCAGGTCACCGGAGGTTAGCTCGTCCAGATCAGCCAGGCTGTCGTCACCGACCGTGTCGCCATTGACCCGCAAGGCGGCCGCCACTTTGGCTGCCACCAGACGCAGGGCGTCGGCCTGGATGGTCTCCTCATAGGCGCAGAAGTAGACCTTCACCGGCTCGGTTTGCCCGATGCGCCAGGAGCGGCGGCTGGCTTGCAGGACGGTGTAGACGGAGTAGTCAATGGCCATCCAGACGATGGTGGGGAAGTCTAGCAGGTCAATGCCCGTCTCGACCTTGCGCGGGTGGCTGATGACCACATCTACACCCGCCCGCACCTGCTTTTCCACCCAACTTTCGCGTTGGCCGGGCGCAGCGCGCAGGATGGCCGCTTTCAGTCCGGCCGTCGCCAGCATGGTCTGCCATTCTCCCTGAATGTCCAGCGTATCCGTTTGCAGGCAAAGGAGGAGTACCTTACGCTGGGCGGCTTTCTCTTGCCGGCACAGTTCAATGATGGCCTCTTCTTTCGGCCCGACAAAGGCCTCCGGCAAGCCAGGCACAGACGCCACCACGTGACCGGAGCGGGGACAGCGTACCACCTTGGCCCGTCGTGGCGAATCCGGCCAGAAGAGCAGGGCGTAGAGATAACCGGCCAGCAGGGATTTATCGCCACGTACCAACCGCTCTTTCAGTTCCTCTTTCAACTGCTCCTTGAGCGATTCGTAGAGAACCGCTTGTGTTGGGGCCATAGACACGGGAACGGGAATTTCTGTGTACTCCGGTAAGGGGAAGCCCATGTCGCCCAGGGAGAGGAAGACCGAACGGTTGAGCAGCCAGGGCAGCATAGCCGGGCTGCCACCAGGCAGTTCTTTGTAGCGAACATTCGACCGGCTGTTAGCCGTCTGCCGGCCGTCCTGGTCCAGGGTGACCGTCTCAATACGTTGCAAGATGCCAAAGGCCGACACCCAATCCCGGCTGCGTAGGCGACGCTGGCCGCTTGCGGCCGTGTCCACGTAAGCCTGCCGCATCGCCGGCGAGAGGCGGAAGAGCAGGTAGAAGAGGCTGGAAGCCTTGCCCCCGTAAATGGTGCCGGTCAGGGCCACCACCTTGCGGGCGGCTTGGGCCAGGTGATGGGCCGCGTAACCTTGGTCGCTATCCATGCCTTTGTATTGGTGCGCCTCGTCAATGAGCAGTAAATCCAAGCGGCCGCCGGCCCGCTTCTTGACATAACCAGACAGGGGGACTTTGCCGTAGCCGTGGGTGAGGTGAGGAGCCGGGGAGCCGGGGGGCAGGGGAGAACCAGTCTCCAGCGCTTGCCGGATGGCCTGTTCACGTTGAGCATACAGTCTAAAACTGCCCCGGATTTGGGACTCGCTGCGCCGGCGGGTGAACTGAAACAAGGGCGAACGGCACTGCTGGTGGCTGCAAAAGCGCACGGCCGACTTCAGCTCGGTGACGTCCAGCGGCCGGTCATTGACGAACTGCGTCTCGCCACAGACCGGGCAGCGGATACCCCGTGTTTGCAGCGCGCGGATTTGCTTCTCACGGAACGGCCGCGCCTCGAGCGGTCGGTCCAGGAGTTCGCGGGCGGAGAGACAATGGCCCCAGGGTCTCACCACCTCCCCATAGCCCTCACTGCCATAACTGTGGACGGCCGGGCCGCCGTAGTCGTAGGCGTGTTCCCAACCCGAGGCGCTGCGGGCCGTCGTCTGCTTAAGAATGCCTACCAGGGGCGCATCGTCGGGTTGATCGCCCAAGAACTGGTCTACATCGCTGATAGACTGTAAAGCCATGGCCCGCACACCTGGCCAGACGGCCTGGCACTCCCGCTGCCACTTGCCAACCAGATGGGGTGGGCAGAGGACGATGGTGCGGCGAGCCTTCCGTCCCGCAGCGATAGCCGCGCCAATGGACGTTTTGCCGGTCCCCATTTCACCCACCACAAAGGCGTCAGGATGAGTTGCCAGGCGAGTCAGAGTAGCCGCGGCGGCGTGCTTCTGCGCCGGCAGCAGACCTGTCCGGCCGTTCAGCCCAGGGATAGGCCGCTGCTGACTAAGCCGGTTGAGGAGCGGCCCATAGCCATTCAGGTCAAAGTGATACACAGGCGTATAGGCCCGGGCCACGATGCTCGTCAACTGGGTAATCCACTTTTGCAAGAACTGTTCCAGGCTCACCCCTTTGTAGCTGGCGACCTGACCGGCCGCGTCTACGGTGGTAATGTCGGTGACGACAGCTTCCGTGGTCAGGTAGGTCACCCGCGTGCGGCCGTCGGGTAAGGCTTCCTCATAAGATTCCTGGCGCGTCACTTTGTAGTTGCGCCCCTTGATAAGCAACCGTTCCTCGTCACCGGCTAGCACCTGGTTGTTCAAGTGACCGGCGGCGATGACGCTGTGGATATGCCCTATCTTGAGGGGCATCAACGGCCGCAGGGGGAAGCGCGGGTCGGCCGGGTCGAGGTGCTGCCGCCAGACGGCCGTTGTGCCGGCTCCCTGCCGTCTGGCTTCGGCCAGAGCGTCACTGGGGTCTACAAACTGGGAGCGAAACTTGAAGCGGCTATCTTTGACCACCAGGGCCGGCAACGTGTACAGGGGGGCCAAGGCGGCCGTGAGGGACGGTAAAGCCTCCGGCCCGGCCGCCATCTGGGCCAGGTGTTCAACCAGACTTTCCTCGGCGACGACGGCTTTGGCCCGCTGAACCCCTAAGAGGACGATTTGCCGGAACTGGGGGTAGGTGTCATCGGGGAAACGGAAGACCTGTACCTGGTCGTACCAGGACAGGATGTAGCGCGTGGCTTTGCGGAACTTGAGTAAATGCTGGGGCACGACCCACATCAGCAGACCACCCGCTTGCAGCCAGGGCCGGCTGTGTACCAGCCACTGGTATTCCAGCCGGCCGTCCTCCTCGTCGTGGTCATAAGGCGGGTTGAGGTAGAGAAAGTTGTAGCCAGCGCGGGAGGTGACCAGGCTGAGGTAGCTATCGTTTAGGATGCGTGTGGTGTAGCCGGCTGTAGCCGGCTGGGATTCCGCCGGCCGGCGCGCTAAAAGCTGGTTCACCGCCTGGCGGGCCGCTTCCGTTCGCCCTTCGTGTAGCTCTACGCCGAAAGGCTCTAGACCCAGAGCCTCGGCCAGAGCAACCAGGGCCGCCCCCTCGCCCGCACAAGGGTCCAGGATACGGCCGCCATACGGAGCAGCGATGCAGGTCAGGATGAGGTCGGTCACAGGCGGGGGCAGCGGGAAATAGCCCGCCTTCTCGATATTGGCCAATCGGGTCATGGGCGTATACTCCTTGAGATAACAGGTAAGGGGGAAGGGACGCTTAACTGGCGGCCGGTCCGAGAGGCTAGAAAGAAAGCAATTTGTTTTGTAACCCCTCTTGCACGACTTCCTGCCAGGCCTCTGGCGCCGGGGCCACCCGCCAGGCGGCATAACCTTGTCCTTCACCCTGGTTGAGTAGGGTAACGAGATTGCGTTCCCGGCCGCACTCCCACAGGTATTCTGACCAGCATGCCAGCAAAGGCAGGGCCAGGCTCTTGTTGAGCAGGGGGTAAAAGAGGGGTGGGATAGGCTGCGTGCCGTCGTCCAGCAGGTAAAAGGGCTGCTCCGGGTTCATCTCCTTCAGGCTGGCCTGCTTGTGGATAAGGATGGCGTCACTCCAGCCACAGGGAAGGGCGCTCTGGATGAGCAGGTGGGCTTTCATGCCATCCAGGACCACCCGCTGGCGGCCGAGCCAATGTGACTTGTCGCCCCCCACCAGAGCGGCCCAGTTGGCCTTGACCGACTGCTTGGGGCCGATCATCTCCAGGTAAACCAGGGTATTATCCACACCGTCAATGACCAGAGCCGGCGTGTAGACAGCCAGACCTTTAGCCAGGGTAAGGTACTTATCAGGATCGCGCTGCACCCGCACCTCTTTGAGAAGGGCGGGGTGGGCGCGGTCATCACCCAGGGGCGGAGTGAAGTGGTAGGGTTGCAGCCAGGTTATCTCTGTGTCATAGCCCAACTTACGCAACGCCCGGCCGACCACGCCGGTCCTGACCAGTTGCTGCGCTTGCCAGTCCCCAATAGTCTCGGTCTGCGTGATTGTTCTCACCGTTGCCAACACATCTGGCAGCATCAAGGCCGGGCCAAAAGTCGTGACCGTGGGGGTCAAGGCAGATAGGGCAGCTGTGACGTCCGGCTCACTATCGGACGGAATCAGGAGCGGGCGCGGCCGGTATTCTCCGTCTTCTGGCTCAGTACAGTAGCCTGTAGCTTGTAGCGCGCGATACACGGCTGCCGCCAGCTCCGGCGCCAGTTCATCTGTGTAGAAAGCCCGACCGTAGGCCCCCAGTTGCGCCTGCATGACGACGTGATGAACGGGTACAGGCTGCCCACGGGAGCCGTCGAGGTATTGTTGTAGCCGGTCTATGGCTCCTTCCAGGTCGGCCGGGAGCGGCCGGCAGTAAACCGTGGCCTGGTCCGTCTTTTCCGTTTGCCAGTCAGCCTGAGTCACGATAGCGTCCACCTGGGTCTGAATTTGTGACTGCTGCCCCGCAGTCAGGCTACTCCAGGCTTGGTTGTAGATATCCCAGGCTGCTTTGTTCCAGAGTACCCGGCCGTTGACTTCTTGCCGGGGGACATAGCTGTTCATGCCAGCCACGTTCAGTTCATCCAACATGAGTTGGGCATCTACCGGCCGCTGCTGCCGGCGGTGCAGGCCACGGGCAGTGACGGGCACGTGGGGCGGGCCGAGTTGCGTCTCTTCACCATAGCCCAAATGGGCGCAGGCCTTCTCCGTCACCTGGCACACACTCTGGTAGGCAGCTTCGGTCTGGATGCCATCCGGATACATGACAACGGCCACCACTTGTAAGGCCTGGTTGCTCGGCAGGTACACATCCTGGCCGATAGGGACGGGTGCGATGGCCTTCAGGCCGTCCAGGATGGCCTGCCGTTTACCTTCCTTGTCGTTGGTGTATGAGCGGTGTTCACCGTTGATGGACAGGGTAAACGTCTTCCCGCCGGCCGAACGGGTTACGAACTCGATCATGGCTTTTCTCCAAGTGGGAACGGGGGGGGGTTGGGGGTTAGTCGAAACCCAGCCCCCTCTGTTTCAGGGAGGTATACCCCTGGGCAGCGATAACGAGGTGGTCCAGCACCTCTATATCCAGCAATTTACCCGCCTGTACCAGTTGTCGGGTCGTAGAGACATCCTCTGGCGAGGGCTCAGACAGGCCACTGGGGTGGTTGTGGGCCACAA
Organism: Chloroflexota bacterium; assembly: GCA_040751925.1. Lineage (GTDB taxonomy): Bacteria > Chloroflexota > Anaerolineae > Promineifilales > Promineifilaceae > JBFMFT01. The sequence continues at coordinate 57,190 of JBFMFT010000001.1, forward strand.
TAATGGCGGCGGCCGCCATCTCAATCGCCGGCCGGAAGACTTCACCAAGCCGGACGACACTGGTATTCAGACTCCCCTTGTATATCTCCGCTATCTTCATAACCCGGTTGCGGGTGTCAAGCAGGGCGACCCATAATTCTTCCTGCTCCAAATGACCCATTCGGGGGGCCAGAAAAGTGGCGGCGTCGGTCGGGTTGGTGATACGCGGCCGTTCGTCGGCCGGTGGCTCTTGTAAGCGCCGGCTCAGTTCCAGCACGGCCACCAGGCGGCCGGCCTGCGCTTCGCCAATACCGCGTATCCTCATCAATTGCTCTTTGCTGGCGCGGGCCAGTTGGTGCAAAGAGCCGAAGCTAGACAGGAGTTCTTCCGATAAACCAGGCGCCTCTGCGCTCCCCAGAACCAAGGCCAGCAATTCTGTCGTCGCCAGCACATTGGTGCCATGCCGGTTGAGACGATACAGAGGCCGTTCTTCCACTGGCAGATCACAGACGCGCCTGCGCGCCGGGGGGAGTTGGTAGTAAGCCAAGGCCAGTTGTACGGTCATGGCTGCACCTCCTCAACCGGCGTCAATACGCCCCGGGTACGCAGGCTGTCCATCCAGGCTGGCGCGCCGGCAGGGGCCATAGGGTGGTGGTCGTGGTAACCAAGAAAGCGGGGGTTGTGGTAGACCTTAATCCTGGGCATAGAGTCGCTCCTTGTCAAACAAAAGCGCCAGCCGGTTGGCTGGCGCTGTCACGGCTATGGCGCGGGCGGCGTGCCCGGTGGAGTGAAGACGCCCGCTCCCGCTGGCGCAGTCCTCACCCCATTCAGCCCGTTAGGGCCGGCTGGCCCTTCGTCCTGTACCGGTTGATGTTTTCCCTGGTCACAAGGACTGGGGTCATCACGGTCGGCTCCAAATTGAAGTAAACGCCCAATTGGGTGACCTGCCGGCGCAGCACAAAGTTGTAAACCAGTTGCCCGGCAATCGCGGCCGCCACCCGATTGACCATCAAGCTCTGTTCATCCATCATCGCCATCTCCGCGCACGATGGCGGCCGTTCAGTTCCCTCTGGCTCCAGTAAGTCCGGCTCTTGGATATAAGGCGAGGGCAGTCCACTGCAGAGACCCAGGTGATCCAACGTAATCTGGCTGATGTTAGTCATGTTCCCAACGAGTACCTGGCCACTAAACTGCTCATTCCCCGCATCCATGGCCCACAGACGGCCGTGAAAGGCCTCAACGGTCCTGGCGATTTCCCGCCGGCCGAGGTGGTTATCCACGCAACCGATAATCAGGTGCGGCTGGGAGTGTCCGCCGGTGTTGTGGTTGAACCACATTGAGGCCAGGCCTGCTTCATACCGCTCTGGCCAGGCAGACACGTCTAGGCCATAGGCGGCGTTGAGGCGCAGGGCCAGGTCTGAAACCTTGTACACGTCCCCCGCCAGGGCGCTGGCGACCCCAAATTGCTGTCGCCCCACGTTACGCGATTGAATGGTGTCGTGGTCTATCAGCGTCAGGTCAACCTGGACGCCTTTTTGTCGGGCATGGTAAGCCAGCCCCGCCAGGGCCAGCGCCAAGGCCGAACCGGTGCCACCCGCGCCCACCAGCAGGATACGGAAGGTACTCACGTCACCCAGAAGCACCCGGTAGGTCGGCTCGATGTTAAGGGACTGCATGGCTACCGGCTCCCGTTGGCAGCCACGGCCGGGCCAGCCGGTTTGGGCGCGACCGTCAGGTCTTCTACCTCCATCACGGGCAGACCGAAAAACGCGCCGGTTGAGCCGTTACCTTGGGCGCGGGCGATCTCGTCCAGTGTATTCGCCCACAGGGAAGCCCACATCCGTTCCAGGGCTATGTGCAGCTCGCCTGAGCTATGGGCCACGTGCTGAAGGTCAGCCCAGTCCGTGTAACCGGGCATAATGGACTGGTAATTCCCCAAATTAGCCTTGTAGAACAGGCTAACGCTGGCAGTGCGGATGAAGGTAGGGTCTTCACCGCCGTCCGTTGGCCGTTGTAAGCCCAGGAAGATCGCCTCGTCGTTGCCCTGGAATCGCTGCCACTGCGCTCGAACATTTTCCCTGGCCATCTGGCGCACCCGCTGCTGGCAGTCGTCTAAGTCAAAGGCGACTCCATCCGGGACGCGGGTCTTGACCCAGATGGTGATAGCCGGATTCAGCGATTCAAAATTGCCGAGGTTGAATTTGCGGTCATACGTAACCGAAAATCCTTTGATTTGTACCGGTTCTTCCAGGTCGTCGAAGGGATCCGCTTCGGCCAAGCGGCCGTTCAGGTTTGGGTAGGGATGAGTGGGCATGGTTTCTTCTCCTTGGCGTGTAAATCAGTAAAACCACCAGCGCCGGTGAAAACGGCCGTGACCGGCAGCGGCCGCCAGTAGCCATAGACGCCAACGCGCATCCGTATCTCTGGCTCAGAATCCAGTTGGCCGATAACGAGATACAGCCGTACTGATTGTTCATCAGCATTATCGGTACTGCTCCAAAAGGCGCGCATATAGCCATGCGAATGCAGGTCACAGAGGATGGCTGGATCATCACCACCGGCCGCCACCACGCTGACGCGGGTCGCCCGTTGAGGCGGTTTCTTGACTTGCACCGCCTGGCCGTCGTGATGAAACTGATAGAAGACTTCATTCAGACCGCCGTCTGGCCGTCGAGCGCGGCCGGCATCGGCCCGCACGGCCGCCAACAATGGTTCCGGTATCCGCGGCACTTTTAGCCGGAAGTAGGTGGGCAGCGACGCTAGGCCGCGCACAGCGCAGGCGGCAATGGGCATGAGGACGGTAAAAAAGCGTGTTTCCGTCCGGATAAAGACGCCGTTTCCAGCTAGAATGTACTGGTAGGCCAGGGCGTCGTTAGCTGGCAAAGGAGCATCCTTGTGAACGTGGTAGGTGACGACAGAATCAAACATGGGCGCTTCCCCATACAAACAAAAAAGCCGTCGCCAGTAGTAAAATGGCGACGGCTTGGTGAGCCAGGCAGCGCAAGGAGGAGGAATTATCTCCCTTCCACCGGAAGAGGCCTTTCGCTCATTAGAAATGGCTGTTCGGGACCATTACAGAAGGGATTCGCACCGTGCGGGGCGCATCTGGAGTAACCAACTCCACATAGTAAGCAACGGTACCGTACTTGCTCGCGCACCTGTCGGGACACATCACAAGAGATGCCTGAGCGTCATCGGCGCCGGTACCAGTTCGGACAGAGGAAAGCGCTTCTGACCGTCCAGTTCCGCCCATAGGCCGCGCACATCATCCGGGTAGCGATGGCACTTGCCCCGGCTCAAGTCGGCGTTGAAATAGCTCCCTTCCATGAACAATTGCAGCGCTGTCTGGATGTTCTGCGGCGAGCAGATGGGAAAAGGCGTGTTCCCCTGACAAATGCCTCCCGTGGCGTGGACGTTGGGGCAGGGAGCGTGGTAGAGCCGGTCGTGTGCGTGTCGCGGCCGTTGCTTGACAGCCAAGATGGCATAGGACGTACCGCTGCCCACAAAGACAAAGGGCGGCATAGGGATGTGGTAACTCTGGCCTTCCGTTTGCACTTGCCACCGTCGCGCTCGCACGTAGATACCCAGTCCAATCTGGTCAGCCCGTTGTTGCCAGAAGAGGGTGTCCGGCGGCAACAGGCCACTGGTCAGTTCGACGGAGGTACAGGTGCTGACAACGTCGTGGATAGAGACAGGGTAAGTGGTGACCCGGCCGTCCTCCTTCCAACGGCTCATGAGAACGACCGTCGGGTAAAAATCAAGCTGTAGTCTGGGGTAACAAGGCGCTGGCTGGTTCATCATCTGGTAACCTCTCATACGCTTCGAGGAGGGCCTCCCTGACAGCGGTCAGCTTCTCGGCTATCGCCGCCGGGCTTTCATTTTTCCAGTCGAGTAGGTTGACCACCCTATCCAGCACCGGCCGCGCCTTTTGCCACTCTTCCACCAACCACTCGACGTTCTCCCGGCTCCACAAGGGACAGCCGCCTTCGGCCAGGTCGTACTCGCCCATATCCAGCCAGGTATTGCCGGTGTCATGGTCGAGCATCAGGATGAGGTCGGGCAAGGCCGCCAGTTCTGGATAGGGCATCGCCACCTGGCGCAAGGCGTCTAGCAGGCGGTGGGGTTCCAGATAACGGGGTACCGGGTGGTTGGGATACAGGTTGGCGAATTCATCGGGCTGGTGTGGCTGGTCTTCTTCTCCTCGCGCATAGCCCATATGCAACAGGTAGCGGGCGGGCTCCCGGAGGCTATCCCAATCCTCGTGCCAGGTGTCATAACCTATGGGCATGACCGGGATTTCATACAGTCGCCATTCGGCGACTTCCAGGTCTAAGTCCCAGAACTCATCATAGACGGGAAACAGGTTATTAACCCGACCCAGGAACTTCTCGACGGCTGCCAGGATGTCTTCTTCGTCTGTCCAATCAACCACTGCCTCATCTAACCATTCGGGGTGGTCGGAGAAGACCATCTCATACAACTCGGCCAGCCGGTCAGCCAGCAAAAGGGAAGAAAGGGGTAGCCTGTTGGAGCAGGCGACGTCATACGTGCCAGTCGGTGGCGCCTGGAGGGTGGGCTGCAAGTCTAAAACCCCAAGGGAATGGCCGGCAGCGGGGTAGGAGGGAGGCGTTGGCATGACACAATCACCACGTTGATAGAGAAGGTCTGGTCGTGAGTCTGGTCGATGTGGGAATGCAATAACTCGCTATGCGACCGGATCGCTCGCAGAGTCAAGGACTGTTCTTGGCCCAGCGCCTCGTAGACGGGGTTTAACGGATTTTCGTAGGGCGGGACGGCCGCCAGAGCCATCACCAGCGCATCAAGGGCCGGCTCGTGACTCATGACGCCCCCTTCCGGGTGACCTGTTTGCTGAACGTGATTTCCAGCGTGCCGTCCGCCAGGGTTTTCTCCTCCGTTTGGGCGTGGCCCAATTCCGGAAAGAAGGTACGCAGATGATGAAGTACCTGTTCGGCGGTGTACTCGGGGCCAGGGTCAGGAAATTCCTTGTCTCCATACTTGAAGATACGATGGGTGGAAGCGTTCGCTTGGGTAGACATGGGTGCATCTCCTAAAAGAGGGATAGATTTTTCGCCTGGGGTTTTGGCGCAGCCGGCCGGGGCGCGGGTAGGGGGGCCGGCTCATCTTCATCGGTACGGGCCACAGCCACGACCTGTTCCTCAGCCACCGTCTCCGCTGCTTCTTCGGCCGTCTGCGCCTGCACAGCAAAGGCCACCCAGGCTTCGTGAATGAGGGTGGACATACGGCCGAACAGCCCGGTCTTGATGACCGGTCGTTGCCCGGTGACACCCAGGCTCACCAACGCCGGCCGTTCGTCGCGTGGTTGTTCCCCGGCCGCCAGGGTGATGACGATGGTGACTTCCTGACCGGCCAGCGGGTCGTCTACGGTGAGGGTTGTGTTCATGGGCATCTCCTTGAGAGTGACGAGTGGAAAGTGCTGAGTGCTGAGTGGAAGCCCTTCCCACTCGTTATTCATCACTCATCACTCATCACTTGTTACTTTCCACTCCATCTCCCGGTACGTGGCAAACTGTACCCCACTCCCATTCACCGGCAGACTGAACGGACCGTGCCGGGCTCGTTGCCACTCGCTCAAGGCCCAGATGAACAGGGTAAAGAGCTGTTCGTGGCTCAGGTCGCCGATTTGCGCCTCCAGTTGCCGCGCAAACCAGTCGTCGTACTTCTCATCACCCCCCATCGGCCGGCCGGTCAGGAACTCGAAAGCGCTCCACTCACTGCCGTGCCGGTTGGCATCATGGACCAGGTGCAGGATTTGCTCCTTGAGCCAGTCACGAGGGACACCCGGCGGGTTCGGATGGCCGGGGATAATCTCCGGCCAGGGCTGGTTAGGCGCAAACTGGCGGCAAACAGGGATACGGGGGGCGTTCTGGTTGTCTGACCCCAAAACCTTGAAGGCCACGCTGCGTAACCGGCCGGCCCAGGCGCAATGGGGCACCGATTCATCCTTCGTCGGGCTGGCATCCAGTCGGTGCCGGCAACGGCCGCAGGGCGTGGCCAAGGGGTGGCCGGCCGCCAGTTGCTCGTGCCGTTGCATGAAATCGGCGATGAGGGCGCGCTGTTTGGCAATCGGTGAGTCCTGGGCCGGTGGAATGGAGGAAATGGGGGCAGCGGGGCTGAGGGACTGGGGGGTAGGGGAGAGGGTGCCTTTACGGTTGCTCTCTTGCTCCTCGGCCGCCCCTCCGCTCCCCCGCGCCTCTGCTGCTTGCTGCGCCTGCCAGGCCTGTAGCAGGTCTGCGTAGCTCTTGACCCGATACTCGCCACCCTCGTTGACGACGCCGGGATGCTGGCCCCACTCCCAGGGCACGCGCACATCAAAGGGATCATTGGGAGCCAGGCCGTGCAGGCAACGGACGGCCGTCTCACCCACCCGGCAGGGCATTCCCAATGGTCCACCCTGACCCTGCGCGAGGTCAGAACGGAGGGGCTGGCTGGGTAATTGAGCAATAGGGCAGGTCTGGCAAGAGACCTCCGGCAGAAGCTGCTCGACCACGGCCGCCCAGTGAATCTGTCCATGGGTGAAGTAGATATCGCCGCCAAGAGCCTGAAACCAGAGGGCCACTTTCTCTTTATTGGTCCAGGGATCTTCGTGCAGGTCGCGGTAAATGAGCATAGCCGCCGCGGCGTAAGCATCCTCCGGGTAGGCTTCGACCACCTGACTCCACAGCCGGGCCAGAGCGCGGGCCACGTTGCGCTGAGATTGATGCTTGACCAGCAGCGGGGCTTGCAGCCCCGGCCATTGCTTCAGGGTAGCCGCACACTCCTTGATGCTCTTGGCTGTCAACTTGCCCGGCTCATTAGCCAGGATGAAGATGGCCAGGCCGGTCCGCTTGGGTTCGGGCAGGTCAACCACGGCCGTAGCCACACTCATGGGCAGTTCACCGGCGGCGATGCGCTGCGCCAGTTCAGGTGGGATTTCGGTCAGGGCCACATGGTTGTGAACATAGTTGACGTGTTGACCGCTGTTGCGGGCAATTTCCTCCACCGTCGCCCCGGCCGCCACTGCCTGGCGGAAGCTGTGCGCCACGCCCAGGGCGTCTGGTTTCTCACTGCCGTAATTGGCCGCTTGCAAGGCCAGGATTTGCGCCTTTTGGCTGCCGGCAAAGGGGGCAAATGAGATTTCTTTCTCGCCATAGCGGGCCACCAGAGAGGCCATGACCTTGTCCAGCGTCCCCAACGACTCCACCAGGGTGTCGAGCATGGTGCGGACTACTTCGATGGTGATGTCCGTGTCGGGGTGCTGGGCGGCCCAGTCGCGTAGAGCGAACACCAGCAGTTGGGCCATATAGCGGCGATGACCACTGATCAGGTGGTAGGCGTCGCCGTTGGGCGAGGCCACCACCGGCTGCCAGGTATCCAGGCCGCGTTCATACACCTGCAAGGTCAGGGTAGCCAGCGCTTCCCGGTCGTGCGTCGTACGCATCTGGGCTGGATGCGGTTTGAGGTTTTGGATAGGGGTTGTCAGCATACGAAAGCTCCTTTTTCTGGTCAGACTCTCAATACTCTTCTGGCGACAAGATAGTGGTCACCGAACGGTCAGCCTCGGTGATGATCCAGATCCGCGTACCGGCTTCATCTACGGTGTAGGCCGACAGGAGGCGATACCCTTCTTGGACCGCCAGGTTGTTCTGCCGCCGGTCGAACTCATCCAACTCACCCCAATCTCCCCGGATGTGGCGGGCTAGGAAGGGGGTGAAGTCTACCCCCAGCGCGGCCACGCCTGCCGTCGCCACAATGTAGCCCAACTCAAACATCTTATGCCTCCTGACGTAGCCTGATTCGCGGCTAAGGGTGTCGGCCGTTTCTGATTGGCCGGTTGGTGAATCAGGCCACAAGAAAGCCGCCACCAACCAGATGGCGGCTCGGCCAGCGAGGTAGGTCTCGTCGTTTACCACAAAGGTAGTAAAGTTTCGCTGGGGTTCTCCCACTCATCCATTGGTTACTCCCTGGCGGTCTGCGACAGGGTCAGCCCCAGTGGTCATGCGCTCGTACATCGAGCCTGCGCCCCGGTAAAAGGCGGCCGCGAAGATGTGATAGTCGCGCTTGATGACGCTCATGGGAATATCTGGCATGGAAAAGAACTTCTCGGCCGCCCGGACCATGGTCTCCACATCCCGTGCGTCAGGCAGCCACGTCGGTCTTTCTGGCCCTGGCTTTTGCTCTGCCGGCGTAGCCTGAGCTGTGGCCGGATACTCCCAAATGGTTACCTTGTCTGGCAACTGGTAGACGATAGGTAAGACTTTCTCCCGTGCGAGGCGGCCGTTGCCAATGCCTGGGAAGTTCAAGCAAACGTGGGCCTCTGGATGTTCCCTGCACCATCTCTGGAGAGCCAGGACACTGCGCTGGATCATCTCCAGGTCGGCCGGCTGGCTGCAGAGCGTCTTCACCTGAAAGGCGCCCAGTCTGGCCTCCGGCCAGCGCGGGCTAATGAGCAGACTATATTCGCCCAGGCGGCCGGAGGTCTTCAAGATTTGCTGACCCAGGGCCTTATCCAGACCAAGAAAGCGGTCACGGGCCTGCCGGGCGATACCCCGCCCCATCACCAACGCGCCATCCTGGCGAACGGTGGAATTGGTGGTGACGAGGAACAGGTCAGCCATCGGGTACGCGCTCCACATATCACCAACTTGAAACACAGGCATGGGCGCCTCCAGATCACAGCCAACTAAATCCACCCTGTCCCGCGCGTTAGCGCGAAGGGGCATGGCCGGAATAAAAAAGAGCAGCCACCCGTTGAGGTGGCTGCTCCTACTTCGTCAACGACCAGTTACCTGTTTCAGAACGGAATGTCGCTAGCGGACTCCGTGCCGGCCGTCTCAGCGTCTTCACCGTTGCGGCCGTTGCCGTTGCCGCCCAGGAATTGCACACGCTCGGCCACTACCTCGAAAGAGGCCCCGGCCGCGCCGTCGCTGCGGGTATAGATGCGTGGGCCGCCGGTGTCGGGGTCTGGCCGCAAGTGCCCTTCGATGAGGACCTGGCGACCTTTCCGCAAATACTGGTTAGCCGCTTCGGCCTGCTTGCCCCACACCGACACCCGGAACCAGGCCACCTCCTCTTGCGGCTCGCCGCTGGCCTGGTCGGTCCAGCGCCGATTACAAGCCACGTTGAGGTTGGTTACGGCCTGGCCCGTGGACAGGTAACGCATTTCGGGGTCACGCCCCAAATTGCCAACAATCGTGATTTTCTGGTACATGCTTTCGTTCTCCTTGTCACTGAAAGATAGAGAGGATAAAAAACTCACTCAGTTCGGCGCGTTAGCGCCCCTACTCAGCCCAGACCAGCTCCTGGATGTGGGGATATGCCAGCCTGCTACGAAAATCCACGAAGGACACGAAGGTTCACGAAGTAGCATTCCTCCATGACGCCTTTTTCATGGTTGGTGGTATACGACCACTCACGTTGTCTGTTCGGAAAATAAAAAAGACAGCTACTGGCTCGCAAGGGCCGGTAGCTGTCTTCCAGTCGGGGAGGGTATTCTGCAAGAGAGATAACGCCGACGGCCGGCCGTTGACTACTGGGTTCCCTTTACAGATGGTCGCATATGGGTACTCATGCAGGCTGGTGGACAACTGGGGTTAAGATAGCGTGGAGGTTGCCATCTACGGCCGTGGCCCAGGCAATGCGCCAGCGGTCATGGCGAACCGCGTACAACTCGTGGTCACGTTGGATGTAACCGAACAGATTGCCCCTGGAGGTGCGGGTGATGACCCGATGGTCATCCATTACCTCCGTGCCAAGGGTCAGGCCCAAGAATTGGCTCTGCGCCAGGTTCGCCACACGGGCTTTGGCTTCCTCACGTTGCGGCCGCGGCACCAGGCTCATCCGTTCTGGCGTATCCGGCTGCGTAGCCCGTAGCAGGTTGTACCAAACGCCGCTGAGGGTCACCGGCACACCGGCGCAGCCGGCGCAGGGTTCATCGCGGTAATACAACACCGCCCCTTCCGTCGTCCACACCGGTTCACCGAGCAGCCCAATCTGGCGTAGGGCGGCTATCATCTGTTGGGCGATACCCGGCTCACGGCCGTTGCCTTCGCCCGCCCGCTTGCGTCCCAGTTGCCAGAGGAGAGCATCATGCACCGGCTCACCCGCCTGTGGCCCTTGCGCGTACAGGTAGGCGGCCGCTCCAATGAGGACACAGTGACGCCGGTCGGCCGGCCATTGGTTAAGATAGCCTTCACTGGCCAGACGCGCCGCCTCGAAGTCATCAGGATCGGCTTCAACATGGGCCTGAACAGCCTGGCGCATGACCCGGCTATACACCTGGCGCAGCTCCTTGCCGACCTGTAACCAGTCGCGACCCTGCTCAAAGACGGCCAGCGGTGGGCAGGCTTCGGTCGCCAGGGCTTCCACGTCAGCCCAATACTGCTGCCGGTGAACCTCCATGGCGGTAGCCAACGCATCCAGCCAGTGACTACCGGCCGGCCGGGCCTCCGACTGCAACTTATTTTTGTCGGCTACCGTCTCTTTGCTCCGGTGCCAGTGACTACCGGCCGGCCGGGCCTCCGACTGCAACCACTCTGGAAGACGGTCCAGGAGAGCCTGGGGAATGGCGCGAGCGGGGTTGGTTTGGCCGTGCTGCGCCATGCGTGTCATCGCCATCTGGTTCCAGGCTTTCACCGGGGTCATGTCCAGACCGTTCTTCACCGAGCTGTCAATGACCTGTTCGAGAGTGGCCGGTAGGTACTCGGGCAGACGGCCGTAGATGGCTTTGCACAACATCAGGACATTGCAATAGGCGCCAAGGACGCCCTGGTTGGCCGCGGCCTGCTGGCTGGTTGACAACATGGCCTGGGTGGAGTAAGATGCGCTTTGTTCGGTTGGGTCGCTTGCCTCCGCCAACTGACCGTACTGATAGTTGCACCTATCAATGCGGGGCGGGAGCAGGCGACTTTGCATAACAGGGTAGGCGAGCCGGCCGCCAGGCACATCCCATTCGATAGTGTGACAGTCAGACGTGGGTTGCAGGACGACGTACTCGCCCACCTGGTTGGGACTGCGCCAGGTCAGGACTTGGCACCGGCCGCCGTCGCTCACGTCCGTAAACGGCAGAACCCACACCGCGTCATCACCATCACAACCACCCAGGCTGTTCACGATGTAAGTGAGCCAGTCGTGGTCATTGACCCAGGCGGTGGCATGAACGGGGTCGAGTTCAATCTGACCTTCTGGTACACTCCGCTCACCGACAGCGGCCGGGAAGATGTAATAGCGACCACCTGGAGCCGGGCAGCGCAGCTTATCGGCCCGGCCGTCCAGACGGTTCAGGTGTTGCCGGGCTACCGCTTTGACCATACCCGCGAACCACATTGGGTGGCCGCCGCTGGCCAGGTACTCACCCACGTGCCAGTCGGCCAGGCTGGCCAGGTCGGCCTCGTTGTGCAATCGCCCCCTGGCGGCCTCTAGCCGGCCATTCCGAATACCCGTCAGGAATAACTCGCTCTCCATCTGCGTCCAGATGAGCAATTGTTCCGGTGAGAAGAAGGGGTGGAGGTTGATAATGGACTGGACATCTAGGCACATCTGGTCTTCGCTATGGACCGGCTGCAGGCCGACAAAGACACGGCCATCTACCAACGCCAGTTCGGGCTTGGTACTGCCGGCCGGGAAGACGAAATCATAAGCCAGGTCATCCACTACCAATACATGCCCCTTATCCTGCCCGCCGGCGTGCAGTGTGGTTACTTCGAAGCGGCCGGCGCGGAGCAACTGGCGGCGATACGGTTCAGCCAGGGTCAGGTCGTCAGCCAGTCGCTGGACAAATGCCCGGCTGACCAGGCCGCAGCCATCCCACAGACGGCCGTCGAGAAATTCGTTGTGGTCAATGGTCAGATCGTCGTGGCTGTAGAAGCCCCAGTAGCGATACGGCCGCATGATACGGGACAGGCGTTTGCTTAACACATACCCCTCTTTATGCATAGAGAGGCGTAGACCCGTTTGGGCCAGGCAAGCGGCCGTGTCCATACCCGGCACGTACAAATCCAGCACTTTGTCATCCTTGACCCAACGCAGGGTAGGGGAAGTCGCCTGGGCTATCTCGGTCAGAGCCTCCTCGTCGCCTAACGGCCGGGACACAATCTGCCAGCGCCACTCATTGGGTAGGAAGGGGTAGGCCAGCCCACCACGGTCATTGTCAAATCTAATGATAGTTGTCATCGTCATGCTCCTTGTGTAAATGGGTTGAAATGGGGAAGACAAGAGGAATGAGGCTTGAGGACTGAGTGAACTTGCATACTCAGCCCACACCTGCTTACTGCTCACCGCTTACTGCTCTTGAGCCACTCGGCCGCCGCCCTGACCACGTCGCCATGACAGGCCTCCGGTTTGCACCAGCAGACCAGCACGGTGTCAGCGCTGATGGATTTGAGCGCAGCGATCACCGCTTCGTCGCCACTCTGGATGCGCTGCCATAGCCAACAGCGGTACTGGCTAATCGCCTGCTGCCGGCCGCTAGTAGCGACTTGGTAGGGATTGGCCAGGGGAGACGCTGGCAGTCCGGCGCGGTGGTTGGCCCGGCCGACGTACAACCAGTGATGACCAAAAGCCTGCGTCAGGGCCGCGGCCGAGCCATACTCTCTGAAATTGACGATAGTACACATAGCGACCTCCTTATGCTGTGCAACGGGGACAATCAAACAAAACGGGCTGGCCCAACGCTTGAGACTGCGTCGAACCAGCCCTTTCTCGCCCCGTTTACAGCCGCAGGCTGTCCTGAGTTAGAAGCAGTGCCAGGCTGCTCGATTTGTTGCCACTTTGGCGGGAGAAAATGTGCTAGGAACGGTCACGGCCGGGAAAATTTCACGCCCTGTTTACTCTCAGCCTACCGGCCCTCTGTTACAATCTTACAGAACGCTTGTTCTATGTTCGCTCGTACCTGGTTGGCAAGGAAAAGATGTGAACTCCGCCGAGAAGCAAGAGCTAGAGCAAACGGTGGCTGACCTGCAAGGGCGATTTGGCCTCAAGGCGATTCATCGTCTCGGCCAGACCCAAACACTCCCCGTTCCCTCCATTACAACTGGTTTCCCCGCTTTGGATGACGCCCTGGGGATGGGCGGCCTTCCGCGCGGCCGCTTGAGCGAGATGATGGGCGTTCCCACTTCTGGCATGGCTACTGTGGCCCTGAAGGTGGTCGCCAAGGCCCAGGCCAGCGGCGGCACGGCCGTCTACATAGACCTGGAGCGTACCTTTGACCCGGATTATGCCGCCCGTTGCGGTATCCAATTAAGCCAACTGGTACTCGTCCGCCCCGACAACGTCCAGCAGGCCCTGGCCATCGTGCAGGATTTCGCCATCAGCGGCGGAATGAACGTTTTGGTCTTTGACGCCCCCCTCCGCCGGCTGGCTAACCCCCGGCCGGCGCAGGCTCTCTCTTCAGCCCTCGGCCGGCTCATGGCCCCATTGAGCCAAACAGAGTGCGCCTTGCTGTTCCTGACCTCGTTGCCCACGGCTGGCTGGCTGTCGTTAGCCAGCTACCCCAACGGCCTGGCGCTGCCTCACTACGCGGCCGTCCGCCTCCTTATCCAGCGTGAGGACTGGCTCTACCAGCAGCGGGATATTCGCGGCTACCGGGCCAGGGTGCTGGTAGTCAAGAACAAACTCGGCCCGGCCGGCCAGCAGGTCAGCCTCGCCATCACTTTCAACGGCACGGTCGCCGGTGATAACCCATGATAGCCTGCCTGGCCATCCCCTACTTTGCGGCTGTGGTAGAACGGCGCGATGACGACAGCCTGACTAAAGTGCCTTTGGTTATCGGCGGCCAGCCCTGGGAAGCGCGGCCGGTCTACGCCTTCTCGCCCGAAGTGGCCCAAAATGGCGTGACCCCCGGTATGTCCCTTCGCCTGGCTCACGTTCTCTCGCCCCACTCCCATTTCATGGCGGCCGCCCCCCCGCATTACCTGAACGCCGCCGGTGAAGTTACCGACGTGCTGACCGACTTCACCCACCTGGTCGAACCGGAAGAACTCTGGCAGCCGGCCTTCGACGCCCAACAGCAAGGGACGGCCGCCGGCCGCTGCCTACCGGCCCGTTACACCCTGGACCTGGAATCCCTGCCCCTGGCCGAAGCTTTGCCTTTAACTCAAGAAATGGGCCGGACTGTACGCCAGCAGACCCGGCTGGTCCCGGCCATTGGCCTGGCCGGCAGCAAGTTTGCTGCCCAGGTAGCCGCCAGCCTGGCCCGGCCGAGCCACACCCGGCCGGTCCTACCCGACGAAGAAGCGGGCTTCCTGGCTACTCGCCCTATCCACTTTCTGCCGCTGGACAAGGAAATGGCGCGCCGCCTGCGCCTGTTGGGCATCCATACGCTGGGCCAACTGGCGGCCCTGCCCCCGGATAGCCTGTCCAACCAATTTGGCCCAGAGCTACTCCCCTTTTATTACCTGGCTCAAGGGCATACTGCTGAGGTGAGCCATAGCCCGCTCTCATCCGTTCGGCCGGCCATCCCCGAAAAGTGGGAACAGGCAACCTGTCCCTTCGACCCACCCCTCGCCAATACCGTCAGCCTGAAAGCCGCGCTAACCCGTCTGGCGACAGAGTTGGCCGGCCGCCTGCAAACAAACCGGCTGGAAGGGCGCATCATCCATCTGACCTGGCAGACAGAACGAGGTATTCAGCAGCAACAGCGGCAACCGCTCCGCCAGCCTACGGCCGATCCACAAAGGCTGGCCGATGCCTTGTGGGCGCTATTAGACCAGGCCCACCTCGAGCAAGGCGTCGCGGCCGTGACGGTCACGATGACGGGGCTAACTCCGGCCGTCGCCAGGCAACTCAACCTGTTAGTCCCGGCCAGGGCTATCAGTCAGGCTGGCGCGACCTTCCGCCACGTCGTGGCCCGCTATAGCCCTACCTGCCTTTACCAGGCAACGATAACGGACAGCGGCCATCCTCTGCCGGAGCGTCGCTTCCAGTTGCAGGAGCTTGTCCCCGTGTGACCCGACTCTGGCCCGACGGTCAACCTATCGCTGTCATCAGCAACGCCGGGCAAGAACCCGGCCGCTTCACCTGGCAGGGTCAAACGCACCAGGTGGTCGAAATCACCAAAGTCTGGCGGGTTGATATGGACTGGTGGCGGCGGCGCGTCTGGCGGGCTTACTATAAGTTGAGGACCGACACCGGCCTGCTGGTGGTGCTTTACCAAGACCTGCTGACTGAGGAGTGGCATCTCCAACGTCTGTATGACTGAAGAATGGCAGGTGGCAGGTGGCAGGTAGCAACTATCACCCTCTCACCCCCTCACCCTATCACCCCCTCACCCTGTCGTGGTTGACTACGTCGAACTTCACTGCCATTCCAACTTTAGTCTCCTTGATGGGGCCAACCATCCCGAAGAACTGGTCGCGGGCGCGGCCGCCCTGGACATGCCCGCCCTGGCTCTGACCGACCACGACGCCGTCTACGGCGTCCCCCGCTTCATCCGCGCGGCCCGTGAGCAGGGTATCCGGCCGATCCTGGGTGCGGAAATGACCCTGGAAGGGGGCTATCACTTGACCTTACTGGTGGAGAACCAGGCCGGCTGGCACAATCTCTGCTACCTGATCAGCCGGGCGCGCTACAACCGGCCGAAAGGGCAGGCTCTGTTGCCGCTCAAGGAGCTGGTCGGTTGCGCCAATGGCTTGGTAGCTTTATCGGGTTGCCGGCGCGGGGAGATTGCCACGACCCTGCTGGAAGGCCGGCGAGATAAGGCTCTAGCCGCCGCCCGCCGCTACCGTCGCCTGTTCGGCCGCGACAACTTCTTCATTGAGCTACAACGCCATTTCATCCCCGGCGAGGAACAGCTTGTCCCCCGGCTGGCCGGCCTGGCTAACAGCCTGGGCCTCCTTTGCGTCACCACCAATAACGTCCATTACGCGACCCGGGACCAGCACAGGCTGCAGGATGTGCTGGTGGCTATTCGTCACCGCACCAGCCTGGACGCGGCGACACACCTGCGCCGCCCCAATTCAGAGTTTTTCTTGAAATCGGCCGCCCAAATGGCCGCCCTGTTCCCTGACCAGCCCCAGGCCATAGCCAATAGCCGGTGGTTAGCCGAACGGTGCGGGCACTTTGAGTTGGATTATGGCTTGCAGGACTTACCCCAGTTCGCCACCCCCGGCGGCATGAGCAGCGGCTCTTACCTGCGTCGCCTAAGTGAGGAAGCGCTATTGGAGCGATTGCCCGATCCCCCCTTACGCGCCCGCGAGCAACTGGCCTACGAACTCGACGTTATCGAGCAGAGTGGGCTGTCCAACTATTTCCTGATTATCTGGGACCTCGTGCGCTTTGCCCTCGCCCAGGGGATTCGCTGCCAGGGACGCGGTTCGGCCGCCAGCTCCCTGGTAGCCTATCTACTGCACATCGGCCCCGTCAACCCCCTGGCCCATGGTCTGGTCTTTGAGCGTTTTCTGGCCCGAGAGCGCTCCACCGTGCCCGACGTTGACCTGGACTTCGACGCTAACCGGCGTGAAGAGGTCATCCAATATATCTATGAACAGTACGGGCGCGAGCATTTGGCCATGGCTTGTACCCTTGTCACCTTTCAGGCTCGCAGCGCCTTACGCGACGTGGCTAAAGCTCTCGGCCTGGCCCCAGAAATTGTCGCCGAAGCCGCCCAGGCCCTGGACAGTGGGCCAACACCAGAGACGGCCGCGGTCACCGATAACGCTTCCCTCCACCTGTTGCTAGACCTGTGCCGGCAAATCGAGGATTTTCCGCGCCATCTGGGTATCCATTCAGGCGGCATGGTTATCACCGGTGCGCCGATAATGAGCCGCGTCCCCACGGAGCCGGCCGCCAGGCCAGGGCGGACTGTCGTCCAGTGGGATAAGGACGGCCTGGAGTACGCCGGCCTGATTAAGCTCGACGTGTTGGGTCTGGGCATCCTGGCCGCCCTTACCGAAAGCCTGGCCCTCATCCAAGAGACGACCGGCCAGACCATTGACTTGGGACAGCTCACCTTCGACGACCCGGCCGTGTACGCCATGATAGCCCGCGCTGACACCGTCGGAGTCTTTCAGGTAGAGTCGGAGGCGCAGGCGCAGATGCTCCCCCGCCTGAAGCCCCACTGCTTCGCCGACCTGGTCGTCGCCATTTCTCTCATTCGGCCCGGCCCGGTGCAGGGAAACATGGTGCATCCCTTCATGCGCCGTCGTTTGGGCCTGGAAGCTGTCACCTACCTGCACCCCCTCTTGCAGCCAGCATTGGAAGAGACCCTGGGCGTCGTCCTGTTTCAGGAACAGGTGCTGAAAATCGCCAGGGATTTCGCCGGCTTTAGCCCCGGCCAGGGAGAAGGGCTGCGGCGGGCGCTAGGGGCCAAACGGGCCGAGGCGGAAATAGAGCGACTCCGCGACAGTTTCCTGGTCGGCGCGCAAGCCCAGGGCGCGCCGGCCGACGTCGCCGGGTGCGTCTTTGAGCAACTGCGGGCCTTCGGCGGTTTCTCGTTCGCCAAGAGCCACGCCACTTCCTTTGCGGTGCTGGTTTATCAATCGGCCTGGCTCAAGCATTACCACTTCGTCCCCTACTATGTCGCCCTCCTGAACAACCAACCGATGGGTTACTGGAATGCGGCCGTCCTCAGCAACGAGGCCAAGCGGCATGGGGTACGGGTGATGCCGGTAGACATCAACCACAGCCAGGCCCGCTGCACCGTTGAAGACGAGGGGATTCGTCTGGGGTTCAATTACGTGAAGGGCATGGGCGAGGCCCAGGTAGACCGGCTGTTGGCCGGCCGTGCGGAGCGGCCGTTTACTTCCCTGGCTGATTTTGGCCGGCGCACGCGCCTCGGCCGGACCGTCGTAGAGAACCTCATCCTGGCTGGGGCCATGGACAGTTGGGGTGTGCCGCGCCGCCACCTGCTGTGGGAACTGGGTACTTTGCATGGCCAGGCAGACGAGTTAGCCCTGGCTTTTCCCACCGGCGAACTATCTTTATCGCCCTTGTCAGCGGCCGAGGCCATCCTGGTTGAGCAAGAGGTCATGGGACTATCCACCGGCGACCACCTGCTGGCCCTCCACCGCCCCTGGTTGGTCGAAGAAGGCATCTTGAGTAGTGGACAATTGGCCGCTTACCCGGCCGGGCAACGCGTGCGCGTGGCCGGTCTGGTTGTTGTTCATCAAAGTCCACCCACAGCGAAAGGCCATCACTTTATCACCCTGGAAGACGAGGAGGGGATGACCAGTGTGATTGTGCGGCCGTTGGTCTATAGCCAATACCGTCGCCTCCTGCACTCATCCCGTTTGTTGGTGGTCGAGGGGACGCTTCAGAAGCAAGATACGGTGATAAGTCTCCTGGCCAGGCATATTACAGCGATGGGCACAGCTTAAACCTTCTAATGCCGTTTCCCCTCTCTCTCAACCAGACTCATCCGGCCACTGGGCATCATCTAAAGGAAGGCCTTTATGGCTCAATCCTGCCTGGGTCTACGATTTTCTCAAATACCCCGGCCGCCGGGAGAGGCAGAAATTGATGGGCTTGACAGGTGGTAGTCAGGGCTTTGCCAGGCCTTTCACTGACGACTCCCAACCATGACCTCTTAGCCATGATCCCTTGGCAGCAAGCTCTTAGCGAGGAGTCTCTGACCCGGAGGCTAAAGCTTTCTCAACCTCACATTCTGCTCCCCACGATGGCCGTACATCCCCCTTTCTGTTCTAAAGGCCCGCAGGGGAACCAGTTTATAAGTGGGAACCTCAAAGCATCGGTGCAGTTTGCTACGGAGCAACCAGCCGGATAGGCTCCCGGTCGTGCAGCCAGTTGCTCAATGCCTCCTGCATACTATAGCCATCTACTTCTGCCCCCTGCGCCCCCCAGAATTTATCGTTGAAGGTAACGCAGTGGTTGGTGGCGGCCGGGCTAAAGGCGGCCGTCACGTTTTCGAGCGAAGCGCGTACACGACCGGCAAAGTCGTCGGCGTTTCGTTCCGTTCCAGCGTGAAACGTGGAAATCTGTTCGCGGTCACGCTGGTGCATCTGCACAAAGAGGGGAGTGGTGATAAAGGGATAGGCGGTGGCCCCAAAGTAGCACTGGGCCGGATCGCCCAAGGCACCCAGGCAATCGGCGTCCACATGGCCTTGCCAGTAATCGAACCCTTGACCTAACAGGTCGTAAAAGGACGGGGACTGGGGTGAGTACGACGGTTGTACGTCAACAGCCCAGCCAGCATCATTGATACCCCGTATGTCGTCGAAGTTGTTGGTAAAGCGGGCCGCCACGGCATCCAGGTTGTTCAAGACCCCCTCGCCACCGGCCGAGCAGCCGGCCAGGATGAGAGTGGAATCGGTTCCCTGACCAGCGCCGAAGTTGCCGTGGTGGTTTTGCAAGTCAGTAAGGACGGCTTCCAAAATCGCTTGGCCGCGGAATTGTCGCCCATCTGGACTTTGGCGATTGCCGCTCCAACCGTCCGAACTACAATACTTGACGTAGATCTGGTTCCAATTCCAGAAGTCAGGGTTCCGCTCTGGGTCTATAGAAAACAGGCCGTCTAATGATACAGAGGGGTCCCATTGCTCAGAGGATGTCAGGTTATACTGTTCCCTTTCCCGCTCGCGGCAGTCCGCGTCTTGGAAACAAGCGCCACCGCCCTCCAGGAAGACGAGCCAGTTATTGTTCTGGCCCTGACGCAGATAGTATTGGGCCGGTGAGCCATCATTGCAGACGGCCGTCGGGCTATCTAGAACCACCACGCCTAGCTCGTCGCTGAGAGGGGTGACGGCCGACTCTGGGGCGGCTGCCTGGCCGCCGGTCGTCGGTTGAGGAGCTTGGGTGGGCTGAAGGCTCTGGTTAGGTCGCCCGGCCGGCCGGCGGCGCAGACCGCAGCCGGCCAGGAGCAGAAAGGTCAGGCTAACGAGGAGTAGATACAAGAACAATCGTCTAAGAGAGAGAGAGTACATGATGGAAACCTCACAATGGCACGTTTTATGGATCGTACCAGAAATTTCTACTTTTTGGTACGCAAAAAAGGCTTCCTGATGCGCTTTTTGGTACGTTTTTGGTACGTTCCTATGCTATATTATTTCAGCGTGTCGTGCTAAAATGCAAGGTGAAGGTTCCAGTTGCCTGGCCGAACCCCTTGCTCTCTTAAGGTAAAAAAGAAGAGATGCGTAAATTGTTGCTCATTTGCCTGATCTGGTCAGCCCTGGCTGCTGCCGCTAACCCTTTCTGGCGGGGAACAGTCGCTACTGCCTCAGCCACTCGCAACGCCATCTACGTGGATGTGACCGGCCCGGCCGGGGTGGGCAACCCCCACATCCTGGACGACCAAATTTGTCTCCCCGGAGCCGTCCCCCGCATGGGCTCCGGTGCGGCCTGGGCTGACTATGACAACGACGGTGACGTTGACATCTTCGTCACCAGTCAAAGCGGTGGCAACCATCTCTATCGCAATGACGGCGATACAGATAATGATGGTGTGTCAAATTTCGCTGACGAAGCAGCTGCCAGGGGCGTTCAAGCCCCCGACGATGTCAATCTGGCCGCCGTGTTCATAGACTATGACAATGATGGCGACCAGGACCTGTACGTGACTGGCCATGGTGGCAATACCCTCTACCAGAACCGCCTGGCCCCCACCGGCAACGTGGACTTTGCCGACGTGACGGCCGCCGCCGGCCTGGGTGATGGCGGCCGGGCCCTGACGGCCGCCTGGGCTGATTTCAACCAGGACGGTTACCTGGACCTGTACTTAGCCAAGCACGTCTATTGCCCTACCGACCAACGCCAGCAAGACCGCCTGTTCCGCAGCAACGGCGATGGGACGTTTACCGACGTGACTGACTGGCTATGCCCAAACGGGGTTGCCCCTTGCGACCAGGTAATGGGGTTGGGCTTTACGGCCGGCTGGTTGGACTATGACAATGACGCCGACCTGGACCTCTATCTGGTCAACGATAATATCTACAACGACTATTATCACAATGTCCTCTGGCGCAATGACGGACCGGATGGCAATGGGGGCTGGCTGTTTAGCGACGTCTCGGCCGCCTCCCACACAGACTTTAGCTTGAACGGCATGGGCCTGGGCGTCGGCGATTACGACAATGATGGCTGGTTGGACCTGGCTTTTAGCAACATCGGCCCGGCCGTCTTACTTCACAACAATGGCGACGCCACCTTCAGCGACGTGTCCTCTTCCACCATCATCAGCCAGACGACGGCCGGCTCTATTACCTGGGCCACTGCTTTCTTTGATCACGACAACGATGGCTGGTTGGACTTGTTTTTTGCCGCCGGCCGCTTTAATCCCAGTAACGCCCCTGACGTTTTCCTGGCTAATAAGGGCGATGGCTCCTTTCGCAACCATTCGGCCGCCAGCGGCCTGAACGACGGCGGCCGTGCCCGTAACACGGCGATAGCGGACTTTGATCAGGATGGTTTTGTGGACGTATTCATTGGCAACTACGGCCAGCTACCAGCCTTGCTACACAATGAGGGTAATGACAACCATTGGCTCGTTGTAACTGTCCAGGGCACGGCCAGCAACCGCGATGGGATTGGCACACGTTTGTGGCTGAAAGCTGGCGGCGTAACCCAAATGCGCGAGATCAGCACGGGCTCCACCGCTGGCGGCGGTGATTACCGCGCCGTCTATTTTGGCCTGGGGTCGCACACGACCGGCCGCCTGGAGGTTCAATGGCCCAACGGTTTGGTGGAAACAGTCGGCCGGGTGGCAGCCAACCAGTTCTTGTACCTGGTTGAGCCTTAGCAGAAAGATAGGTGTAAATGCCTCGTTTAATCCTCATCATCCTCTATCTCGTATTGGCCATAACGCTGGTAACAGTGGTCTGCGCGGCTTACCCGGTTCGTGCGCCAGGTGGCTACGCCGTCTATGTCAATGTGACCAGCCAGGCCGGTGTGGCTGATGTGCATCTTTTAGACCCTGGCGAATGCCCACCCAACAGGAGTTTGCCAGGAGGCTCTGGCGATGCCTGGGCGGATTATGATAATGATGGGGACATAGACCTTTTTGTCACCAGCCGACAGGGTGGCAACCGTCTTTACCGCAACGATGGCGACGTGGATGGAGATGGGGTGCCCAACTTTAGCGATGAAGCAGCGGCAATGGGTGTGCAAGACCCTGACCGGGACGGTCTGGCGACCGTGTTTATTGACTACGACAACGATGGCGATCAGGATCTGTTCGTGGCCGGTCATGGCGGCAACAAGCTCTACCGCAATCGGTTGATCCCGACCGGAAGTGTGCGTTTTGCCGACGTAACAGACATAGCGGGGATTGAGGACGGCGGCCGGACCCTCACGGCCGCCTGGGCTGACTTTGATGGTGATAGCTTTTTGGACCTGTACCTGACCAAGCATATATATTGTATCGGTGACGCCCGCCAGCAAGACCACCTGTTCCGCAATAACGGGGATGGCGCCTTTACGGATGTGACTGGCTGGCTGTGTCCGGGTGGTATCGTTCCTTGTGGCCAGGTGATGGGCTTGGGTTTTTCGGCCGCCTGGCTGGACTACGACAACGACGCCGATCTGGACTTGTACCTGGTTAACGACAACATCAAAGAGCGGTATTACCACAATGTCCTTTGGCGTAACGACGGGCCAGACGGCGCTGGCGGCTGGCTGTTTACCGACGTCTCGGCCGAATCGCAAGCGGATCATAGTCTCAACGGGATGGGCCTGGGCGTTGGCGATTACGACAACGATGGCTGGCTAGATCTGGCTTTTAGCCATCTGGGGCCGGCCGTCCTGCTCAGAAATAACCAGAATGGCGCCTACACCGACGTCTCCTCGACGACTATCATCAGCCAGACTACGGCCGAAGCCAAAACCTGGGCCACCGCCTTCTTCGATCATGATAATGACGGCTGGCTCGACTTGCTCTATACGGCCGGCCAATTTCGATCAGGCGATTCGCGTGACATCTTCTTTGGCAACAATGGCGATGGCACTTTCAGTGACCTCTCGGCCGTGAGTAGTCTGGATGATCCCGGCCGGGCCCGCAACGCGGCCATCGCTGATTTTGATCAGGATGGTTTTGTGGACGTCTTTATTGACAATTACGGCCAGTTACCGTCTCTGCTGCATAACCAGGGTAATAACAATCACTGGTTGACGGTGACGGTGGAGGGCCGGTCGAGCAACCGCGACGGCATTGGTGCCCGCCTATGGTTGGACGCTGGCGGGCTGACACAAATGCGCGAAATCAATACGGGCCCCACGGCCGGCGGGGGCGATTACCGGGCGGCGTACTTTGGCCTGGGGCCAAACACGACGGGTACCTTGACAGTGCGCTGGCCTAACGGCGTCGTGCAAGAGGTGGGCCTCGTTGCGGCCGACCAGATATTACACCTGGTTGAACCGCAGGAGTAAGAGTAAGAGGCAGGAGCAAGATGGGCAAGACCCTTACTCTTACTCTCACCTCTTACCCGATGAAGGATGGGACTATGGACACGCAAAACATTGAAGCAAATGTGACGGCGTACATTCGGGAGGCGTTTCTGTATGGTAAAGGCAACGGGGAACTCACCAGTATGACGGAGTTGGTGGAGACCGGCATTATTGACTCCATTAACGTTCTCCGGCTGGTCGAGTTTCTGGAGGAGGATTATGACGTGGAGATTCGTCTGGCGGACGTACTCCAGTTCACTACTATCGCTAACATTAGCCGGATTATTGAGACCAAGACAATGAACAATGGACAATGAATAATGGGCAATGGTTAAAGGAGGATGGAGAAGATGACTGGTATTATTGCGGCCGCCTGCCACTTTCCCGGTCGGACGCAAAGCGTTGAAGGGATTTTCCACGCCGAAGGGGCGGCCTATGGCCCGCAGGTAGCTGCACGGTTGGGTATCGAGCTGGTGCCGGTTTGCGCCGGGGAGACCGCTTCCGCCCTGGCCCTGGCGGCGGCGCAGAAGGCGTTGGCCCAGGCCGGGCTGGACGCGGAGGCCATTGACGTCATCATTGATTATTCTATTCTGCCGCAAGAGTACCTGGTACCGGCCTGGTCCATGAGCAACAAGCTCCAACACGAACTGAACGCCACCAACGCCTTTACCATGGGCTTTAGTGGGGGCGACGCCACTAACTTCCTGATCTCTCTACAATGCGCTACCTCTCTCATCCAAAGTAACGAGGAGATTAATACCGTGTTGTTGCTGGCGGCCGACGTGGCCCTACCGGCCAACCGCCTCCTGAATCCCGACTATCCCCTCACCGTCCTGGGTGATGGGGCCAGCGCGGTAGTTGTGCAACGCAACGCCGGCCGCTATCGTATCCTGGATACCGAACTCCTGTCAGACGGCCGCTTTCAGGGCGTTTGCTACGTGCCCGGCGGGGCTATCGCTCACCCAGACCGGCCCGACCTGTATCGCCTGCAGCTCAATAAGCTACTTTACGACCAGGCCCCCAAAGCAGAGGCGCTGCCGCCGCTCATTGACAAGATGCTTGAGCGGGCCGGCTTGCCGTGGTCAGCCATCACGTATTTTCTCTACCCGAATATCTCGGCCGATGACCAGGCCAGCTTTGAGCAAACCTGCGGCCACCGTAACTGGCCTGGTCAGGCGAACGGCCTGATCCGGCATGGGCATGTACAAGGCACAGACCTGGTACTCAATTTTCTTTCCGCCCTGGCAAGCGACGCCTGGCGCGAAGGAGACGTGATTTGCCTGTGTTCGCATGGGATGGGTTTCATGGCGGGCGCAGCCCTGATTCAAGTATGAACACGCCTATTGGTATTCTCGCTACCGCCTATTATCTACCGCCGACCCGCAAGGCTATCGCGGACGTTTTTCGTGACGAAGAGATACCGGCCGAACGCCTGGCTGCCAACGTAGACTTTCAACGGGACATTGGCATCGAAGCCATCCACGTGGCCGACCAGGAACTCCCTTCCGGTGTGGGCTTGAAAGCCGCTCAACAGGCTGTCGAAGAGGCTGGCCTCGATCCCCGTGAGATAGACCTTATCCTGGACTTTACCAGCATCCCCGAAGATTACCCCGCGCCCACCTGGTCGGCGGCCGGCCTGGTGCAGCGCGAACTGGGGGCGACGAAGGCCCTGGCAACGGCCGTCAACACCGGTGGCTGCGCCAGCTATCACGTGGCCCTCAAGGCCGCCTGCGCCTTGTTATCAGCCAATGACCACCTCAACGTGGCCCTGCTTTTCTCCGGCGATAAGACACCGGCCCTCAATCACACCTACTACCCCATTACCGTCACCTGCGATGGCGGCAGCGCGGTCATTCTAAAAAAGAACCACAGTCGGCGTGTCATCCTGGCCGTCGAAGTGGCTACCGTCGGCCAACTCCACGATGTTTGGTACATTCCTGGCTTCTCCCAGCACCAGCCAGGCCAGCCGGCCGACGAAAGACTGCTGTATATGACCAGCGACATCCAGCGGTTCAACGAAAACGTCATACCCATTAACTTCTTCATGTTCCGCAAGGTGATGAAGGCCGCCATGAAGCGAGCTGGCCTCAAGGCCAGGGATATTGATTATTACATCTATCCCACCTTCTCCACCTGGGACCAGAAAGGCTTTTGCCAGAGCCTTTTGATTGCGCCGGAGAAGGTCTACACAGCGGGTCTGCGGCGACACGGCCACTTACAGGAAAACGATATGGTGATGAATTACGTGGACGCCGCCAACGAGGGGTACATTCGTGAGGGCCACGTGGTCATGGTCACGACCAATGGCGCGGGCTTCACCTGGGGCGCGGCCCTCATCAGGCACTAAGGAGTATTGAGTGATGAGTTACCCATTGCTCATCACTCATCACTGAGAGAGAGACTATGGTCATTGAAACAGGCAACAAGTACGACGTAATCATCCTGGGGACAGGCATGGCCGGGACGATAGTGGGGGCTATTCTGGCCCGGCAAGGGGTGAGTGTCCTGCTGATTGACGCTAAGGTACACCCTCGCTTTGCGGTGGGGGAGTCCACCATTCCGCATACGTCGTTGCTCCTATCCCTGCTGGCCGAGCGGTACGGCGTGCCGGATATAGAACACATTGCTTTCCCCGACCGGATTGCCAGGTACGTGTGTTCGTCCTGTGGTATCAAGCGCTCCTTTGGCTTTGCCTACCACCGGCCGGGCCAGGTATACGATCCCCGCGAGGGACTGCAATTTGGCACCAGCTCGAAGGATGAAAACCACCTGTTCCGCCAGGACATAGACGCTTATTTGCTGTACGTGGCCGTCCATTATGGGGCGGCCGTGCGGCAGAATACCAAAGTGACGGAGATAGCCATTGACCAGCAGGGTGTCACCTTGCAGACGGCCGTCGGCGAGGCCTTTCACGCCCAATACCTGGTAGATGGCACCGGCTACGAGAGCCAGTTAGCCCAACGCTACAACCTGCGGGAGAAGCCCACGTCGCTCAAGCATCACTCGCGTACTCTCTTTACGCACATGATTGATGTCAAGCCCTTCCAGGAAGGTGACAACCCCCTCTCGCTCTCCTGGCACCAGAGTACCTTGCACCACGTCTTCGAGCGCGGCTGGTTCTGGGTCATTCCCTTCAACAACCAGCCCCTGTCCACCAATCCGCTCATCAGCGTTGGTTTGACCATAGACCCGCGTCGCTATCCCAAGCCCGATATGCCACCGGAGCGGGAGTTCCAACAATTCCTGGACTGCTTCCCCAGTGTGGCCGAACAGTTGAAGGAAGCCAAAACTGTGCGCCCCTGGGTCTCGACCGGCCGCCTCCAATACTCCTCGACCCGCTGCACCGGCTATCGCTTCTGCTTGATGTCTCACGCGGCCGGGGCCGTAGACCCCCTCTTTTCGCGGGGATTGATCAACACATCCGAGTTGATTCTGGCCCTCCTGGATCCGCTCCTGGCTGCGTTGCAGGACGGCGATTTCGCCGACGAACGCTTCCGGCACCTAGAGTGCCGGCAACGCCGCGTGCTGGCCTATAACGACCGGCTGGTCAACTGCGCCTTTACCTCCTGGGCGGATTTCGATTTGTGGAATGCCTGGTTGCGCGTGTGGGCCCTGGGCACCATTCTGACCGAGTACCGACTGATGAATGCGCTGGCCGACTATACCACCACCCGCGATCCGGCTTGCTTACAAGGCGAGGCCAATAACCCCGTCTTTTCTGAGTTTGAAGACCCCGATTACGCCGTCTTCTTCAACCGGGCCGCCGCC
Organism: Chloroflexota bacterium; assembly: GCA_040751925.1. GTDB lineage: Bacteria > Chloroflexota > Anaerolineae > Promineifilales > Promineifilaceae > JBFMFT01. The sequence goes on from JBFMFT010000001.1 coordinate 84,283, forward strand.
CTGATGGAGTCTTTCGAGGCCGGCTGGGAGCGGTCACCTGACCAGGCCCGCGCGGGCGAGACGGCCGAACAGATTTTTGCCCTCACCGGCGAGTATGAATTTCCGGTGCCTCTGCGCCGGGAGGCCATGCGCCGGGCTGGCTGGCTGGCCGAAGATAAAGACATTAGTGATCGCAATATCGAGGCTGCTCGCCGTGGCTATCGCTGGGCGCTAACAAACCCAACTTCCCGCGATCTCTTTGGCAACGTCCACGCCTTCTATCGCTGGCGTTCCCAGGAGCCTGATCCGCACTTGGGAGTATGAGAATGACCTCACCAATGCACCTTGAGATAGACCAGCTTGGCTTTGCCCATACCCTGCAACAGTCGCAAAGGGTATTGGCGGCCGTTGCCTCCCATCTGGACCTTTGCCTGGGCGATCCATCGGCTCGCCTGACTGAACCCTTCTTCTTTGATTCGACGAGCGTCTGCCTCTCAACCTACATCGAGGCTCTCGACCTCGTTCAGGCGCGCTTCTGGACAACCACCTTCCTCAATTCTGGCTTCTGGACGAGCCAGGATACCCGCATTATGGCCGCCAATACCAGGCTGATGCGGCGCTTGGGCGCGGCTGGGGGCCACGCCCGCCGCCTGTTTCTGCTGGATCAAACGCCTGAACAGGTTGTGCAGGCCTATCGCGAACAGCGCATTCTCCTGGACCGCCTCGGTAAACAGGCCGAGTTGAGCCGCCTGGATGCCGACTTTGAGAACTTGTGGCGGAACGTGCAGGCTCTCCAGGCCGAGGGGTGTGAACTGCGCGTCGTTTCCGAGTGTGAGCAGCCCATACTGAGATTGTCAGGGGAGATGCGTTGGCAGTCCCAGGTTTCAGAACTGGCTATTTACGATGACTTTCGGGTGGACGTTTTTGAGACAGGCGCAGGCAGCAAAATTAGCAGCGTGGTCTGCTTCAGCCGGGCCATGAAGGATTTTGCGCGCTATCGCCAGGCGGCCGAAACATTCTTCAGTTGCTTATGGGAGCGGGGCGATGAGATGGCCCTATTTCTGGAACGTCTACAAGAGGCGGTGGAGTCGGCCAGGAGCCGCATCCACTATCGAGCGAACTGGCTGGCCCGTTATGAATTTGCTCTGGACGAAAAAGACACGCGCTTGAAGCAGATGGAGGGCCAGCAAACCGAACAACTCTTGCGGGAGCAAGGACGGTGGGGGCAAATTGGCTCGTACCTGGACGTGGGCACGTGTACCGGCCGCTACCTACTGCGCCTGTGCCACGCCGTCAGAGAGGATGGAGCGATTATTGGGATTGATGATGATCCGGAAAGCATCCAGTTTGCCCGCAGCAACGTGGTCACGCATTGTAACGGCGATCAGCGTATCTCTGTCCTCCTGCGTAACTTTGCCGCCCGTGAGTTGTCGCTGCCGGGCGCGCCTTTCCAACTCATTACCTGCATGATGAGTACGCTTTCCCATTTCGGCCGCCACCGGCAAGAGAGCCTGCACGATCCCTTGCAGGCGACGCTGTGCCGGCTGGCTGGCCTGCTCGATGAGGAAGGTCTGCTCATTTTTAGCACCTGGTCGGACTATGCCTGTCGCACGTGGGACTTCCTCTCCATCTACGAGGAGAAAGATTGCCAGCGATTGGCCGACTGGACGCCGCCCGAGGCAGAACTGAAGAGACGATTGCCAGCGGCCGGGCTGACCGCCAGGCTGCTACGGCCGGATAGGCGCCTGAACTTGTGGGTCTGTACACGATGAATCACGAACCATTTGCTACTCAGGTTCTCAACAACACCGAACCTACCAATCTGACGGACATGCAGTTGCTCATCTGGGCTGGTCAGAAGCTACGGCCGGAAGTCCCAGCCTACAACATGGTCTTCACCTTCACCATCGGCGGGGCCATCCAGCCAGATCGCTTTCAGGCGGCGTGGACGACCTTCGTCGCCCGCAGTGACGCCCTGCGTACCGTCATTGAAGAGGTAGAGGGTGTTCCCCACCAGCGCATTCTGGCCCAGCTTCCTTACACGATGGACTACCTGGACTTCTCGGCCCGGCCTGATGCGCCGGCCGCCGGCCACAGTCGGTGCGAAGAGCGTGCCAGACGGCCGCTCCACCTGGATCAGCGTTTGTTTGATACTGCCCTGCTCAAAATCGGGCCAGAGCGTTTCATCTGGTATCTCAACGTCCACCACATTTTGAGCGATGGTTGGGGGTATGCCCTCATCTATCGCCGGCTGATGGACTTTTACCAGTTGTCGCTCCAGGACCGCCTGACCGAAGCTCCCAACCTACTCTCCTTCCCCTTGAATGATGAACGTGGAATGATGAATGATGAACTGAAGAACCCTTCTGCCATTCATCATTCATCATTCATCATTCATCATTCCTCTGACCCGCTTTCGTTCTATGGCAACGCCACGGCCGACCGCTCGGCCGGTGAGCGGCGGATCACGTGCGCGTTAGGCATTGAGCGATCACAGCGGCTCAGAGCCCTGACCCAGCGAGAGGATATCCGCCTGCTAAACGTACACCTCTCGTTACTGAGTATTTTTTCGGCCCTGCTTTTCACCTACCTTTACCGCATCAGCGGCAGCCGGCGCCTGGTTATGGGGATGCCGTTTCACAGCCGCCGAACGGAAACAGCCCGCCAAACGATCGGCATCTTGCAGGAGGTGTTTCCCCTACAGATGGAGATTGCCGAGGACGACACCTTTATTTCTTTGATTCAGAAGTCCAGGCAGGGAATATGGGATATTTTGCGGCAGGGCCACTTACGGTCAGAGACCGGTCACAACCAGGCGCAGTCGGCATTCGACGTGATTCTAAACTATCCCAACGTATCGTTCCCCCCCTTTCACGGGCTGCCCACGCAAGCTAATTGGCTACATACAGGCTTTGGTGACGGCCGGCGCAGCCTCTTTCTGCAAATCCAGGACTTCAATGAGACAGGCAACCTCACTCTTCACTTTGACGGCAATGAAGCCGTCTTTAGCGCGGACCAGCAGCAACAGGCGACGGTTCACTTTCTAAATGTGCTAGATCACTTTTTAGCCAACCCCACCCAACCGATTGAGGAGGTCAGCCTGCTCTCGGCCGCCGAAAGGGAACGTATCCTGGTGGGGTTCAATCAAACCGCCCGTTCCTATCCGGCCGATCAAACCCTGGCCGATCTCTTTCAGGCCCAGGTGCAACGAACACCGGACGCGGTGGCCCTCGTTTTCGGCGGCGAGACGCTCACCTACAGCCAGTTGAATACACGGGCCAATCAGTTGGCCTATCACCTGCGGGCGCGGGGCGTCGGGCCAGGGGTGCTGGTGGCTGTTTGCGCTGAACGTTCCCTTGAGTTGGTAATCGGTCTGTTGGCGATTTTTAAGGCCGGCGGCGTTTATGCGCCCTTGGACCCATCATATCCACAAGAGCGTCTGGCTTTCATGCTGGCCGATTCACAGGCGCGTGTGCTGCTAACGCAGACGGGGCTGGGGACCAGTGACTGGGGGCTAACCCATGACCAGCCCAACCCGCAGTCTCCAATGGTCGTGTACCTGGATACGGTTGGGCCGGCTCTAACCGAGGGCCCGCTGACGAACCCTGTGAGCGGTGTCACACTGGCTGACCTGGCCTACGTGATTTACACGTCCGGTTCAACCGGCCGGCCGAAAGGGGTTGCCATGAGCCAGCGTGCCCTGGTCAACCTGATCTGGTGGCAAATGACCAAGGCTACCCGTTTGCGCGCGCCCCGCACGTTGCAATTTACCCCTTTGAGCTTTGACGTTTCGTTGCAGGAGACCTTCTCCTGTTGGTGTAGCGGAGGCGCGTTGGTCTTGATTTCTGAGGAGACCAGGCGCGATCCAGAGGCGACCCTGCGCCTGCTCATAGATGAGCGCATCGAGCAACTCTTTATCATTTTTACCCCCTTGCAACAATTGGCCGAGGCGTCCGGCCGCTTGGGTCTGGCTCCCGTTACACTGCGTGAGGTCATTACGGCCGGTGAACAGGTGCAGGTGACGCCGGTCGTCGCCCACTTTTTCGCCCGGTTGCCTGACTGTACGTTCCAGAATCAGTATGGCCCTTCCGAGACGCACATTGTCACAGCCTACCCCTTAGAAGGGCCGGTTAGTGACTGGCCGGCTCTGCCCCCTATCGGCCGTCCGATTGCCAACACCGAGATCTACATTCTGGATTCCCGGCGACAGCCTGTGCCAGTGGGGGTGGCCGGCGAACTGTACATTGGTGGCGCGCAGGTGGCCGAGGGTTACTTGAACCGGCCAGAACTGACGGCCGAGCGATTCATTCCAAATCCCTTTATCGAAAGCAGAGGTGCGGCGGAGCAGGGGAGTAGAGGTGCAGAAGCCCCCCTGCCCCCTTGCCCCCCTGCTCTTCGGCGTCTTTACAAAACGGGCGACCTGGCCCGCTGGCGGCCGGATGGGAACATCGAATTCTTGGGGCGCATGGACCATCAAGTGAAGGTCCGAGGCTATCGCATCGAGTTGGGCGAGATTGAGGCGGTGTTGACAAAACATCCGGCCGTCCGCGAAGCGGTGGTGGTGGCCCGGCAAGATAGCCCTGGTGATAAGCGACTGGTAGCCTACGTGGTGCCAAGCTCTCAACCTTTAACCACGGCCGAACTGCGTGACCACTTGAGGCGACGCTTGCCCGAATACATGGTTCCCTCGGCCTTTCTCCTCCTGGAGACACTGCCGCAGACACCTAACGGTAAAGTAGACCGCCGCGCCCTGCCAGCCCCGACCAGCCTCCACCTGGGGCTGGACACAACAGCCTATGTACCCCCGCAGACAGAGTTGGAGCGGGCGATTGCGGCCATCTGGCAGGAAGTGCTTCAGTTGGAACGGGTGGGACTGCATGACAACTTCCTGGACCTGGGCGGTAATTCACTGCTGATGATCCAGGCCCATCATAAGCTGCAAGAACGGCTCGCCTGTAACCTATCCGTCATTGAGTTGTTCCAATACCCAACGGTCGAGGCTCTAGTTACCTGTTTCGGCCGGCTCGGTCAGGAGGCCGGCCTGAACGGGGAGACCGGCCCCAGCCGGTCCACCGCGGCCGACCGCGCGCGGGAGCGGGCCAGAAAGCAAAGAGAGGCCCTCCAACGAAGAAAAGGTGGAATACGAAATGATGAATGATGACGAAAGTATCGCTATCGTCGGCCTATCTGGCCGCTTTCCCGGCGCGCGCAACGTCGAGGCTTTCTGGCGGAACTTGTGCGAAGGGGTCGAGTCTATCGCCTTTTTCAGCGACGAGGAGTTGGCGGCGGTCGGGATTGATCCGGCCGTCCGGCAAGACCCCACCTACGTAAAGGCCAGCGGCGTCCTGGAGGACGTCGAACTCTTCGACGCCTCTTTCTTTGGCTACACTCCACGCGAAGCCGAGGGGATGGATCCCCAGCATCGCCTCTTTCTGGAGGACGCCTGGACAGCCCTGGAGCAGGCCGGCTACAACCCGGAGACCTATCCAGGCGCTATTGCGGTATATGCCGGGCTCGACCTGAACACCTATCTGCTGAATAACCTTCTGGCCGGCCGCAGCTTCGTGCCCTATATGAACGACCTTGAAACACTGATTGGGAGTGATAAAGATTTCCTAGCGACCCGTGTTTCCTACAAGCTCAATCTCACCGGGCCAAGCGTCGTCGTGCAAACGGCCTGCTCGACTTCCCTGGCGGCCGCGGCCCTGGCCTGCCAGAGCCTGTTGGACCAACAATGTGATATGGCCCTGGCTGGCGGTGTCTCCGTTCGCGTGCCGCAAAAGCGCGGTCACTTGTACCAGCCGGGCTCCGTTCTTGCGCCCGACGGCCACTGCCGTGCCTTTGATGCCAGGGCGGGGGGGACAGTCCTTGGCAACGGTTTGGGCATTGTGGTCTTGAAAAGGTTAAGCAATGCGCTGGCGGATGGTGACCAGATTTATGCCGTTATTAAAGGATGGGCTATCAATAACGACGGCTCTCTCAAAGCAGGTTTTACTGCTCCCAGTGTGGACGGCCAGGCCGAGGTCATTGCCCTGGCGCAGGCTATGGCCGGGGTGACGGCCGATACGATTACCTATGTAGAGGCGCACGGCACAGGCACGGAACTGGGCGACCCCATCGAGATAGCCGCCCTGACCCAGGCCTTTCGTGCCAGCACGGACCAAAAGGGTTTTTGCGCGATTGGCTCGGTCAAGACCAATATCGGCCACCTGAACACGGCCGCCGGGGTGGCCAGTCTGATCAAGGCCACCCTGGCTCTTAAACATGGGCTTATTCCGCCCAGCCTGCATTTTGAGCAGCCCAATCCCCGCATTGATTTTGCCAACAGCCCCTTTTACGTCAACGCCACCCTGCGCGAATGGCCCACCGATGGCCGGCCGCGCCGGGCCGGGGTCAGTTCCCTGGGTATTGGCGGGACGAACGTCCACCTGGTGTTGGAGGAGGCGTCACGGGTGGCAGGTAGGGGCGAGGCAAGCGGGGAGAAAGTTATCCTTGCCCCTGAATCTCGACTCCAGCTTGCCTCGCCTGTACAACAGGGGTGGCAAATCCAAAATCCAAAATCCAAAATCCAAAATGACCAGACCCGGCCCTACCAGTTGCTCCTCCTCTCGGCCAAAACCAGCACCGCCCTGGCCGCCGCAACGGCCAACCTGGTCGCCTTCTTGAAGGATAAAGGCGAAAGGATGAAGGATGAGGGTCTGCCTTCATCCTTCATCCTTCATCCTTCATCCTTAGCGGACGTGGCTTACACCCTTCAGGTCGGCCGTAAAGCCTTCAGCCACCGCCGCATGGTCGTTTGCCGGGATTGGGATGACGCTATCAACGCCTTGACCGGCCTGGACCCCCGGCGTGTTTTGACCCGCCAGCAGGAGCCAATCACCCGGCCGGTAGCCTTCATGTTTCCGGGCCAGGGGTCCCAATACGCCAACATGGGCCGGGAACTTTACCAGATGGAGCCTCTTTTCCAGCAGCACGTGGACGATTGCGCCAGACTTCTCCAACCCCATCTGGGCCTCGACATACGGGGCATCCTGTACCCGGCGGACGACGAAGGACGAATGACGGAAGACGAACGACCGGATAGCCAATTACAGCCTAAATCCAAAATCCAAAATCCAAAATCCCAAATAGACCAGACCGCCCTGGCCCAGCCCGCCCTCTTCGTCACGGAGTACGCCCTGGCTCAATTATGGCTGGCGTGGGGCATACGGCCGCAGGCCATGATTGGACACAGCATCGGTGAGTACGTGGCGGCCTGCCTGGCCGGTGTCTTCTCCCTGGAAGATGCCCTGGCCCTCGTCGCCGCCCGCGGACGGCTGATGCAACAACTACCGGCCGGATCTATGCTGGTCGTCTCTCTGCCCGAGGCCGAGGCGCAAGCCTTCCTGGATGATTTTGGAGTGGAAGATCATCTAATCCAAAATCCAAAATCCAAAAGACCTTCGGTGCGATTCGCTAACCAAAATCCATTGTCTTTGGCGGCCGTCAATGGGCCGGCACAGTGTGTGGTATCAGGACCAACGGCGGCCGTAGCTCAGTTGGAAGAGAGACTAACCGCTCAAAGGATTGCCTGCCAACGCTTGCATACCTCCCACGCTTTTCATTCAGCCATGATGGAGGCTATCTTACCCACCTTTATCGAGCAGGCCCGTCGCGTTCGTTGGCACCCACCGCAAATCCCCTTCATCTCCAACGTAACAGGTACCTGGATCACGGCCGCCCAGGCCACTTCAGCCGGCTACTGGGCCAGCCATTTGCGCCAGAGTGTGCGCTTTGCCGATGGAGTGCAAGAACTACTCAAAGAACCGGCGCGGGTTCTCTTGGAGGTTGGCCCCGGCCGCACCTTGACCACCCTGGTTGTAACCGCTGGAAAAAATGATGAATTGGGAATGATGAATAATGAATTGAAGAACAGTTCTACCATTCATCATTCATCATTCATCATTCATCGTTCCATGCGCCATGCCCAGGAAGGCCGGCCGGACGGCGAAGTTTTGCTGAACGCGCTGGGACAGCTCTGGCTGGCCGGTGTGCCAGTAGAGTGGCCTGCCTTTCACCGCCACGAGCAGCGCCGCCGCCGGCCGCTGCCAACTTACCCCTTCGAAGGCCGGCGTTACTGGGTAGAGGCTGACCATCGCTCGCCAACGGCCGTCCTCCAACCCCTGGAACGTTCTAACGTTGAAACGTTCAACCGTTCAAACGCTCCCTCATCGTGGTTTTACATGCCTGTGTGGAAACAGACCGCGCCCTTTCATCCTTCATGCTTCAACCTTCATCCTTCTGCGTGCTGGCTCGTCTTTACGGATACCTGCGGCCTTGGCCCTCAATTGGCGCAACGGCTGGCGCAGAGCGGCCAACAGGTGGTGGTGGTCGAGGCAGGGACGGAATTTGGCCGGCCGCGCCCCGGCGTCTATACCATCCATCCCCAACGTCCCCAGGACTACAAAGCTTTGCTCCAGGCCCTGGTCGCCGAGGGGCGGATTCCCCAAACGATTGTCCATCTATGGAGTGTGACAGAGGCGGGTACGGGCGAGGCAAGCGGGAGACCAGCTTCAGGGGCAAGAATAACTTTCTCCCCGCTTGCCTCGCCCCTACTGGGTTATGATAGCCTGCTCAACCTGGCCCGGGCGCTGGGGAAGCAGGGGTTTAGTCACACACTGCCCATCGGAGTCATAACGAATCACGTGCAGGCCGTGACTGGCGACGAAATGCTGTGTCCAGAGAAGGCCACTGTGCTAGGTCCTTGCCGGGTCATTCCCCAGGAATATCCTAACCTCCAATGCCGTAGCCTTGACGTTGTCCTGCCTGAACCTGGCAGCCGGTTGGCGCAAGAGTTGGTGGACTCTTTATTGGCCGAATTAGCTACCCCCTCGGCCGATACAGTCGTTGCCTACCGGGGGAGGCATCGCTTCGTACAGCTTTTTGAGCCGGTCCGTTTGGAGGCTCCCCCGGGGGCAGGCCGCTTACGGGAAAGAGGTGTCTATCTCATCACTGGCGGGCTGGGAGGCATTGGGTTGACCCTGGCCGAGTATCTGGCACAGACGGTCCGGGCCAGGCTGATCCTGACCGGCCGTTCTACTTTTCCGACCCGGGATAAATGGGGGCGGTGGTTGGACACCCATGATGAGCAAGACCCAACGAGCCGAAAAATATGGAAGGCGCAGGAATTGGAAAGACTGGGGGCTGAGGTTCTCGTTCTGCGGGCGGACGTCGCTGATTTGGCGCAGATGCAGGCAGCCGTAGCCCAGGCCAATGAGCATTTCGGCCCCATCCAGGGTGTTATCCATTGCGCCGGGGTTCCCGACGGAGCGTTAATTCCGCGCCGGACGCCTGAAATGACGGCGGCCGTTCTGTCGCCGAAAGTTCAGGGCACATTGATACTCGACCAGATTCTAGGCGACGCCCCTCTAGATTTCTTTGTTCTCTGCTCGTCCCTGGCCTCCATCCTGGCCCCGATGGGGCAGGTGGGCTATTGCGCGGCCAATGCCTTTCTGGATGCTTTTGCCCACTACAAGACGGCCAGAGATGGGACCTTCACCGTAGCCATTAACTGGGATACGTGGCAAGAGGTCGGCATGGCCGCCAACTACCGAGCCGGGCCGGTGGCCGGTGGTCGGTGGTCGGTGGCAAATCCAAAATTCCGTCATCCGTTGCTAGAGCAATGCCTCGTCCAGACAGCGGATCAGGTCGTCTATAGCACCCATTTTGACCTGAGCCAGCATTGGGTTCTGGGCGAGCATCGGCTTCCTGGCGGAGCCATCCTGCCAGGCACGACGTTCCTGGAAATTGCCGTAGCCGCCCTCTACCAACTAAATGCTGAACGCGGAATGATGAATGATGAATCAGACAACGCCTCTGCCATTCATCATTCTTTTAGCAACGGAAGCCCTCCAAAATCCAAAATCCAAAATCCAGAATGGGCTATCGAAATCCAGGAGACCTACTTTTTGCACCCACTCATCGTGCGGGAGGGTGAAGTAAAAGAGGTACGCACCATTCTGAGCAAACAGGGTGATGGCTTTGAGTTCGTGATGGTGAGCCAATCACCGGACGACCGGGAGGAGTGGCTGGAACATGCGCGGGGGAAAATAGCCTGGGTAGCGGCCGAACCACCGACTAGCCATAGCCTGCCAGCCATGGCGGCCAGGTGCCAGGAGCAGGAGACGACCACCACCGAGGCCTATCGTTTGTATGGCGGCCTGATCGCCCTCGGCCCCCGCTGGGACAACTTCAAACGGGTGCAATTCGGCCGCCATGAAGGGTTGGCCTGCCTGGAACTGCCGGAAGTGTTTACGGCCGATAACCAGGTTTACTACTTGCACCCAGCCTTGTTAGGCACAGCCACCGGCTTCCTCATCGGCAAAGTCAAGGGCGAGGGTCTTTACCTGCCGTTTTCCTATAAACGGATCAGATTACACGCGCCCCTGTCGGCCAGGATATTCAGTTATGCCCAATATGTGCCTGGTAGTTACGCTCAGAAAGACCACTTAAAATTCGATGTCACGATTCTGGATGAACAGGGGAGAGAACTGGTGACCATCGAGGAGCATACGCTACGCAAAGTAGACCCGGCTAAAATGAGTTCAAAATTGAACGTTGAAAGTTCAGGCCCCTTTGAACCTTCAACCTCCAACCTTCAACCTTCAACCTCCGCCGGGATGCGACCGGCCGAGGGGGTGGAGGCCTTTCGCCGTATTCTGGCTGGCACGTTATCCCAGGTTGTCCTTTCTACGCAAGATTTACAGCGGCGGCTGACACCAGGCCACGGCTTGGCCTATCATCCGGCTCTTTTGGAAGAAGCCAAGGAAGGCCTTGTGTCTAAGCCAACCCACCCACGCCCCCCCTTGTCATCGGCCTACGTGGCGCCGGGGAATCAGACCGAACAGACGCTGGCCGGCATCTGGCAAGAGCTGCTTGGCATCGGCCAGGTCGGCGCCCACGATGACTTCTTTGAATTGGGTGGCACCTCTTTGTTGGCGACGCAACTCTTTGCACGGATTCGCCGGGTATTTCAGGTGGAACTGTCGCTCGGCCTCTTATTTGAAGAGCCTACCATAACCGACGTGGCCAGGCGTATCGAGATGACTCGTTGGACCGGGCCAGACCGCCCACCAGCCCCCAGTGATGAGGCGGCCGGGCGTGAGGAGATTGTGTTGTGAACACGGCCGAGTTCCTATCCTATCTACACCAGTTGGACGTCGAACTGGCGGCCGACGGTGAACAGTTGCGGGTGAACGCCCCCAAGGGGATACTCACACCAGACCTGCGGGGCCAACTGGCCGGGCATAAAGCGGAGATCTTGGCTTTCTTACAGCAGGCGCGGCCGGTAAAATCGGCTGCGCCGCCCATTACGCCTGCTCCCCACAACGGCTATTTGCCCCTCTCTTATAACCAGGAAAGGCTTTGGTTTCTGGCTCAACTCCGACCCGACAGCGCCGCCTACAACCTGACTGTAGCCGCACGTCTGGTAGGGCCGCTCAACACGGCCGCCCTGGAGTGGAGTATCAAGGCCATTGTCCAACGCCATGAGATGTTGCGGACAACCTTTACCGGCGTGAACGGCCAACCTATGCAAGTCATCCATCCGATTTCGGATTTCGGATTTCGGATTTCGGATTCCACTCAAATCCAAAATCCAAAATCCAAAATCCAAAATGAAATCCGACGTCGCTTCGACCTGGCGCAAGGCCCCCTGTGGCGTGTCCGATTGTGGCGACCAGCTGAAGATGAACACCTATTCCTGGTGGTCATGCACCACATCATTTCAGATGGTTGGTCCTTCGACGTTTTCTTCAATGAATTGGCTGCCCTCTACCGATTAAATGCTGCACGCGGAATGATGTTAGCGAAGCACACCGAAGGTAATGATGAATTGGAAGAAGGCCGTCATTCATCATTGCCAGCGCTGCCGATCCAGTACGCCGACTTCGCCATTTGGCAGCGACGATGGTGGTCAGGAGAAGCACTGGAGAGACAGTTGGCTTATTGGCGACAGCATCTGGCGGGCGACGTACCCATGCTTCAATTGCCGGCCGACCGGTCGCCATCGGCCCAAACAGATCAGGGCGCTTCCCAGGTGCTTCGCCTACCGGCCGACTTGAGTCAGGCCCTCAAAATCATGAGCCGGGCCGAAGGAGTCACCTTGTTCGTTACCCTTTTGGCCGCCTTTCAAACCCTGCTCCACCGCTACACTGGGCAAGAGGATATCCTTATTTGCTCGCCTGTTGCCGGCCGCCACCAGGTGGAGACGGAGGGATTAATCGGCTACTTCAATAATATCGTCGCCCTGCGTACAGACCTATCCGGCCGGCCAAGATTTCGCGAGCTGCTGAAGCGGGTGCGTCAAGTTGTTTCGGGTGCGTATGACCATCAAGACGTGCCTTTCCAGCAAGTCGCCGCCTTACCGAATCTGACCCGGACACCCCTGACCCGCGCTTTGTTTTCCCTGCAAAACACCTTGGGCCGGGCCCTGGAATTGGACGGCGTAGCCGTGACACACCTGGAAGTAGACAATGGGACGGCCGACTTTGACCTGTCTTTACTGATGGCTGAGGAAGCGGGACGATTGATAGGGGTGTTGCAGTATAAAGCCGACCTTTTCAGCGCCGAGGCCGTCAGCCAGATGGTGCAGCGTTTTCAGGCGCTATTAGAGAGCCTGACCGCGCACCCCGAACAGCCCCTCCAGAATGATGAATTCGGAATGATGAATGATGAATGTTCTTCGATTCATCATTCATCTGGCGTCGTGGCCGCCCGTGACACCTGGGAACTGCAACTGGCCCAGATTTGGCGAAGGGTTTTGGGCATGTCGTCTATTGGTATGCAAGATAATTTCTTTGGCCTGGGGGGACATTCCTTATTGGCGGTACAGTTGGTGACAGAGATCGAACGCACCCTCGGCCGCAAGCTGCCCCTATCTATTCTCATGCAGGCCCCGACCGTCGAGCAATTAGCTGGCCTGCTGCGCCGCCAGGGCTGGTCGCCGACTTGGTCTTCATTGACACCGATTCAAGCGGGTGGCTCGCGGCCGCCCTTTTTCTGCGTGCATGGGCTAGGCGGCCAGGTTATCTTGTTCCGCGAGCTAGCCCAGCAACTTGGCCCCGATCAGCCGTTTTATGGGCTACAGGCCCAGGGGCTCAACGGCCTGGACGCCCCCCACCGCCGGATTGAGGAGATGGCTACCCATTACGTCAAAGAAATCAGGGCTTTCCAACCACGTGGCCCTTACTACGTGGGTAGTCTATGCTATGGCATTACTGGCCTGGAGATGGCCCACCAACTCGGGGCGCAAGGCGAGGAAGTGGTCCTTTTGGTTATGTTCGACCCATTCCTCCCTCCCACTATTTACCGGCGGCCGCTCCACCATCTCGGCCGGCGCGTTCTCTACCGCCTCTGGCGCCAGCCAGCCTCACTGCCGGGCTACTTTTGGGACCGTGTGTTCGTCCGGCCTTTTCGAGCGGCCACGCGCGGTCTCAGAACTGCTTCGGGTTCACTTCATCTCGATGAGGCCCATCTAGAAGCTGCTAGGCAATACAGGCCACAACCTTACAACGGCCGGGTGGCCTTCTTTTGGAGTGATGAGTACCGCTTTGCCCATCTGCCTGCTTATCAGCAGCAATGGGACGGCCTGGTGGCCGGTCAGGTTGAGCATCACCTCGTACCGGGTACACACCATAGCATATTACAAATGCCAGATGTGGTCAACCTAGCTGAAAAACTGCGCGCCTGCCTGGACAAAGCACGAGCCTAAATACCTTAGCACGACCAGTTTTGCTTCTGAGATTGCCGTATATATTTTGGTGACATGGTGGTAGTAGGGCAGGGCTTGACTGGCTTGACAGTTGGGTTCAGGCAACATACATAAACTGGTTCTCCCGCGTTTAATGGATGTTGTTGGCGAACCTATGCTGTCATGAGCATTGCAAATCGAGATGATTTTGTTTTAGAGAAAGGCACATCATTCCACCAGTTGCTCATCCGTTTTATGTTGATCGCAGTTGCCGTAGCGACATGCTGTAAGTGAGTTTTTAGGTGCCCACGATAGCGCGACTGTCGCATTTTCAAAGCAACCACAGCCTGAGAAATCGTACCTTCGATGCCGGCCCGCGCGGCATAGCCTTCTTTGAACGCCTCGGTTTGTTGAGAAGCACGGATGGTCTGAAGTAATTCGTGTTGTTCCTGAGGACGAAAAGTGATTTTGCGCCGGCACCGCTCTGACTTGGTACACAACATCCGCACAGGACAAGGGCCGCAATCAACTGTGTCAAACATGACCTCGTAGCGTAGATTGCCCTTTCTGTCCTGACCCGGCACCCATGAAGCACTGGTTTTGCCCTCTGGACAAGTCACTCGCTGGGCAGCCCAATCAATTCGGAAGTGGCTGAGATCATAAGCCTTTGCCGTCCGCTGTTGCCAGGAATGGTCGGTACGCATAGGCATGACCATGTCGATGTTATACTGTTCGTGGGCGTTAATCAGCGAGAGGCTGTCACTATAGCCTTGATCAAGCAGGTGTTCATCGGGTAAAAAATCCTTTTCCGCCAACGCTTGATGAAGTTCAGCCACTACTTCCGTGTCCTGCTCGGTAGCTTTAGTGGTGATGACATGCGTAATCAGATGCGGCCCCTCTGGGTCGCAGGTTTCTGTCAAATGCACCTTGTAGCCAGTCCATTCTGTTTGACGCTTGATGCTGTAGCGTGCTTGCGTATCAAAAGGGGAGCAAATAGCCTTGGCTGCTGGGGGGATATTCCCAGCATGTCGCCAGTGAAGCACGGCCTGGTCTTCATAGAAATTCTGAACCCACACCTGGCGGAGTGTTTCTACCGCAGGTATTTCTCGGAGCCAGGTCGGTACATCGGCCGTATAGATAGCGCCAAGCAGGAAAAGCCCATCGCGACCTACTTGTTCTCCAAGTTCCAGCCGTTCCGTCTCCGTTTTGGGTAAGCGATAGTCTTCCCAACGTGTGTTATATCGCTCCGGCCATGCCGCAGGCACTATCGCTTTCAGCCATTCCGGGTTCACCACAGCCAGACTGTTGAGCGTATGGAGTAGGGTTTTCCCGACTAACTCCAGACGACTGAGGTCATGCACCGCGGCTAGAATATGGGTTGAATCTGTTCTCTGCCGTCCGCGACTCTTAAGAGTGCCTTTTTCTTTAAGCACTTCGATCATTTGGTCGAGCAGCAGAGAGAGAACATCTCCTGCTACTAAACGCGCTCGAAATTCACATAACACTGAGTAGTCAAATCCAGGATCCGTCAACTCCAACCCCAACAGATATTTCCAGTCAATTCGACTCCTAACCGCATCTGCGGCTTGGCGATCGGGTAAGTTCTCGGCGAATTGCAGCACCGTTACCAGAGCCAGTCGCCACGGACTCGCTGCTGGTTGTCCGTCGTGCGGGTATAGTTCAGCAAATAGCTTGTCCTCGTAAATCGTTCCCAGCTCATTTCGTAACTGAAGATAGACATTACCCTTTGGAAATGCCGCCCGGGCGACTTTGGCAGTGAGTTCAGGGACATCGAAAATCGGTGCAGCTTGCAGGGACATCAGGAGCCTCCAGAAGTTCAAGATTTCGCGCCCGAGTATACTATTTTCGCTTAGAAACTGTTTGAAAAATGAATTCATTGCTCAAAACGATTGGTTCCGGCCAGCCTACGCAACATGATATGGGACATCGCCAGGTAAATGAGCGATTCGCTCGTGTTAGGCAACTCCTCATAATCTTTGCTCAAGCGGCGATAATTGTTCCACCAACCAAAGGTGTGTTCAACCACCCAACGGCGGGGCAAAACCTGAAAGCCTTGCACCTCATCGTGGCCTTTGACAACCTGCCACACCCAGCCAAAGGTCGCTTTGACCCAATCGGCAAAGGGTTGCCCACGATAGCCGCCATCGGCCCAGAGCAACTTCAAGCGCGGCAGATGTAAGCGCTGATGCAACTGGGTCAACAATTGCTTTCCACCCGGTTTGTCCTGGACGTTGCCGGCGGTTACCAGAACCAGCAACAACAAGCCCAGGGTATCGACAACGATGTGCCGCTTGCGGCCGTTGACCTTCTTGCCCGCGTCATAGCCCCGTTGGCCCTTGACCAGGGTGGTCTTGACCGATTGGGCGTCGACAATGCCGGCGCTGGGGGTGTCTTCCCGCCCTTCATGTTGACGTACTTTTTCACGCAGCACGGTGTTAATCTTTTCCCACACTCCACTCAGTCGCCACTTGCGATGATGATAGTAAACACTTTGCCAGGGAGGCAAATCGTGGGGCATCAAGCACCACTGGCCACCTGTACGCAGGACGTACAAAATGCCATTGATGATCTCGTGCAGCGGCCATTCTTGCGGTCGGCCGCGCGTGCCTCTGGTGCTGGGCGCGGGCAAAAGTGGTTCGAGCAATTTCCATTCTTGATCTTTCAAGTCACTTTGATATGCTTGTCTTTGTATTTCAATCATAATACCCTCAATTGGACCACCAATTGGGGGTATTGTCATTTATCAAACAGTCTCTTAGAAACGCTCGCCTGATAGTTCGCCAACAACATCCATAAAGGGCGGGAGAACCCGAAAAGTGACCCTTTTGGCCGTCGAAAAATGACCCACTTTGACTAAAAATGACAAAAGACGGCCGTCGAAAAATGACCCATTCGGCCGTCGAAAAGTGACCCACCCTGGCACAACCGGGGCAGCAGGGTAGACTGCCCGGCAGGAGCGAAGATGGATGTGGGTAGGTAGCCTAAAAGGGAAAAGACGAGCGGCGTGGAGAACACGCCTGCCCGTCTCTTGGGGGGGGTAAAGTGACTCTACCAAAGAAGCGTCGGGAGGGCAAGGTTGAGACTCCGGCTACTTTAGGCATTGGCTTTGGCTGTCTCCGCTTCTCTGGCGGCCTGAACCGCCTGACGATGGAGGCGGACAACGACGGTCTCTAGCTTCTGTTGCGTCAGGGTCTCGGACTTGCCCAAATAGGCGTTGTGTAACTTCGAGGCCATTTTGACATAGGCAAACCAGTAGAAAGAATGGCGTCGTTTTTCCTTGCGGACCGTCATGCGATAAAGCGGGTGCTGAGCCACATAATAGAAGTGGGTGGCCTTCTCCAGCCAGGCAAACCAGGCCGGGCTATCCAGGGCCAGGCGAGGTTCCCGGAGGAAGCCCCGCGCCACGAGGGGAATGCGGCGATAGGTCATGCTACCGTTCCTCCTGAGCCAATCGCTGGCGGAAGCGATAGGAGTCGCCGGTGAACTCAATCAGATGGGCGCGGTGGGTCAGGCGGTCAATCAAGGCCAGCGTCAGACGTTCGTCGCCAAATAGCTGCGTCCAGTCAGCAAACTTGAGATTGGTGGTGACAATGAGGGCGACTCGTTCGTAGAGGGTGGAACAGAACTGAAAGAGAAGGTGGGAGCCGGTGGGGCTGAAAGGAATGAAGCCCAGTTCATCCAGGATGATGAGGTGGTAGCGCAAGAGGGTGTCCAGGAAGGGAGAGAGGCGTTGGGCCTGTTGCGTGGCCAGCAGGTCATTGACCAGGGCAGCGGCGTTGAAGAAACGGACGCGCTTTTTTTGTTGCGTGGCGGCAATCCCCAGGGCGATAGCGGTATGGGTCTTGCCCAGTCCGGGATTCCCAAGCAGGATAATGGGTTCGGTTTTGGCAATGTAATCACCTTGCGCCAGGTGCAAGAGGCGTTGCTGGTTGAGGCTGGGAATAGCACTGAAGTCGAAGTCCTGAAAGGTCTTGTGAACCGGGAAGCGGGCCTCTTGCAGACGCCGTCGCTGGCTGTTGAGGTCCCGTTGCTTGACTTCGGCCTCGGCTAGGGCCAGCAAGAAGCGAAGGTAGCCCTGGTTGCTCTGAGCCGCATCCTCGGCAAAGGATTGGTAGTGGCGCAGGAAGGTCGTCAGGTTCAGTTGCTTGAGGTAGCTTTCCAGCAAGGTGTTCTCAACGGACATAGCCCACCTCCAGCAGTTGGTCGTAACGGGACAGGTCAATCGCCTGCTGGCCCAAGCCATTGAGGTGAGAACGAGTGGAAAGGTCGAGGCTGGTCTGGGGCGTTGGCTGGCTCAACTGCCGCAAGCACAACAGGACGCCATCGGCCTGGGGACACCCGTAACGCAATGCCTGTTCGATGGCCGCCTCCACCAGTTTGGCCGGGTGCTCTTGATGCAGTTTGAGAATGCGGATGAACTGACGGATACCAGCCCCATCTGGCTGGCTGGCCTGCAACTGGGCCAGCAGCTGCTCATAAAGCGGCGGCCACTGCTCCCGCCAGCGACGCACGGGTTTGGCATGATGGAAAGCGCCTGGCCGCTGCTCCAAGAGCGCCAGATAGTGCAGCGGGTCGAAGAACTCCTGGTCTCGTTCATAACAGCGGGGATGGCTGGCAATCGGTTGACTTCCACCCGGCCGATAGATGTCCAGGTGAAAGGGATGGAGATGGACGGTCAGTGTCTCGGCCGCGGCCTCCACCGGCACGGAGTAGCGGTTCGTCTCGATAATGACCTGGCTGTAGGGGGTTAAACTGGCCTGGCGCACCACATAGCAGGGCCAGTCGTGGGCCGGCAACGGTCGCAGATAGGGTTGCTCAACCGCCCAGGCTTGCCCAATCGTCACGCTTTGTCCTTCAACCTGGCGATTGTCGTCGGCCAGACAACAGCTCAACAGGTAATTATTGAGGTCAGCAAAGGAGTCTGCCGCTGGCAAGGGCACCAGGAAATTACGCCGGGCATAGCCCACGCCATGTTCTACTCCGCCCTTCTCATGAGCCACCCGCGGCAGGCAAAAGTGGCTCTCAAACAAGTAGTGGCTGCGGAAGAGAATGAAGGCCTCTTGTTCTTCCCGCTTGTGGCCGGTCAGCACTTTCTCCACAGCCGTTTTCAGATTGTCATAGGTCAGCCGGTGGGGGACGCCGCCAAAGTGTTGAAAGGCCCGCACATGGCCCAGAAAGAAGGCTTCCTGCCGCTGCGAGGGAAAGGCCATCACAAAGAGTCGCCGCGAATAGCACAGCCGCATGACGAACAACTCGACGGTGCACGGCACTCCCTGCATGATGACCTCCGCTTCCCCCCAATCCACCTGGGCATCCGTGCCAGGGTCAAATTCCAGCGGCAGGAACAGCTTCGGCCGCCGCAATTCTTTCCGTTTCTGGCCGATGTAATGGCGCAAACTGGAGGCTGCCCCGCTGTAGCCGGCCGCCCGGATGATGGTGTATATCTTGCCGGAGGTATAGCGCTGCTTGGGTGGTAGGGTTTCGTTCTGTCGCAGCATCCCATCGATCTGCGCTTTGTACGGCCCCAGTTTGGGCGCCTCCCGCGGCTCGCTCAAGGTATACTTGGCTGGCCCGGCTGAGACGATGGCCTTGCGGATCACCGGCCGGGACACCCCCAGTTCCCGCTTGATTTGCCGTATCTTCTTGCCTTCGATGTAATAGGCCCGTCGTATTTCTTCTCGTTTTTCCACCGTTATCATTCTCCTTCTCCGTTATCACTTTCAGGGTTATCAAATCCTGCCAATGATAACGGCTTCCTGAGCGCGGTGGGTCATTTTTCGACGGCCGCTTTCCTCGTTAGGTGGGTCACGTTTAGATTATCAAAAACAGTGGAACCCCGCCGGGCGTGAATCAACAGGCCACCGCAGTTAGTTTCAGTATCCTCTCGCGGATCGAATGGGGTGGAACGCCTTCCGCCGTTGCCATGCGCCGGCGTTTATAATGTTTCAGTATCCTCTCGCGGATCGAATGGGGTGGAGGCATGAGCGAGAATCGGGTCAAGGTGACATTAGAGGTTTCAGTATCCTCTCGCGGATCGAATGGGGTGGAACCTAGAAGCCTACGAGCGCAAGGTCTCACCGTTGAAGTTTCAGTATCCTCTCGCGGATCGAATGGGGTGGAACTTAGATTGGCGGTGGCTGTAGCTAGATGTTCGGCCGTTTCAGTATCCTCTCGCGGATCGAATGGGGTGGAACGCTGGCACTGCCTGGCGTTGTGCCAGCCGGATTGTGGTTTCAGTATCCTCTCGCGGATCGAATGGGGTGGAACCTGGCTACGGCCGTCGCCATCTTCTTCCGTAAGCAGTTTCAGTATCCTCTCGCGGATCGAATGGGGTGGAACATTCGCTGCCCCACTCGCACCACGTTACCACTGGCGTTTCAGTATCCTCTCGCGGATCGAATGGGGTGGAACATTGCCAGAGGCCAAGAGGGCCATAGCTCCCGTCACGTTTCAGTATCCTCTCGCGGATCGAATGGGGTGGAACCGCCCTGGACACGTTGCAAGTCAGCCAGAGCGTGTGTTTCAGTATCCTCTCGCGGATCGAATGGGGTGGAACCCGCGGCGATGACCGGGATGTTGCCGGTGGTCAATCGTTTCAGTATCCTCTCGCGGATCGAATGGGGTGGAACGATACGACCCTCCTGGAACGCCTGGCCGCCCTCGAGTTTCAGTATCCTCTCGCGGATCGAATGGGGTGGAACAAATGAAGCGCACGTCTGAGCAGGAAGGGGCGTACCGTTTCAGTATCCTCTCGCGGATCGAATGGGGTGGAACGTCACGGCCGCCCGTGAAGGTTGGAGCTACGATAGTTTCAGTATCCTCTCGCGGATCGAATGGGGTGGAACAGCAGGGGGGTGCCGTCCACGACGGCCGCCGTAATCGCGTTTCAGTATCCTCTCGCGGATCGAATGGGGTGGAACCCATCCACACGCGGCTTTCGACTTGCGAGTATTTCGTTTCAGTATCCTCTCGCGGATCGAATGGGGTGGAACTGCCCAAATACCGCATGGCTTCAGGGAGTTGCTGTTTCAGTATCCTCTCGCGGATCGAATGGGGTGGAACGTCGGTAGGGCGAGTGGTCGGAACGGCCGTCGGGGTGTTTCAGTATCCTCTCGCGGATCGAATGGGGTGGAACAGGTAATCACGTCTGGAATACCAACGCATAAACCAGGTTTCAGTATCCTCTCGCGGATCGAATGGGGTGGAACAATCAAGGGGGTGGGTATTGTGCATGTGTGATGTGCGTTTCAGTATCCTCTCGCGGATCGAATGGGGTGGAACTAGATCACGGCCGGGGATACCTGGGATAACCCGTTGGTTTCAGTATCCTCTCGCGGATCGAATGGGGTGGAACGCCGTCTGACGGTATTTGTCGCCTGGCTCTGGCGGAGTTTCAGTATCCTCTCGCGGATCGAATGGGGTGGAACCGCACGCTTTGTTGCTCTCCACCAGCCTCTTGACGTTTCAGTATCCTCTCGCGGATCGAATGGGGTGGAACTCGTAAGTCCCGTCCTCATCCTCATCCGTTTTGAGTTTCAGTATCCTCTCGCGGATCGAATGGGGTGGAACTCCGCCAGATTACTATAAGCTGTGGAGTTATGACCGTTTCAGTATCCTCTCGCGGATCGAATGGGGTGGAACCACAATTGCCAACTTAATATCCAAACATTCAATTGGGTTTCAGTATCCTCTCGCGGATCGAATGGGGTGGAACCGCCGATAGTAGCACGCTCTCGAATTGGTCTGGGTCGTTTCAGTATCCTCTCGCGGATCGAATGGGGTGGAACCCATGTTGCGCGAGCGGGACACCACGCTGACCAGGGTTTCAGTATCCTCTCGCGGATCGAATGGGGTGGAACCACCTGGCGTGATGAACTCCTACGTCTCGTAGCCGAGGTTGTTTCAGTATCCTCTCGCGGATCGAATGGGGTGGAACCCGGCGGGATATGCAATCGAATTGTTCGATAATGAGGGTTTCAGTATCCTCTCGCGGATCGAATGGGGTGGAACACGCCATAGAGGATGCAACCGATCTTTTAGAAGCAAGTTTCAGTATCCTCTCGCGGATCGAATGGGGTGGAACCACCTGGCGTGATGAACTCCTACGTCTCGTAGCCGAGGTTGTTTCAGTATCCTCTCGCGGATCGAATGGGGTGGAACGTCAAAGAACCGCCGCTCGATGCAAAAAATCTGACGTTTCAGTATCCTCTCGCGGATCGAATGGGGTGGAACGCCAAACAAGCCGCGCTGCAATAAATCTCAACAAAAGTTTCAGTATCCTCTCGCGGATCGAATGGGGTGGAACAGCACGATTTCGTTGTTGGCGTCGGCCGCCAGACGAAGTTTCAGTATCCTCTCGCGGATCGAATGGGGTGGAACAAGAGCAGGCAGTCTGGTGTCGTGATGCTATGGTGGGTTTCAGTATCCTCTCGCGGATCGAATGGGGTGGAACCGCTCCCAGCGGCCTCCTTCCCCTGGCTCCGGCAGAGTTTCAGTATCCTCTCGCGGATCGAATGGGGTGGAACAGGTGAAAATCCAGAACACGAATACATGAACAAGCAGTTTCAGTATCCTCTCGCGGATCGAATGGGGTGGAACTCTTTGATACCCTCGCCTATGACCACCGGCTTTAGGTGTTTCAGTATCCTCTCGCGGATCGAATGGGGTGGAACCCTGGCCGGGGAAGTTGGCGGCCGGGCCCGTTTCAAGTTTCAGTATCCTCTCGCGGATCGAATGGGGTGGAACATAGTAATACTTTCATTGACAAAATGCTTACACCGTTTCAGTATCCTCTCGCGGATCGAATGGGGTGGAACCACTCTTCGTGGTCGGCCGCCGGTTGCGCTTGGGCAAGTTTCAGTATCCTCTCGCGGATCGAATGGGGTGGAACGAAGTAGTCAACCACCCATGATCCCGCCTCATCGGTGTTTCAGTATCCTCTCGCGGATCGAATGGGGTGGAACACTTTCCAGCCGTCGCCGCCATAGGGGGTGTCGGGTTTCAGTATCCTCTCGCGGATCGAATGGGGTGGAACCCCGCCAGACGAGGACGATCCTCGCTTTAGCAAAAGTTTCAGTATCCTCTCGCGGATCGAATGGGGTGGAACGACTGGTGAGCGCGCCCAGCCGCTCGCCCGAATTGAGTTTCAGTATCCTCTCGCGGATCGAATGGGGTGGAACTAGCTCACGGTTCACGGTGGCGATTTCCTCCTGGCTGTTTCAGTATCCTCTCGCGGATCGAATGGGGTGGAACCAACTCTGGTACAGATTCCGTAACCCGCATCGGCAAAGTTTCAGTATCCTCTCGCGGATCGAATGGGGTGGAACGATAGATGTATACGGACTATATGGCGAGAGTTGGCAGTTTCAGTATCCTCTCGCGGATCGAATGGGGTGGAACGTGGCGATCCGGTGCGGCGGTATCGGCCTCTGTCGAGTTTCAGTATCCTCTCGCGGATCGAATGGGGTGGAACGCCGATAACCATCACCAGCGTATCGTCTACATAAAGTTTCAGTATCCTCTCGCGGATCGAATGGGGTGGAACGACCCGCCTATTCCCCAATCTCACCGCCAACTATGGTTTCAGTATCCTCTCGCGGATCGAATGGGGTGGAACGGTAGAGGAATGTGCGGCCCTCGGCGCGGCCCTGATGTTTCAGTATCCTCTCGCGGATCGAATGGGGTGGAACCAGGGGGAGTTGGCTTTTCCTGAGCGACTTGTCAGGTTTCAGTATCCTCTCGCGGATCGAATGGGGTGGAACCGCAAAGCGGAGGAAACTTGACAACCCTCGGCACGTGTTTCAGTATCCTCTCGCGGATCGAATGGGGTGGAACGCCCCGCCAAACAATTCACAGAATAACACCCAGTCATGTTTCAGTATCCTCTCGCGGATCGAATGGGGTGGAACCGCATGTACCCCCGTTTACATGGCGTGAGAGGGCATGTTTCAGTATCCTCTCGCGGATCGAATGGGGTGGAACTACTGAGGAAGTCTTTTGCGGTGGCTGGATTCTGTTGTTTCAGTATCCTCTCGCGGATCGAATGGGGTGGAACAATAAGCGTTACGGGATAGGCCCGGCCGGGCAGGTGGTTTCAGTATCCTCTCGCGGATCGAATGGGGTGGAACCTAACGCGGCGACGGGTAACGTTACCCTGGATTATCGTTTCAGTATCCTCTCGCGGATCGAATGGGGTGGAACTGCCGGCCGATGAAAAACCGACCGACGTAGAATATGGTTTCAGTATCCTCTCGCGGATCGAATGGGGTGGAACTCAAGCAAGCGGCGGGACGAATGTCCGATAACAAAGTTTCAGTATCCTCTCGCGGATCGAATGGGGTGGAACGTTAGTGGAAGATAGAGGAATACAGGTTGACTTATTGTTTCAGTATCCTCTCGCGGATCGAATGGGGTGGAACGGAACTATATGACGAAATGCGTTTGCTTAATGTCAAGGTTTCAGTATCCTCTCGCGGATCGAATGGGGTGGAACTGGACACTGTTGAATGTGGCGACAAATACCTTGCGTTTCAGTATCCTCTCGCGGATCGAATGGGGTGGAACAGCCGAGGCAGACAAGTGGCGGCGGTGGTGTGGGGTTTCAGTATCCTCTCGCGGATCGAATGGGGTGGAACCAAAATCGCGGCCGTCTGGGCTGCTACTCATATTAGTTTCAGTATCCTCTCGCGGATCGAATGGGGTGGAACGTCGGGGACGGGTTAGGTACATTCGAGAAGGCTATCAGTTTCAGTATCCTCTCGCGGATCGAATGGGGTGGAACAACGTCAGGGCAAACACGGGGGCCTGCCCCAACGTCAGTTTCAGTATCCTCTCGCGGATCGAATGGGGTGGAACTAGGTTTCCAGGATGCAGGGAAAAACAGTGAACAGGGTTTCAGTATCCTCTCGCGGATCGAATGGGGTGGAACAAGTTATCACCTGCCAGGGCCAGATTAGGTCAGGATATTTCAGTATCCTCTCGCGGATCGAATGGGGTGGAACGTGACACCGGCGGTGCGGGGGAGGGGGTGGGGGGTGTTTCAGTATCCTCTCGCGGATCGAATGGGGTGGAACCTATCGGTCAGGAAGCGGGCGCGTTCGCCGGAAAGGGGTTTCAGTATCCTCTCGCGGATCGAATGGGGTGGAACTTACGGTGAACGCGCAATATCTGGCGCGAGCGCTTAAGTTTCAGTATCCTCTCGCGGATCGAATGGGGTGGAACCAAATTGAATGAGTGGTTTACCCACTACCGTAACCTGTTTCAGTATCCTCTCGCGGATCGAATGGGGTGGAACGCCAGATTCACCCCCGCCCAGGCCGAGGAATTGGCGCGTTTCAGTATCCTCTCGCGGATCGAATGGGGTGGAACCCTCCTACTTCGAGAGTGGAGGATGCGGTTACTACGGTTTCAGTATCCTCTCGCGGATCGAATGGGGTGGAACGCACGCGCCGCCCTGGACGGCCGCCTGGGGATGCTAGTTTCAGTATCCTCTCGCGGATCGAATGGGGTGGAACGCGTAAATACATGCGCTCTATTTCTAAGAGGTCTTGTTTCAGTATCCTCTCGCGGATCGAATGGGGTGGAACCCAGTAGCAGGTTCAGCCGGTCCAGCTTGGCGTTCAGTTTCAGTATCCTCTCGCGGATCGAATGGGGTGGAACCCTCCACCGACCGTTGCGGGTCATTGGTGCGCTGGAGTTTCAGTATCCTCTCGCGGATCGAATGGGGTGGAACAGCCGCCATATTCGCGTTGGTGTATCCCTTCTTGAAGTTTCAGTATCCTCTCGCGGATCGAATGGGGTGGAACAGGTACTCATTATGATCCATCTACAAGTGCCGGTTGAGTTTCAGTATCCTCTCGCGGATCGAATGGGGTGGAACACTAAAAGCGACGTGGTTGGCAAAATGGCCTTTACCTGTTTCAGTATCCTCTCGCGGATCGAATGGGGTGGAACTATAGAGACTTTGTTACCAAGAAGATACGCCGTACCAAGTTTCAGTATCCTCTCGCGGATCGAATGGGGTGGAACGCCGAATAGGCCGGACTGGTCGAGACGGTAATCGTGTTTCAGTATCCTCTCGCGGATCGAATGGGGTGGAACATGCCCCTGAGCCTTGACTTCTGCCGGCCGCACTGCAGTTTCAGTATCCTCTCGCGGATCGAATGGGGTGGAACAGTGGAACGCGCCTCCTGACGATTGGTTGCCCGGCGTTTCAGTATCCTCTCGCGGATCGAATGGGGTGGAACCGCCAGTCGTTGACAAAGACGCGCTGTAGGCCGTCCTGTTTCAGTATCCTCTCGCGGATCGAATGGGGTGGAACCGAACTCCTGGCCGTCCTGGTTGATTACGGATTGGGTTTCAGTATCCTCTCGCGGATCGAATGGGGTGGAACCGTAGAAGCCGTGCGATTTCCGATTGGTGTTGCCCTTGTTTCAGTATCCTCTCGCGGATCGAATGGGGTGGAACCGGCCCCAAACACCGGCCCAAAGCGGCCCGTGTTTGGTTTCAGTATCCTCTCGCGGATCGAATGGGGTGGAACACAGACAACGTTCTGGAATACATTGACACATTGGGGGTTTCAGTATCCTCTCGCGGATCGAATGGGGTGGAACGACGATGGTACCAAAGTCACCATCACCGCCGTCAAGTTTCAGTATCCTCTCGCGGATCGAATGGGGTGGAACTTACTCGATATTCAATGACAAGTCCCCGGCCGGATGTTTCAGTATCCTCTCGCGGATCGAATGGGGTGGAACAACGCTTGACCTAGATTCACTGACCTTTCGGGAGCATGTTTCAGTATCCTCTCGCGGATCGAATGGGGTGGAACCCCAGGCCGCACACGTCGCAGCGGTAGACCTGGTAGTTTCAGTATCCTCTCGCGGATCGAATGGGGTGGAACTCTGCTACATAACGACGGCCGGCAGCCCCACCATCGGTTTCAGTATCCTCTCGCGGATCGAATGGGGTGGAACTGATGTCCATGTCAGACACGATGCGAATGTCATAGGTTTCAGTATCCTCTCGCGGATCGAATGGGGTGGAACCTATCTAATGTCCTATACGCCATCACTCAAAATCGGTTTCAGTATCCTCTCGCGGATCGAATGGGGTGGAACTTCGTCCTCGACGGCCGCTATTACCGAGATTACATGTTTCAGTATCCTCTCGCGGATCGAATGGGGTGGAACGGACTCGTTATAGCTATCGCGGCTATGATCCACCCCCTGTTTCAGTATCCTCTCGCGGATCGAATGGGGTGGAACGGCAGTACAGGCAACCCTTTCCGTGACACCATTTACGTTTCAGTATCCTCTCGCGGATCGAATGGGGTGGAACTCGTGTCTACCGGCAAAGTCTTGTAAGCGTCGCCCGTTTCAGTATCCTCTCGCGGATCGAATGGGGTGGAACAACTACGACCATTGATACTGTGAACTGGCTCGTTGGGTTTCAGTATCCTCTCGCGGATCGAATGGGGTGGAACCGGGAAGGACCCACGGGCGCGGTCAGCCTGTACTGGCGTTTCAGTATCCTCTCGCGGATCGAATGGGGTGGAACACAAGGCCGCCCGCGAACTGGCTTACGCTGACAATAGTTTCAGTATCCTCTCGCGGATCGAATGGGGTGGAACGGTAATCCCTGACGCCCCTCCACCTTCCCCCACAAAGTTTCAGTATCCTCTCGCGGATCGAATGGGGTGGAACTGATTGCGGTTGCCAGTGCCGCAGAATAGCGAACTAGTTTCAGTATCCTCTCGCGGATCGAATGGGGTGGAACCTGGCAATGCAAGTCGTTGGCACACATTGTCGAAAGGTGTTTCAGTATCCTCTCGCGGATCGAATGGGGTGGAACGGGGCGCGCTCCTCAGCCAGTAATCATAAATGTTATGTTTCAGTATCCTCTCGCGGATCGAATGGGGTGGAACTTGGCGCGATCTGGAACTGGCTACGCGGGCGAAGGGGTTTCAGTATCCTCTCGCGGATCGAATGGGGTGGAACACAAGCTACTAGAGGAACTGCCAGGTATTTTGATGTGTTTCAGTATCCTCTCGCGGATCGAATGGGGTGGAACTTTCTACCCCCTCGTACTTTACGTCCGCGTCAATGCGTTTCAGTATCCTCTCGCGGATCGAATGGGGTGGAACCAAGCGGTATTCGATGCTCTGACTGGGGGTTGCCAGTTTCAGTATCCTCTCGCGGATCGAATGGGGTGGAACAATCAAGCGCGTCTGGTTGCGTAGCTCCTCGTTGATGTTTCAGTATCCTCTCGCGGATCGAATGGGGTGGAACACCATTGTCCCTTGTCGCCTATGCGGTGAACATACTTGTTTCAGTATCCTCTCGCGGATCGAATGGGGTGGAACGCAGATAGGATTATTGAATGAGTGACGCTATCTTGGGGTTTCAGTATCCTCTCGCGGATCGAATGGGGTGGAACAACTCGGTGGAGTAAACTTCGCCACGCGGCTTAATAGTTTCAGTATCCTCTCGCGGATCGAATGGGGTGGAACCGTATCTACCAGAAGTAAGATAATGGCCCGGTCACGTTTCAGTATCCTCTCGCGGATCGAATGGGGTGGAACGCAGCTACGTTGACCTGGACGCCAAAGGGCAATATCGTTTCAGTATCCTCTCGCGGATCGAATGGGGTGGAACGGGCTGGCTCAAGACGCAAGTTATCCGAATTTACTACCAGTTTCAGTATCCTCTCGCGGATCGAATGGGGTGGAACTTTCGACCCGGCAACCCGGCAATGGACGGAGCAGGTTTCAGTATCCTCTCGCGGATCGAATGGGGTGGAACAGTCACCCCAGGCGCGCCCGGCCGGATGGTCAAATCGTTTCAGTATCCTCTCGCGGATCGAATGGGGTGGAACTGCCAGAGGCAGAAATCATTCCACCTCTGGCAAAGAGTGTTTCAGTATCCTCTCGCGGATCGAATGGGGTGGAACCTCCCAACTCATCGAAGGCGCGTATCCCGATTTTGGTTTCAGTATCCTCTCGCGGATCGAATGGGGTGGAACAAGATTACCCTGACGGACGTATTTCAGGATGTTGGGTTTCAGTATCCTCTCGCGGATCGAATGGGGTGGAACGACTTAAGAACACCCCTGAGCGCCGACAGCATTTTGTGTTTCAGTATCCTCTCGCGGATCGAATGGGGTGGAACCGAGGCCGCGGCCGCCTGGGCTGAAAGCACGTTCAGTTTCAGTATCCTCTCGCGGATCGAATGGGGTGGAACAATCTCGGCCAGGGGCAGGGCCTTGTAGTCAGTCATAGGGCTATCGCATACTCAATTGTAAAGGGCGGTCTGGACTGGTATCCTTCAGCATCCCGCAACAGAAGGAGGATACTGTGTCCGAATCCATCACGACGACCATAGAAGCTCATTTTGGCAGGGT
>JBFMFT010000010.1:0-25392 GCA_040751925.1 Chloroflexota bacterium
TGGTATAATTCGGCAACGGTATCTGTTCACCCGCGGCTGATAACCCTCCCCCCAACCCTCTCTCTGAGAGGGAGAGGGAGCAGAGGGGAGTGGCTGTCCCCTCTCCCTGGGAGGGAGAGGGTTAGGGAGAGGGTGGAAAAGTGTCTATGGCTGATCCATCTAGCGAGACGCCGACCTTCTTCTTTACCGACATCGAGGGTAGCACCCAGCTTTGGGAGCGCTTCCCCCAGGCGATGCGAACGGCACTGGCTCGTCACGACGCCATCCTGCGGGCGGCCATTACGCCCAGTGGGGGAACCGTCTTCAAGACGGCCGGGGACGCCTTCTACGCCGTCTTTGACGAAGCCCCACCCACCGTCCGCGCCGCCCTGGCCGTTCAGCGCGCCCTGTTGGCCGAGGATTGGGGGGCTATCAAGGCCCTCAAGGTGCGGATAGCTTTGCACACTGGCGCGGCCGACCATCGAGAGGGCGATTACTTTGGCCCCACCGTCAACCGCCTGGCCCGCCTGCTGGCGGCCGGGCACGGCGGCCAGATTTTACTCTCCGGCGTGACCAAAGAGTTGGTGGAAGGAACGCTCCCCCCAGGGATCGAACTGCGCGACCTGGGCTATCGCCGCTTAAAAGACCTGGTGGGGACGGAACACCTCTTCCAACTCCTGGCCCCTGATCTACCGACTAGCTTTCCCCCCCTGCGGACGCTGGACACCCACCCTACCAACCTGCCGGCTCAAGTTACCTCCCTCATCGGCCGCGAGCGGGAAGTGGTGGCGGTGACTGGCCTCCTGCGCCAGCCTTCTGTGCGCCTGCTTACCTTGACCGGCCCAGGTGGTGTGGGAAAGACGCGCCTCAGCTTGCAGGTCGGGGCCGACCTGCTGGACGATTTTCAAGGCGGTGTCTTCTTCATCCCCCTGGGCTCCATTCGGGACGACCGGCTGGTGCTGCCCACCATCGCCCAGGCTCTCAAGGTCAAACGGCCGGACGATGAATCGCTTCTGGACAGTCTCGTTCATTTCCTGGATCAGCAGCGTATCCTGCTGGTGATGGATAACTTCGAGCAGGTGCTAGAGGCCGCTCCCCTGGTTACGGAGCTATTAGCAGCGGCTCCTCAACTCAAAGCCCTGGTTAGCAGCCGGGCTGTGCTTCAGGTGTATGGTGAGTATGAATACCCTGTGCCACCCCTGGCCGTGCCACGCCTGCCTCTGGCTGTGAATGGGCGGGCGGTCAGGCAATACCCGGCCGTCGCCCTCTTCGTCGAGCGGGCGCGAGCAGTGCAACCAGAGTTCGACCTCACCGCCGACAACGCGGCGAGCGTCGTGGAGATCTGTACCCGCCTGGACGGCCTGCCTCTGGCTATCGAGTTGGCCGCCGCCAACAGCCGCCTCTTTACCCCCCAGGCCATGCTCCCCCGCCTATCCAGTCGCTTGCGTTTGCTGCGGGGTGGGCCACGCGACCGGCCGGCCCGCCAGCAATCGCTGGCCGGGGCGCTGGACTGGAGCTACGAGCTACTGGGGCCGGGGGAGAGAAGGCTGTTCAACCGGCTGGGCGTCTTCGTGGGCGGTGGGGATGAGGAGGCCATCAGCGCAGTCTGCAACGTCGGCGGCGACCTGAGCCTGGATATGACCGGCGTGCTGGCTACCCTGGTTCGCCATAGCATGGCCTGGCAAAAGGAAGACGCCAGCGACCAGGCCCGTTACGGGTTACTGGAAACGATTCAGGAATACGCCCTGGAAAAGCTGACCGAAACGGAGGAGATGACCCTCCTGCGCCGGCGGCACGCCGGCTACTTCTTGACGCTGGCCGAGACGGGCGAACGGGAACTGACCGGCCCTCAGCAGGCGAACTGGCTGAACCGGCTGGAGATCGAACACGACAACCTGCGCGCCGCCCTGGCCTGGAGCCTGGACAACCACGACAACGAGATCCTCCTACGTGTCAGTGGGGCCTTATGGCCCTTCTGGTACCGGCGCGGCCATCTGAAAGAGGGTCGCCAGTGGCTAGAAGCGGCTCTGACTCATGGTGCGCTGTTGCCCCCCGCTTTGCGGGCCAAAGGATTACATGGGGCCGGGGTTCTGGCCTATCTGCAAAACAACTATGGGCCGGCCATTGTCTGCCTGGAGGAGAGCCTGGCTATTCGCGCTCAGTTGGGCGACAAGGAAGGCATCGCCAACACGCTGAACAACCTGGGCAGGGTGGCCGAGTTCCAGGGGGATTATCAGCGAGCGCAGGCCTTCTACCAGGAGAGCTTAACCACCTTTCGCCAGCTTGACAACCAGTGGGGCATCATCCAGGTTCTCAATAACCTGGGCTCGGTGGCTCTCCAGCAAGAGGCTTTCGACCAGGCAACGTCGCTGTTGCAAGAAAGCCTCAGTCTGGCCCGGGCTGCCGGCGACCGTTGGGGACTGGCTCTCTCCTTGAACAGACTCGGCCGGGCCGCTCTCTATCAGGATGAGTACGACCGGGCCGGGCAGCTTTACAGCGAGAGTCTGGAGTTGTGGCGGGAGCTAGGCGACAGGTGGAGGATTGCTCGCGTCTTGCATAATCTGGGATTGGTGGCCTTTTGCCAAAAGGAGTACGAGCGGGCGGCCGGGCTTTGCCGGGAAAGCCTGGTCTTGAGCCAGGAATTGGGGGATAGTGAGGGCATTGCTGCCTGCCTGGAAGGGCTGGCGGGTGTGGCCCAGGCGCAAGGGCGTTCCAGCCGGGCCACCCGGCTGTGCGGAGCGGCCAGCGCATTAAGAACGACGATTGGCGCACCCTTGTCCCCCATTGCTCAGTGGCATCACCAGCACACATTGGCTAACGCCCGGCTGGAACTGGGTGAGGCTCTCTTTACGGAAGCCTGGGCCGACGGCCGCTTGCTGACGGCCGAGCAGGCGGTTGAATATGTGGCGAAGCATGAAACTGGCTAGGTTTTCGGAACCCTGTCAGGTTTGTGAACCGAACTGCTCATCATAATCGGCCATTGCCGCCTCGATGACCTGCTGGGCCTCCTGGCGGCCGTAAGGCTCATGGACGATGACCGGCGAACTCTGGCCGGGGATTAGCTTGTAAGTGCTGAAGTAATGGCGCAGCCGTTCGATAAAGGCCGGCGGCAGTTCCTCTATGTCCGTCACTGCTCCCCAGAAGGCGTCGTTTTCCAGGACAGCGATAATTTTGTCGTCCGATTCGCCCCGGTCCAGCATACGGATGCCCCCTACTACCCGCGCGGTGAGGATGACTTCGGGGTGGATGATCGGCCGCTCGCTCAAGACGCAAATATCCAGGGGATCGCCGTCGCCGCGCTCGGCGTCACGTTCCAGGGCGGCCACCTGCGGGCCACAGTAGGTGCGGGGGATGAAGCCGTAGAGGGCCGGCGGTTGGGAGGAAGAGCGCTGCGGCCGGTCTACTTTGAGATAGCCAGTTACTTTGTCAATTTCGTATTTGACCACGTCGAAGGGGGTCATTTCGACGTAGGCGTAGACCATCGCTGGCGGGTTTGGCCCCACCGCCAGGCCATGCCAGGGGTGCGGCCGCCAGTGTGAAAAGTGAGTTGTGGTCATTGGAATACCTCTCCAACCTGCCCGCAGATTACATTAGTTTTTGCAGATGAGCGGTTCTGCTCTAAGTCAGTCCGCTGATTGACTGACAGATCTTATCTTCCAGCGTTAACGCAGCGGATAGACAGCGGATAAGCGGATGGTTGGTCGAGTATTATCCGCTTATCCGTTTACATTCGTTGCCACCAAAGGTTAAAAAATAAGATTTGCCAGTCAACCAAGCCAGTCCGTATAAACTGCGAAAATATCGGAATGGGTCCCATCGATTACTTCCAAACGGTCGCGACCGGCGGCTTCCGAAATACCAGAAGAATCACATAATAGGGGCCTGTGAACAACTTGTCAGATACCTAGATCAAGACTGGAAGTTAGACAACTCGCCTCCAGCCGGCTGTTGAAACTCACTGACAACCAGTTCGTGCACCCGAATAATAGCCCTGTGTTGCAATAATCTTTCTCCTGAACCACTCATATACCCGCGGCGTGTCAGCTTTTTCAATCGCTTTGTCGATCATCCGCAGTGCTTCTTCGTAACACCACTTATTGTAGTAGCATTGAGCAAATAGATAGTAATGTCGGTCAGTACGTAACTGACCTGGTAGCAGGTTGAGTAGGGCAAGAGCTTTGTCGGCAAGGTCTTTATAACGTTTCTGACGAGACTTCTCATCAAGGGCGTCAAGCTCACGCCGTGACTTAAGCTGTGATGACCAATCTGTATAAAACTCGGCAAGCAGCATACTCAACTCCGCATCTTTGCTGGCTTTGGTTTCTAGCTCACTGGCGTACAATTCGGCACTCTCATACTTGGGAATATCTAAAGACATATAGCACTTCACCAGTAAGCCCAGTACCTTGGGGTGGTTATTACTTGCTTCCCTAATTCTCTCCAGGATTTCAATAGAGGACTCGTTTTGCTGCTTGCGCTCTACCAGATATCGAGCGTAATGATAATTGAGAAGCACTGAATTCCGCCGGGTAGTAAGCTGCTTGCTCATAAAATCCTCCGCCTCAAGCAGACTCCTTTCGGTCAGATAGTTTTCAAATATGCTGGCAATATGAAGTTCTTCGGCCGACGCATCGAATTCCTGCTCCACGGAGCTGTTCGCAACTTTGTTGAGCAAGTCCTTCACCAGATCAGCGTGTTGTCGCGCCAAGCTTTTGGTTAACATCCGAATCTCATTATTGAGAACATACTTCTCCTGCCCGTTCGGGTAAACGACCTGCAAACATTGAAAACTCATAAGCAATGGTAACTTTTCTTCCACCTCCGGCTCTTCAACACCAAGGATTTCGGCTATTTGCCGAATCATAAGTGGATAATTTAACAATTCAAGCAACAAAAGCACTCGAAGCTGAATTCCGCTCCGGTCCGAGCTTTCCACTTGCCTGAGGATCTCCTTGTAACTGAACTGAACTATCTCGCTTTTAAAGCGCGTTAGTTCACGAAGAACTGTCTGGAGAGGCTGGTTATATTCATAGAGTTGCCCGAAACAATGTTTGATCACGATTGGAATACCCAGTGTTGCGTCGTGAATTTCGCGCTCCTGGTCGGCGGTAAGCATTCGCTGCACCCGATAGTGTTCTTGCAATCGCTGTATTAGAAGGCGCGCTTCTCGCAAATCCAAACCTTTGAGCTGTATCTGATGAAACCCGGATGGAATTTGTTTGCGAGACGTAATAATGACTTTGAAATAGTCCGGTTGATGACGCAATCGCTTCTTGACTTCGGTACGGAAAAATTGCACTATCTTGAGTGCATCAGCTTCAGGAATGGTTTCAAAGTTGTCTAATATGAGTAATGTACGATTATCCGACAAAACTTCCAATACAAGGTACTTCTTGTCGTCGAAGTCATACTCTTCTACGTCTTCGAACTCGAAGAATTGAAGTATTGCTGTCAGGACATCATCAAACGATTTTGAGTATTGCTGGCGCAACTCAATCGTTCCAAAAATATGGTCGTAATAATCTCCCTTTGCTGATACCCAGATAATACTGTCAAATAGCTTCTCCTCATTATTGCTACTAAGATACAACTCTTGAGTAAGCTGCTGCATAAGCGCGGTCTTTCCAATACCGCCTGGGCCAAACACAATACCATCCATATTTGGGATTTCAAGGATTTCCTCCCGAATTGTTTGCTTCATGACCTCCCGGCCTACAAAATCCTCTAATCCTTCTTGTGGTATGTTGGCGCGAACGCCATTTTCCGGATTGACAATGGGAATCACATCTGTCCAGAAGAACTCTTGTGTACTGCCAACCTTGAAGACCGCATGATTGAACTTCTTCTTCGTCGGTTCGATATGTATGCGGTCGTTGACAAGCGAGTAATACTCGTAGCCTGAAGCTCTAGAACGCTGATAGAAGTAAAGCGCATTTTCCTTTACCAACAACATTGGATAGACATGAACTGCTAATTGGTCGTCAAATAGTAGACGGGAGAAATTCGTTTGATACTCTGCAGCCTCATCCGATGAGATCTGCACCTCGTTGATCGAGTAGTTATTATCATAGTAAGTCTGAATCTCAACAGTGTAAACACCTGTCCGTGGATCAACGCGTCGGAGAGACCGCAGTTCAAGTGGCCGAGACAGTAAGGGCTGTAAGAGTTTAGCCATTTGTAACAGGGCTTGCTTCCATGTCTCGATCTGGATTACTTCGCTTTCCAGGAAGTTTTGCACTCTTTCCTCTAGCTCAGTCAGCAGCTTGGTGTCAAATCGTGCAAACTCTTCAAACACGTAGCTGATGAGTGTTCGCCGGATCGCTGCCTTGTTGGTCCGAATCGGTTTGCCCTGCTTAGGCGGGAACAACCTTTCGAGATCGTCAAGCATTTGCCCAATAGCTTCCAGGATGAAGACCTCATCAAGACACTGCTTCATTGCTTGCAGCGAAGCAGGTGCAGTCGCGTCTACAAGGTGAAAGCACTTTTCGGTAAGTTCATGTAGTGTATGAAAAGACGGGCTGAAAAAGCGCTCCCTCAACAGGGTTTTGATCGTCTTGACCTTTTTGCGACCTTCGGCCGATTCATTAACAATAGCGTCTTCATAAAAACGAACCGTTGAAATAATAAAAACCTGCATACCCAAGGCTATCAGACGTCTTAGTCTGTCGAAAAGCGTGCTTAGTTGGTAACTTGGCAACTCTCCCTCCAGGCTCTCGAAAAGATGTTCAAAATCGGGTAAATAAACGCTCCGGTCGTGTCGCGTCGCACGAACAATCTCTGCCAGAATGTGGAAGATAGGCCTGAATTCTGTGAAGTCGAAACAATCAAATGGAGCGATGTCCTCTGTGACGTACTTAGCAAACTGCGCTTTCGACAGTGCAATGTTGCTATCCGCATCATACACGTCCGAATCAACAACTTTCGCAGAAGTTGGCGCAGCGCAGTTCTTCAGAAGATTCTTGTTGCCAATGCTGACCTGCTTATTTGAGGCTAATTTGCCAGTTTTCTCAGTGAACTCTGAAGTCAAAAACAACCGTCGGCCGTTTGCATCCATTGTTTGCAGTTCTTCGTCTTTGTAAAACAACTCAATTGATACATTTGTATAGCCAGGGCGATGACTTGGCTGTGGAATAGCAAAAGAATAGACGTTATTCCCCCACAACTTGTAGAGGTTATTGGGGTCGCTTACTTCTCGAACAATATCCTCCTTGTCACGGTCGAAAATGAAAACCAGCGGACTGGAATTATCATGTTGTGCAAAGGTCTTACAAGCCTTCAATAGCTTGTCATCTCCTGTTGACTGGTCGTCCTCGTGAAAACCAATAGGCAACTGTATGCCGAGCTTACGCATGGCTGTCTTTAAGTGCATCCAATCAGTTTTACCTTCCGTCCAGACTTCTATTCCTGGTACTTCAACATATTGGCTCATGTTCTACTCCAACTCCTCAGATACGTTTGAACATTGTCTCTTCGAAGATACTGTTACCTGGTTTGCCACGCCGCTGCACTAGAGCGGGCACAATGTTTGCCGCTACTCTCCCAACCCTGGTCGTAACTCCCCCCGCAAGCCCTCGATGTGCGCCTCCAATTCGACCAGGACAGTCCGCTGCTGTTCGATTTTGTCTTTCTCGGCCCGCACAAAGCGGGTGAAGGGGGCCACGGTATCCTCGATGCGCTGCGCGCCGCGCCGCAGTTCGCGGTTGAATTGCTCGGTCAGGCCAGTTACCAGCCGTTGACGCAGATCCGCTAACTTGGCCTCTAACTGTTGGTTGGCCTGGCGGCGGCGGGCCGGCAAGATGAGAAAGCCCAGGGCCATGAGAGTCAGGCCGGCCAGCACGCCGGTCACGTCCAGCCAGACGACGTGGGCCAGGGCCACGACCAGGGCGGCCAGTCCTACGCCACCGACTTCGGCGATAGCGGTGCCGGCGACGGCCGCCTGAGCCGCTTCGGCCAGAACCAACGCCTCCTTTTCTTTGTCGTAAGTCGCCACCGCCTGGTGGGTCGCCAGGCCAATGGAGTCTATCAAACGCTGGCGGTCGTAAGCCAGCGTGCCTTCACGCGGCCCGGCTTGCCCGACAATACGAGCGTCGTGTTCCTGCCGTCGCCGGCCGAGGTGGTCAGCGACGGCCGTCCACTGGCGTAAATCCTGCTCCACCAGCCAGTCCACCAATTCACCCACCCGCAATTCAATCTGGTGAGGCGTGTCGGCCACCACCTGCTCCTCGAAGGCCCGCCGCACCTTCTCCGCCCGCAGCAGGTCGGGGATGCGGCCGACGCGAATGGTCTCGTCGAAGAAGCTGCGGCCGCGCTTCTCCATGTCAAAGAGAACGTTGTCTATCTCGCCCAGGCGGGCCTGGAAATTGCGCTGCATATCGTCGTTGTAATAGACCATCTGCCGCTGGATGTCTGCCAGGAGGTCGCTGTCGTCTTTGAGCGAGAGGAGGTCGGTGTCGGCCGCCTCCACCTGCTTCTTCACCAGCTTATGGCCCACACCCAGGGGATTGAGCAGCTTGAGGCGGAAACGGCCGTCGTCGTCCAGGGTGTCGTGGATGAAGGTCTCTAATGGCTCGAAGCCGCTAGTGGGCCACAGGCGCGGCTCGCCGGCTTTGGCTTTTTGGGCCTGGCGGGCGGAAACGGGGAAGATGGTCGGCACGCTCCCATCCAGGAGGCTGCGGGCGGCCGACCGGACGAACTCGACCACCTGGGCTACGTCTTCCGGGGTCGCCAGGATGTCAATTTTGTTGATGACCAGGACGATCTTCTTGCCCCAATCGCGGATCTGGCTGAGGAAGGCGCGCTCGCTCTCGGTGAAGGGGCGGTCGGCCGAGGTCAGGAACAACACCAGGTCGCTGCGGGGGATGAATTCGGCCGTCAGGGCTTCGTGTTCGCGCAGGATGGCGTTGGTGCCGGGGGTGTCCACGATGTTGATGTTTTGCAGAAGGGGTACGGGAGCGGTTTGCGTCCACACACCCCGACCGGCCGGCTTTTGCTCTACCGCTTCGCCGTGCTTCAAGACGTGAATCTGGCTGGTGGTGGGCGTCACCCCCTCTTGCAGCAATCGCTGGCCGATGAGAGCGTTGATAAAGGCCGACTTGCCGGAGTTGAATTCGCCGGCGACGACGAGGAGGAATAGCTCGTCTAACTGGCGGATGGACTCGGCCAGGGCGGCCCGGTCTTCGGGCGTGGCGGCGGCGTCGGCCAGGGCGTCGCGCAGGCGGCCGAGGGTGTCGCGGGTCTGCTTGAGGAGTTCTTCTTGGGCCTGGTTCAGAATAGCTTCCATCAATTCTCCTTTTAGGGGCGAGGCATCGCCGAAGCTATTGGCCTGGCCGAGCAGCATCCTCTCCGCGTTGCTTCGCCCTTACAGATTATAACGCGCTTTCGACCGGCCGGAAAACGAGGGAAAAACCTGGTTTCTGGCTGGATAGTTACATCTTTTTTGCTCCTTTGCCTCTCTCTCAGTATAGTTTGCCCTGCCCTGGTCTGCAATCCCGGGTCACAGTCCACAAAGGAGGCGCCTCGTGAAAGCTCGTAACTTTACCCTGATCGTGCTGAACATAGCCGCCGGTCTGCTCTTCCTGGCCTGGCAGGCGACCGCCATACAGGCAAAAGCCCAGCCCATCACTGCCCAGACTCAACGAACGCGCTGGGCCACGCCGGCGGCCGCCGGCGCTGGCAATGTTCAGTTGATCGGCCAGGTGGGGGGTTCGAGCTTTGGCCTGGCGGCCATCGGCGATAGTATCTACCTGGGCGTGGGGCCGCGCCTGGTGATCATGGACGCTTCCGATCCGGCCCGGCCGGCCGTCGTGGGGCAGAGCGCAGTGCTGCCGGGGGTGGTCAACGACGTGGCTGTGTCTGGGGATTACGCCTACGTGATCGAAGATGGCGGCTTGCACGTCCTCGATATTTCTGATGCGGCGGCGGTGGCGGAGGTAGGCTCTCTGAATAAGCCTTATGGCAAATATATCGAGGTAGCCGGCGATTACGCCTATTTCACGGCCGGCGGCCAGGGGCTGCACGTGATTGACGTAAGCGACCCCACTCTGCCGGTGGAGGTGGGGTTGCTGGATTTGTCGGCTTATCTATCGCGGCTGGTGGTGGTGGGCAACACCGTCTATCTGGTGGGGGAATATGGCTGGCCTTATCCCAATACCGGCCTGCACGTGGTGGACGTGAGCAATCCGGCCGTGCCTTTTCTGAATGGGGTGGTTTACCTGGACACGATTACCGGCCTGGCCGTCTCCGGCGATTACGCTTACGCCACCAGCTATGAGAGTGGGGTACACGTGATCAACGTCGCCAACCCCAATGCGCCGGTGGAAACAGGGGTGGTGGACACGCCGGGGGTGGCCTATGACGCGGCCGTAGACGGCGACAGCCTCTACGTGGCCGACGGGCTGGGCGGCCTGATCGTGATCAGTATTGCCGATCCAGGCGCGCCGGCGCCCGTGGCTTCGGCGCCGACCAGCGTGGAAGCGGTGGACGTGGCGGTGGCCGAGGGCCAGGCCTACGTCACCCATTACCGGGGCGGCTTGCAGGTGGTGGACGTGGCTGATCCCAACGCGCCGGTGACGGCCGGTTTCATGGCTACCTTTGGCGTGGCCTGGGCGGTCACGGCCGCCGCCGATACGGTTTACGCCACTGGCCAGAGCGACCTGAGCCTGTTCAACGTGACTAATGCGGCCGAACCTGTTCTCATTAGCACGGTAGAACTGCCGGCCCTGACCGGCGGCCTGGCGACGGCCGGCGACCTGGTTTACGTGGCCGATGGTGAAGCCGGCCTGCGGATTGTGGACGCCAGCAACCAGGCTTATCCAGTGATTGTGGGGGCGTTGAACACGGCCGGCAGCGCTAATGACGTGGCCGTTCTGGGTGATACCGCTTACCTGGCTGACGGCAGCGACGGCCTGCGGATTATTGACACGGCCGACGAGACCGCGCCGGTGGAAGTGGGCTACCTGGACACGGCCGGCGAAGCGCAGGCGGTGGCGGTGGTGGGCGATACGGCTTACGTGGCCGATGGCAGTGGCGGGCTAAGGGTGGTGGACGTGGCGGACCCGGGCGCGCCGGTGGAGCTGGGGGCCTACGAGGTGGCTTTGAGCAATTTCCGCAGCGTGGCCGTAGCCGGCGACTACGCTTACGTGATGGATTGGCGCAACAGCCTGTTGCGAATTGTTGATGTGAGCGATCCGGCGGTGCCGGTGGAGGTCAGCACGTTTGCTACCTTTGGTTATGAGGTCGCCACCCGCAATAACACGGTCTACGTGGCCG
Organism: Chloroflexota bacterium; assembly: GCA_040751925.1. Classification (GTDB taxonomy): domain Bacteria; phylum Chloroflexota; class Anaerolineae; order Promineifilales; family Promineifilaceae; genus JBFMFT01. The sequence goes on from JBFMFT010000010.1 coordinate 11,248, forward strand.
GTGGGGCAGAGGGTGGGCTGCGGGTGATTGACGTGAGCGACCCCACCCGGCCGGTGGAGGTGGGTTCATACGATTCGCCTGGGGCCGCTTTTGGCGCGGCCGTTTCCGGCAACTACGTTTTCCTGGCCGACGAGGGTGGGGGATTGTTTATCTTCTGGTTCGCGCCCCAGGTGACGGCTTCGATTCCCATTACCGGGGGTGAACTGGGGTCAGCGGCCGACAGCACGACCTACGTTTTCCCCTCAGATACCTTCACGGCGACGGTGAACGTCGCCCACACGCCGCGCTTTCCGGGCGACGCGCCGGCCGCCGGCGACCTGATCCCCATTGACCACACCTTTGAGGTGACGGCCGTTTACGCGGGCAGTGGTCGGCCGGCCGAGCCAGCCCCCGGCCGCACCTACACGGTAACGGTGACGTACAGCGACGAAGAACGGGGAGCGGTGATTGAAAATTCCCTGGCCCTGTATTATTGGGATGGTAGCCAGTGGCTACTGGAACCAACTAGCCAGCTAGACCCGGTCGCCAATAGTGTCACGGCCACGCCGGGCCATTTCTCCTGGTGGGGTGTCTTTGGCACGACTCACAGACGATATATGCCGGTCGTGCGGCGGCCGTAGTCGCCTTGTTTGTTCCCCGTGATATAATGGGAAGCACCAAGTGATGAGTAATGAGTGATGAGTCACGAGTGGTTTACTCATTACTCATCACTCATTACTTTTCAACTGGAAACAGGAAACTGATTTGTTCAAACCACTGGACTATATTCTAGGCCTCTTTTCGTTGGACATTGGCATAGACCTGGGGACGGCCAATACGCTGGTGAGCGTGCGCGACAAGGGCATCGTCATCAACGAGCCGTCCTGGGTGGCCATCAACAAACGCACCCGCCGGCCGTTAGCCATTGGCGCGGAAGCCCGTGAGATGGTCGGCCGCACCCCGGCCGACATCGTGGCTATCCGGCCGCTGCGCGACGGGGTCATCTCCGAGTTCGAGATTACCGAGGCCATGCTCAAGTATTTCATAGACAAGGCCCACGAGCAGATGGTCGTGCCTTTCCCCCGGCCGCGCGTGGTCGTCGGTGTGCCAAGCGGCGTCACCGAGGTGGAGAAACGAGCGGTGTACGATGCTACCATCTCGGCCGGGGCGCGCGAAGCCTACTTGATCGAGGAGCCGATGGCCGCCGCCATTGGCGCGGGACTGCCCATCATCGAATCGCGGGGTAGCATGGTGGTAGACATCGGCGGTGGCACGACTGAAGTGGCTGTCTTTGCCATGGGCGGCATCGTCATCAGCCGTTCGATCCGGGTGGCTGGCGACGAGATGGACGAGGACATCATGGCTTACGCCCGCAACAAGTACAACCTGCTCATCGGCGAGCGGATGGCCGAACGGGTCAAAATTGGCATTGGTTCGGCCTTCTCCCTGCCCGAAGAGCGAACGATGACCCTGCGCGGCCGCAACCTGATCACCGGACTGCCCCAGGCGGTGGAAATTAGCAGCATCGAAGTCCGCGAAGCGATGGCCCCCTCCATTAACATCATCGTGGACACTGTCCGCGACACCCTGGACGACACGCCGCCGGAACTGGTAGCCGACCTGATGGAAGTGGGCGTCTGCCTGGCCGGCGGCGGGGCGCAGATTCGTGGCCTGGCTGACCGGATTGAGGACGTGGTGAAGATGCGGGTGTGGGTGGCCGAGGATTCGATGACCTGTGTGGCGCGAGGGGCCGGCCGGGTGCTGGAAGACCTGGACAATTACCGCCGCGTTCTGGTTGGCCTCGACCGGGGCAGTACCCACCACTGAGAAGTAATGAGCGATGAGTGATGAGTGACGAGTATACGGCTCATTACTCATCACTCATCACTCATCACTGCTTATGGCACGAATTCGTTGGGCTACTTTTGCCCTACTGGCCGGGGTGGCCTTGCTCCTGGCGATTCTGGATAGCGTAGGCAACGTAGACGCTGCTTTTGCCTTCCTCCGCAATCCCCTGGCGGCCGTCTTGGATTGGACGGCCGCCCGCACCGACGCCCTGGCCGCCGCCCTGGCCGGCCCCCGCGACCTGCAAGCCGCCCGCCAGCAAATCGAACAGCTCCAGACCCAAATTGACGCCCTGGAACGAGAGAATGAGGAGTTGCGGGAAATCCAGGGCGATTACCAGCAATTACTCGACCTCTTTAACCGCGCCCGCGAAGAACCGGCCTTCCGGCGATTGACGGCGTCAGTCATCGGCCGCGACACCAGCCCGGTCTTCCGCAGCATTATCATTGATCGCGGCTCGGAAGACGGTGTGCTGGTGGGGATGCCGGTGGAGAGCGCGCGCGGGTTGGTGGGCCAGGTCTACCGGACGACCGCCCACGCCGCTCAGGTTCTTCTGATTACGGATAACATCAGCAGTGTGCCGGCCCGTTTGGGTACGTCGCGGGCGACGGGGATTGTGCGGGGCGGTGGTCTGGGCGGCTCGTTGGTGATGGAGTGGATCAGCCTGGAATCGCAGATCGCCCCCGGCGAGGTGGTGCTAACCTCCGGCCTGGGCGGCAAGTTCCCCCAGGATTTGGTCATCGGCCGCGTCGCCGAGGTGGAACGGCAGGAGGCGGAGTTGTTTCAGCAGGCAGTGGTGCAGCCGGCCGTAGAGTTCGAGTCGCTAGAGGTCGTCTTCGTCATTACCGATTTTCGGGCGGTGGATACGACCATCTTTGACCAACCGCCAGGAGAGTAATGAGTCATGAGTGATGAGTAATGAGCCACTCGTTACTCATCACTCATCACTATCCTGTGAGAACCAGCCTGTACGTTGCCGTGCCTTTGATGATGGTCTTGAGTATTGCTCAGGCGGTGGTGATGCCGCGCTTACGGGTGTTGGGGATGACGCCCCAACTACTGCTGTTGGCGACCATAGCCTGGTCTTTGCTGCGGGGCATCAACGAGGGCATGGTGTGGGCGTTCGTCGCCGGCCTGGCCATGGACCTCTTCTCGGCCGCCCCTCTGGGTATCACTTCCCTGGCCTTGTTAGGCGGCGTGCTGGCGATTGGCCTGCTCCAACGGGCCTTTCCGCGCAGCCGTTTCTTTTTGACGGCCGTCCTGGCCGCCCTGGCCACCCTCATCTACTTATTACTCTACATCCTGCTGCTGCTGCTCTTTGGCTACCCGGTGAGCGGGCCGGCCGCCGCCAGCCTGCCGCCCCTGGCCCTCCTACACGGTTTACTCATCTTACCTGTTTACTGGCTCTTGAGCAGGATAGTTGAGTGATGAGTGATGAGTGATGAGTCCACTCATCACTCATTACTCACCATTGAGGTTCTATGTCTCGCATTGGCTGGGAAACCGAAGATGAACGCCCTATCGAAGATGAGGAGCGGGCCATGCGCGGCCGTCTCACCTTCTTCCGCATCGTCATCGCCGCCGTTTTGACTCTACTCCTTTACCGCGTCTTCTGGCTGCAACAGACCCGGGGCCAGGATTGGCAGACGCTGGCCCAGCAAAATCAATTTGCCCGCCTTTTGACCCCGGCCGCACGGGGGGTCATCTTCGACCGCAACGGTAAACCCCTGGCCGTCAACGTGCCTAGCTTCAACGTCACCATTACACCGGCCTTCCTGCCCGACGACGAAAACGAACGCCAGGCCGTCTTTGAGCGGCTCTCTTTTCTGACCGGCGTGCCAGTCACCAATACGGTGCAGCAACGAGCGTTGTTGGAGACGGCCGACCCCGAACTGGTCAATACTTACGGCCGACTGGCCGAACTGTATGGTGTGCCGGTGGAGGAAGCGCTCGACCAGGCCGAGATTGTGCCGCAATTGCCCGATAGCATCGAGGGGATTGTCAATACCTATAGTTTTGCGCCCTATTTGCCGGCCGTCGTCCAGGCCAACGTTCCCATCACCCTGGCTTACACCATTGAGCAAGAGAGCATCTTCCTGCCCGGCGTGCGGGTGGTACCCGACCCCTTGCGCGATTACCCCAGCGGCCAATATACGGCCCATATCATTGGCTACATGGGGCCTATCCCCAACGAAGGCTGGATTACCGAACTGGGCTATGAGCGGGATGACCGGGTGGGGTGGGCCGGCCTGGAACTGTACATGGAGCAGGAACTGGCCGGCGACAAAGGGGAACGGACGATTGAAGTGGATTGGACCGGCCGCGAAGTGCGGCAAATCGGCCCGGCTACCGAGCCGGCGCCTGGGCAAAGCCTCCACCTGACCCTCGACCTGGATTTGCAGAGGGAAACGTATCGGATTCTGGAACAGGTCATGGAGCGGCGGCGGCAAACGCCAGACATTGATTACGTGACTGGCGAGCGGCGCGAGGCGGAAGTGGAGCAGGCGGCCGTCGTCGCCATGAACCCCAACACCGGCGAAATCCTGGCCATGGTCAATATCCCCACCTTCGACAATAACCGTTTCCAGACTGAAGTGCCGGTGGATTATTACCTGGGGCTGGCCCGCAATGAATACACGCCGTTGGTCAACCACGCCATCATGGGCACCTACCCGCCCGGCTCAACCTTTAAGCTGGTGACGGCCTCGGGCGCGTTGCAAGAAGGGGTGGTCTCCCCTTATCGCCTGCTCAACGACCCCGGTCAGATTACCATCCCCAATCGCTTCGCCCCCAATGACCCCGGCCGCGCCCAAACTTTCGTCTGCTGGTTCGCCGAGGGTCACGGTCTGATGAATATGTTTACCGGGCTATCCAATTCTTGCGACGTGTATTTCTATAAGATTAGCGGCGGCTTCAACCAGGATGGGGAGGTGGTGGATGGATTGGGGGTAGACCGCCTGGCCGAGTACGCCAACCAATTTGGTTTCGGCCGCGTGCAGGGGATTGAACTCCCCCTGGAAGCGGCCGGCAACATTCCCACCCAGGCCTGGAAGCGGCAGACCCAGGGTGAACCCTGGTCTACTGGTGACGACTATAACATGGGCATCGGCCAGGGCTTCGTCACAGCCACGCCCATGCAGATAGCGCAGATGGCCGCCGTCGTCGCCAATGGCGGCTTCCTGTACCGGCCGACCATCATCCACCATATTACGGACGCCAATGGCGTGATCATCCGCGACTTCACGCCGGAGGTGCTGGGGGCGGTCAACGTGGATCGGGAGTACCTGGACGTGGTGGCCCAGGGGATGCGGATGGTCAACCAGGAGGGAGGCACCGGCACGGGTTACGTGACCTTCCTGGATGAGTTTGGGGTGAGTTCGGCCGGCAAGACGGGGACGGCCGAATACTGTGACAACATCGCCCAACGGCGCGGCTGGTGCATCGAGGGGCGGGTGCTGCCGACCCACTCCTGGTACGTGGGCTACGCCCCTTACGAGAACCCGGAGATCGTGGTGGCCGCTTTCATTTTTAATGGTGGTGAAGGGTCGCAGTGGGCCGCCCCGGTCGTGCGCGACGTGCTGGCTTATTATTTCCAGGTGGACCAGTACGCGCCGGAGGAGGCTGCAACGCCTACCCCCTCGCCGTAGAGCCAGTCTCAAACCCCGTAGGTTTCGGAGACCTGCGAGGTTTAACGGCCTATCCCGCTGGGTCAACGGGATTTTGTGGGTTTAATAGCGGGAGGGCATCGGCTCAGGCCAGTTACCTGACTAGGCCTGGCGTGGCGGTGTCTCGAAGTCGGCCGGCAGCCAGAAGGTGGGTAGAAAGAGATGAGAGCAGGACGGCCGCCTGCACCGAAGCCGGGCGCACTCTCCCGCCTTTGAGTTTGCGAACCAGGGCCAGGAAGTGTTTGCCAATAGATGGGTAACGAAAGACGAGCATTCCGGCTTTGCCGAACTTCTTGAGCAAAGCCAGGTCGTCCGGCGTAATGGTCACGTGGGCCATGCCCATCTCCCGCGCCGCGACCTGCCCTACCGTTTCCCAATCGCGCAGGTAATAACGGGTCAGGGAGCCAACGTACAGATCAATGGCCATTTCATCCCCCTTCGCAGAGTATTTACTCAGGCTGCCGGTAGAAACCAGGTTTTTTTGCCGGTAACGACGATGGTTGTCCAGAGAAAAACCTGGTTTCTGGCTGAGTAGTTACTTCGCAGAGGTAGCGCACGATCAGCGGCTTCTCCTGGGCGGTCACGAAGCCGGCCGCCTGGAAAGCCGAAGCCGCCCCTCGGTACAAACTGGCGTCACTACGATCAGGGGAGTCGGGTTCAACCGGGTAGCCCTCCACGATAGTGGCCCCTTGCTGGCGGGTGTATTCGACGGCCGCCAGCAGCAGCCGCGTCGTTACCCCCATTCGCCGGTAGCCTTTGGCGACGTAGAAGCAGACCACCGACCATACTGGCTGTTCATCTAGTCGCTTCCACTTGGTGGAACGTTCGAGGGCGACGTACTCCTCACGCGGGCCAATGGAACACCAGCCCACCGGCCGGCCGTTCAGGTAGCCCAAGATGCCCGGCGGCCGTGCCGCTTCGGTCAGGTGGTGGAGAGCCTCTTTGCGCTCGGCCGCTTTCATGGCGTTGAACTCGGCCCGCCTGACCCGCCACCACAGGCACCAGCAGCCATAGAACGCGCCGCTCTTGCCAAAGAGTTGCTCCAGGTCGGGCCAACGGTCGGCCGTTAGGGGGTGAAACTCCCATTCGTCCATCGTGATTTCCTATTGTATTTACTCAGCCAAACTCACCCTCACCCCCACCCTCTCCCTAAGAGGGCGAGGGAGCAGAGGGAGAGGGGACGAACGCTTCCCCTCTCCCTCTGACCCTCACCCCCACCCTCTCCCTAAGAGGGCGAGGGAGCAGAGGGAGAGGGGGTAGGGGGTGAGGGTAGCGGCAACGGATGTCAAGCGGATAAGCAGATACGCTGTTAGGCCATCCGTTTATCCGCTGTCTATCCGTTGCCATGAGTCGCTAACTGCCGCAGTTGTTCAGGAAGCGATCCAGCACCGCCTGCTCACTGGCCGCGTCGGGCAGGGCTTCCCAGGGGTAGCCCAGGAAGGTGGTGATGGAGCCGGCGATGAGCTTGGCGACGGCCGCCCGCCCCAAGTTGCCCTGGAAAGCCACTGTCGCCCCCGCGCCGGGGTTCAAGCGGTCGCTGAAGTTGCTCAGTGAGCCATAGGCGAGGGTGTACGGCCCCAGGCCGTTGAACGGCCCACGCCCACGCACGCCGGTCTGGTCTACGTCACTGGTGGCCGAGCCGACGCCCAGGTAGGTAGACATGAAGGTTGTCAGGCCCCGATCATAGTAGTAGTCTTGTGAACTGATGAACAGGCAGCGACTACCGCCATCCAGCCAGGAGGCGAGAGCAGTCTCCCCGGCCGCCCCCGGCCCGGCGAAGCCGCCGTACTCGTCACCCGTGAACCAGATGACCGTCGTGTAGGGGGATAGGTCGGTGGCATCCGGTTCGTTGTCACTGTTACCCGTGTCCCAGACGTCATAGGTGAGGGCCAGGGAGTTGAGGGCGGCCGTATACGTCGCCTGCACGCTGGGCGAGTTATCGTCGTCGTCCACCAGCAGGATGGGTGGAATACCCTCGGTGGTGAAGCTCCAGACGGCCGAGTCATTGCCCACGCCACAGGTGTTGTTACCGCGCACCCGCCAGTAATGGGTTGTTTCGGACTGCAAGGCAGTGGCGGCCGTGTGGCTCGTTCCCACCACCGTGGCCGCGTAGACGACGTTGCTGAAACCGGCGTCGGTGGCTACTTCCAGGTCGTAAGAGGTGGCCTGGCTGGCCGCGTTCCAGGTGAAGGTCGGCGTGACCGAGACTTCGGTGGCCCCGTTGGCCGGCGAGACCAGGGTCACAACCCCCGGGATGGCGGTGGATAGGTTGAGCGTCACTGTGTCGCTGTGCTGGTTGCCGCTGGCGTTGCCGTTGACGCTGATGGTGTACGTGCCGGCCGTGGCCGCCCCCGTATTGCCAATGGTCAAGACGCTGCTGCCGGGCGGCGTCACCGGGTTGACGCTGAAGTTGACCAACGTGCCGGCCGGCTGGCCGCTCGCGCTCAAGGAAACGGGCGTGTTATAGCCCAGGATGGAGCCAATGGTCACGTCGTAGACAGCGTTGGACGGGGCGCAGATGTCCAGCGTCTCCGGCGTGGCGGCCAGGGTGTAGTCGGCTTGCAGGGCGCAGTTGTAGCAGACCAGGGCGAAGTCCTGGTCGGTGGTGTCGGCGTTGTAGGGGATGCCGTCGCCGCTGATATTGATGGCGTCTATGGTGATGGTGGCTGAACTGCCGCCGGGACTTTGGATAAAGACGTTTTCCAGGTTGTTGATGCTGTCGGCCGTGCCGCCCGTGGTGGACCAGCCGCCGCTAAAGACGTTGCCCAGGTAGGTGTTCGCGCCGTCGTCCACGGTCAGGTTCAAGTCGTTGACCAGGGCCGGATTCGCCCCGGCCGCGCCGGGAGCGTCTGACCAGGCCACCGTGATCTTGAGCGGCTGGGTCGGGTCAGGCACGCCGACGGTCAGAACATATTGCTCACCCGCGCTGCCCAGAACGTCCAACTGATCGCGGTAAATCACGTTGGCGTCGGGGCTGATGGTGTCGGGCAGGTAGATGCGCCCCCAGCCTTCGCTGTTGTTCCAGCGATTGGGCGTGCCCATGTCGGTTGCGCCGTTGACCAGGAGGGCCTTCGCCATGGCCGGGCTGGGGTCGGCCCCGCCGTTGAAGGTGCGCCACCATTCGGCGATGAGGACAATGGAACCGGAGGCGTGGGGGGCGGCCATGCTCGTCCCCGAACAGTAGGCGTAGAGGCCGCCGGTGCCGGGGATGCCGGGCGTGGCGCAAGAGCCGCCGGTGTCGTTGGCGCTGGAAGCGATCTCTTCACCAGGGGTGGCGACGGTGGGGACGAAGCGGCCGTCGCGGGCCGGCCCCCGGCTACTGAAGGTGGAGATGCTGTCAATGCTGCCAATGCGGTAATTCTTGCTGCTGGCGATGATAATGAGATTTTTGCCTTCTTTGGGGGCAGTCAGGGTTTGCGAGCCGGGGCCAGAGTTACCGGCCGAGAAGACCTCGATGAACGGTTCAGCGACGGTGGTGGTGTCAAAGTTGCCGTCACGTACCATGATGTCGTGGGTGCGTTCCGACGACTGGTAGCCGTGATTCGTGCCTTCGCCGGTTGTCCAGGAGTTGTTGCCGCCGATGGCGTTGCCCAACACACCCCGCTTGCTGTGTTCCTGCCAGCCGCCGGCCGGCGGCCAGGCCGCCCCACACAGGGAGTTCTGGGCGAAGATGCTGTAAGCCGGGGCCATACCCAGGCCGTAGAGGAAACCGCTGGCGTCCATCAGGCCGGTGGAGGCGTTACCGCCCACAATACCAGCCACGTGCGTCCCATGCCCGCCCAGCGATCCGCCGCAGTCATCGCCAGGGCCGTCGCCGGCCGGGACACCGGGATAGGTGTAGCCGCCGACGATGTGCGAACCCAGGTCAGGGTGATCGTAGTCCACACCCGTATCGGTGATGGACCAAATGACGCCCGTGCCGTCTACGCCCAGGTCGTCCAGGAAGGCGTTGTAGCCGGGGAAGGGAACGCCGCCGGTGTAATTACCGGCCAGGATTTGGTCGGACATTTCATCGTCGAGTTCCGGCCGGGGGCTGGCGTAACCCAGCCACACCACGCTGCTCAGGCGGGCCACCGCCTCCACCGTCCTGGCGTCGAGTTGCACGATGGCGTCAAAGAAGGCTTTATCTGGCTGCGAAGGGTAATGCTGGATGACCCGGCCGCCCAGACGGCTTATGGCCGCCAGGGTAGCCTCCATCTGGCCGTCGTTGTAGAAGAAGACGTCTACGTTGTCAATCCGGCCGCTGCGCTTGAGCAAATCCTCGTTAATCTTGTAGGCAGGATGAAAGGCTCCTTGCCAGCGCACGAAGCTCAAGTTTTCAACGGCCGCCGCCTGGCTGGGTGTACCCCAGACCAGGAAGGTGTGGTGGGGGTAGTATTGTAGGACGCGCAGCCCGGCCGCCGCTAATTGCTGCAACCAGGCGTCCTGGCTAGGGCCGGCCAACTGCACCAGGCGCAAACCAGGGCCGTTGTTACTAGCCTGCATCTCCGGCCGCACAGTTGGCTCACCGGCCAGGGGGTCGAAGCGGTAGCCCAACACCTGGACTTTACCGGCCTCGGGTTCGGCCGTGTAGGGTACGTGGCTGGCGGCCAGGCGGGCCACGTCGCCCGCGCTCAATTCCAGCCATTGAAAGGAGCCGTAATCCAGGCTGAGGCGGGGCTGCAAGTCGAGAGCGTCCAGTTGGGCGGCCGACCCGGTTGGCACGCGCACAAAATAGCCGCCGGCCGCTGGTTGGCCGGCCCCGGCCGTGTAGCCCGGTACCAACACCACAATCGCCAGAAAGAGGAACAGTAGGGAGAGGATGTGTGCTTTACGAGTCATGGGGCCTCCGACGCTACTCACCCTCACCCCCTACCCCCTCTCCCTACCAGGGCGAGGGGAGGCGCTCATCCCCTTTCCTTCTGAGGGAGTGGGTGAGGGTGAGGGTGGGTCTATTTGACTAAATACCTTTCGCCAACGGCTGGCAATGGCGGCCGGAACGCGCGACGGCCGCCGCGACAGGCTCACATTATAGCAACGGCCGGGGGGTCGGGCAATGGCGGGCGGCCGGGCATAGTTGAGCAATCCCCCCAACCATGCTATCATCTGGGCGATGCCAACGCAGTTACCGCTTTTCCCGGCGACCCCAACCCTAGAGGTAGCCTCTGGCGAACTGGTACAACAGACCTTCTCGCACAATGGCGTGGGCAACCAAACTGAACGGATAGCCTTAGAAAAACACTACGCCCATTTGCTCGAAGAGACCAATAAGTTTAACCGTAAGCTCGTTAGCTATCAGGGCAACAAAGGGGCATTGATTCATGGGTGGATCAAGTACCGAGAAGGCTTCTCGGCTCAACTGGTAGAGGGTCTAATTCGAGAATTTCACCTGGGACCCAGCGATACGATATTGGACCCATTTGCCGGTTCAGCCACAACATTACTGGTGGCTAAGTCGTTGGGGATTGATGCAGTGGGACTAGAACTACTGCCGGTATGTCACGTGGCCTGGCAGGCCAAATCGCGCTTCCAGGAGTATGACCTGGCCGAACTCCGGTCTATTCGTCAGCGCTTGGTTGCATCGGAGCCTGTTCCCGTTCAGCGCAAATTCCCGCACGTCACCATCACAGAGGGGGCGTTTTGCCCGGAAGTTGAAGACGACGTCATGTTTTATACGGAGTGGTTTGAGAGCTTGTCGGTTAGCGAGCCGGCCAGGGTGTTAGGCAAACTGCTGATGATGGCTGTTCTGGAGGACGTGAGCTTTACGCGCAAAGATGGGCAATTTCTAAGGTGGGATTACCGTTCCAGCAAGACGCAACAGCGCAACGAAGCGCGCCTGGCGCAAGGAAAGGAACCCGTTCACAAGGTTGACAAGGGGCCACTGCCAACCGTTAAAGAAGCGCTCATCCGTGCTTTGGACACGATAACGGCCGACATACAAAAACTGCAAACGCTTCCTTTTAAGGAGAGCCGGCAACAACTTCTGGCCGGCAACACCCTGCTGCTCCTATCCACGATGTCCCCCCATCAATTTACCGGGGTCATTACCTCTCCGCCCTACTGCAACCGCTACGACTACACCAGAACCTATGCCCTGGAATTGGCTTACCTGGGCGTGGGCGAAGGCATTTACGATTTGCGCCAGAGCCAACTTTCCTGCACCGTCGAAAGCCGCTCCAAATTAGAGTGGTTGGAGGAACACTACAACCACATCAGCCAGTTAAAGCGATTCGAGCAGATCCGCCAGGTTGTGCAAACCAATCCGGTTTTCAGGGAGATCAACGAGAGTTTGCAGATAAGGTGGCAGCGCGGCGAACTAAACAACAGAGGGGTTCTGCCAATGGTGGAACAATACTTCACGGAGTTGACCTTTGTCTTTGCCGAAGTGCTGCGGACGTGTCGCCCTGGCGCGTGTGTGGCTTTCGTCAATGACAACGTGCGTTATGGCGGCGAGGTCATCCCGGTAGATTTGTTGACCACGAACCTGGCCGAAGAACTGGGCTTTGAGCCGGTTAAAGTTTACGTCCTGCCGCAGCGAAAGGGCAACAGCAGCCAGCAAATGGGGCGCTTCGGCCGCCAGGCGCTACGCAAAAGTATTACAATATGGAGAAAGCTGATTCGATCATCTACAACGCCCGCATCTATACAGTAGACCCCGGCCGTCCCTGGGCCGAAGCGGTGGCCTGGGCCAACGGCCGTATCCTCGCTGTCGGGCGCAACGAAGACGTATTGCCCCTGGCCGGCCCACAGACAGAGGTCATAGACGCCGGCGGCCGGCTCGTCCTCCCTGGCCTCACCGACGCCCACGTTCACTTCCTCCAATACGCCATCCGTCGCCACCAGGTCAGCCTCTTTGGGGTGCGCGACTTCGACGAGGTACGGCGGCGGGTGGCCCAGGCGGTGGCTTCGGCCGCCCCCGGCCAGTGGATTCAAGGTTGGGGCTGGGACGAAAACCTGTGGAACGTGCAGCCGGCCGCCCACCACCTGGACGATTTGGCCCCCCATCACCCGGTCGTGCTGGCCCGGATGGATATGCACACCTGGTGGGTCAACAGCGCAGTGCTGCGGCAGGTGGGGATCACCGCCGAAACGCCCGACCCGCCAGAAAGCCACATCGAGCGGGACGCGGCCGGGCGGCCGACCGGCCTCTTGCGCGAGTGGAACGCCATCCGCCTGGTCGAGCCATACATCCCCACCCCCGACGAGAAAACCCTGCTCACCTGGCTGCGGGAAGCCCAAAGCGAGGCCCATCGCCTGGGCCTGACGGCTATCCACGACCAGCGGGTGGAGCAGGAGGGAAGGCGAAGTCTGCGCCTGTTCCAGACCCTCCGGCGGGAAGGACAGCTTCAATTGCGCGTCCACGCCAACCTCGCCGCCGATTACCTCAGTGAAGCGGCCGCTCTCGGTTTGCAGCCCGGCTTTGGCGACGACAAGCTGTGGTTGGGCCACGTCAAGACCTTCGCCGACGGCACAATGGGCTCCCGCACCGCCCTTATGCTGGAACCCTTTGAGGGAGAGCCGCAGAACGTTGGCCTGGCTGTGACGCCGGCGGCCGAACTGTGGCGATTGGCGACCCGGGCTAGAGACGCCGGCTTCTCTCTCTCCGTCCACGCCATCGGCGACCGGGCTGTGCGCGAGGTGTTGGATGTGTTTAGCGAGCTTGGGCCTGTATCAGAAAAGGAACTGAAGGAACTAAGGGAACTGCGGTCAGTTCCTTCAGCTCCCTTAGTGCCTCCGCGCATCGAACACGTCCAACTCATCCACCCGGCCGATTTGCCGCGCCTGGCCGCGTTGGGGGTGGTGGCTTCGGTGCAGCCGGTGCATTTGCTGACCGACTGGCCGACGGCCGACCGCGTGTGGGGCGCACGCGCCTGCACGGCTTATGCTTTTCGCTCTTTGCTCGACCAGGGTACACGCCTGGCCTTTGGCTCTGACGCGCCGGTGGCTCCCTTTAATCCATTTCTGGGAATCTACGCCGCCGTCACCCGCCAGGATGAGCAGGGGCGGCCGGCCGAGGGCTGGTATCCCCAGGAACGCCTGACCGTCGCCGAGGCCATTCACAGCTACACCATGGGGCCGGCTTACCTGGCTGGTAAGTCCGATCTACAAGGCTCTCTTACCCCCGGCAAGTGGGCCGACCTGATCATGCTTTCGGGCAATGTGTTTGAGATACCGGCGGCCGAGATTCCCCACGTTCAGGTGGAGATGATCGTTTTCGACGGCCGGATCGTTTAGCAGAAATAGACAGGATTTACAGGAGTGGATTTCATCCTGTAAATCCTGTCAATCCTGTCTTCGATCAGAGCCGGCGGCGGAAAGACCAGACAGCCAACGCGCCGGCCGCCACCAGCAAGATGGTCGCCGCCAGCCAGGGAAAATCCTCCTCGACCTGGCTGGTCAGGGGATAGGGGCGGCTGGCCACGGCCGGAATTGCCTGCACGGTGGTAAAGAAGTCGTCGAAACGGCCGGAGCCAAAATCGGCCTGGAACGCCCCATTCGCCCCTTGCCAAACCAACAAGCTGATCAGCGGCGAGACCCCTTCTTTGGCCCACACACTGTCGGGGCGGGCCAGCTTCTCGCCCAAGGCCCGCAAAGCCTGGATGACCAGGGCTGTGCTATTGCCATTGGCCCCAAAGCCGGGGCCATATTCCCAACCACCGGTGGGCAATTGGGCGGC
>JBFMFT010000100.1:0-12881 GCA_040751925.1 Chloroflexota bacterium
GCTGGCTTGCGCCACTAATAAAGGAATGTCGTCCACTCGTTCTGTTGTTACGGTAAGGTTCTCTGTCATCCAGATAGCTTACCCTATTTCCTGTTTCTTGTTAATTTTGACCGAACCTTGAGTTAATAGGTATGAGATAATCTTGAGCAAAGAGATTATTCGCCGGTAAGAGAGCGGTGAAGTAGCAAAAGACCTGAAGTTACGAACTCGACCTGTAGATTTACTCCCGCTCTCTGGGTCGGTCGAGAGGACGAACGGTATCTGAAGCCCTTCCGTGTGAATAGAGAAGTGAGCTTGTATGTGCAAGGATGTTCGACGGACCGACCAACCGGCAACCAAAAACGAACAAGGAAAGGTGCATGATGACCACTCCGACTATTTTAGGGATTGATGTCGCCAAAGAGACAGTGGAGGTCTTCCTGGCCGTCGAGCCAGCCCGGCGCGGTCACTTCGGCAACGACGAGAGCGGCTTTGCTCAGTTGAGCCGCTGGCTGCAGAAGCAGGGGGTAGCCCAGGTGTGGGCTTGCCTGGAAGCGACGGGGGCCTATGGCGAGGCGTTGGCCCTGTATCTGCACGAGCAGGGTCATTGGGTGAGCGTGGTCAACCCGGCGCGCATCAAGAAGTACGGGGAGAGCAAACTCAGTCGCAACAAGACCGACCGCCTGGACGCGGCGCTCATCGCCGACTTCTGTAGCAGCCAGAAGCCAGGGCGGTGGTCGCCGCCGCCGCCGGAGGTGCGCCACCTGCAAGCCCTCACCCGCCGCCTGGATGACCTGCGGGCCGACCACGTCCGCGAGCAAAACCGGCTGCAAGCGGGCGGTCACGCGACGGTGGTGCGCTGCTCGATTGAGAGCCACCTGGCTTTCTTGAGCCAGCAAATCGCGCAACTGGAACAGGAGATGCAAGCCCATGTCAACCAACATCCCCCCCTCCAAGCTGACCAAGCCCTGCTGCTGTCTATCCCCGGCATTGGGGTCAAGACGGCTGCTTACCTCCTGGCCGAGTTGCCTGACATTCGTCGCTTTAGCCAGTCTGCTCAGGCAGTGGCTTTTGCTGGCCTCAGCCCCCACCGGCGCGAATCGGGGGCAACCATCCGCCAACGCGCCCACCTGACCCCCATCGGCCAGCCCCGGCTCAAGGCGGCTCTCTACTGGCCAGCCATCACGGCCATGCGCTTCAACCCCCTCATTCGGGCTTTAGCCGAGCGGTTAGCCCAACGGGGAAAGGAGAAGATGGTCATTGTCGGGGCGGCCATGCGGAAGCTGCTGCAACTAGCCTACGGCGTCTTGAAGTCCCGTCGGCCGTTTGACCCGCATTATGCTGCTGTTAAGGTTCAACTGACCCCTTGACTTTTAACACGGTATCTACGGGGTTTATCGGAATAATACCTCGACTACACCTGGACAAATGGGTTCATTATCATATACTTGCCGCTATGATACAAGAGCCACTCCCTAACTTGTTGTCCACCATTCACGCCTTCGTGCGCGACGAGTTAATGCCCTTGGAATCTGTTATGCTGCAAAAGGGCTTCCGGGCTGTGCTGCCGGTCCTAACCGAAAAGCGGCAGCAGGTGAAAGCCCTGGGGTTGTGGGCTCCCCACCTGCCCCCTGAACTAGAGGGCATGGGGCTTTCTCTACTCGATTTCGCCCACGTTAGCGAGGAACTCGGCCGCAGCCCCCTGGGGCATTACGTCTTCAACTGCCAGGCCCCCGACGTGGGCAATATGGAGATATTGCACCAACACGGTACGGCCGCCCAAAAAGAACGCTACCTCCTCCCCTTAGCCAGGGGTGAGATACGCAGTTGCTTCGCCATGACCGAGCCAGAACACGCCGGCTCCAATCCGGTCTGGCTGAGTACAACGGCCGTCCAGGATGGGGATGACTACGTGCTAAACGGCCACAAGTGGTTCACCTCCTCGGCCGAGGGCGCATCATTCGCCATCGTCATGGCCGTCACCAACCCCCAGGCCGACAAACCACACGCCCGCGCCAGCCAGATCATTGTGCCTACGGATACACCCGGCTTTCGCCGCGTGCGAAATATCCCGGTCATGGGCGACGTGGGCGAGGACTTTATGAGCCACGCTGAAATTCGCTTGGAGGAATGTCGCGTACCCCAAACAAATTTGCTGGGTAAGGAAGGACGCGGCTTTGCCATGGCCCAGGAGCGACTCGGCCCCGGCCGTATCCACCATTGTATGCGCTGGATTGGGATTTGCGAGCGGGCCTTCGACCTGACGTGTCGTTACGCGGCCGGCCGCCTGCTCGCTCCAGGTAAGCCTTTAGCCAGCCAACAGGTCATCCAACATGGAATTGCCGATAGCCGGGCCGAAATTCACGCTGCCCGCTTGATGGTCCTGGACGCCGCCCACAAAATAGATCGGGAAGGCCCCTACGCCGCCAGGGAAGCCATCTCGCTCATCAAGTTCTTCGTCGCCAACGTCCTGCAACGGGTTCTAGATCGGGCCATTCAGGTTCATGGCGGATTAGGTGTCACCGACGACACCGTTCTCTCCTTCTGGTTTCGCCACGAACGAGCCGCCCGCATCTACGACGGCCCCGACGAGGTACATAAATCTGTCGTGGCCCGGCACATCCTCAAGCAGTACGGAGTGATGAGTGGTGAGTGATGAGAAACTCATCACTCATCACTCACTACCTTTACTCTCCGGCAGTCGGCCGTAAATCGCTGTCAAGTCGTACAGCCGGCCGGCGATGGTCGCATTTAGCGCGTTGGGTGCAAGGCGCCAACACCAATTGGGCGGGCCAACCGTGCCAGGGGTATTCATGCGTGAATCGTGGCCCAGGCTCAACAAATCCTGCACAGTAGTCATCGCCGTATTAGCGACTGAGGCCCAGGCCAGCCGAATGAGGTCCCAGGTGATGTCCGCTCCGGTCCGTGCCAGATATTTGCGGGCGTAATCCCGTTCATCCTCAGTCGAAGTGGCCTGATACCAACCCATCGTGGTGTCGTTGTCGTGCGTGCCTGTGTAAACGACCCAATCGCGGCTGAAGTTGTGCGGGAGGAAGGGGTCGGCCGGGCCAGAGCCAAAGGCAAATTGCAGCACCTTCATCCCCGGAAAGCCAAACTCACTTTGTAGAGCATCCACCCCAGCCCGCGATTCGTCGTCGAAGTCGCCCAGGTCTTCAGCAATGATGGACACGTCGCCCAGGGCGGCCGTCACCGCGTGAAACAGATCAACCCCCGGCCCGCGCAGCCATTGACCCATGACGGCCGTCTCGGCCTCGGCCGGCACTTCCCAGTAATTGTAGAAGCCGCGAAAATGATCAATACGAACCACGTCGGCTTGGGTAAAGGCCATCTTGAAGCGGGCAATCCACCAGGCGTAGCCCTCTTCGGCCATCACCTCCCAACGGTAGAGGGGATGCCCCCACAGCTGGCCTGTTTCACTAAAATAGTCGGGTGGCACACCCGAAACGACGGTTGGCTTCAATTCCTCGTCGAAGTGAAACAGGTGGGGGTTGGCCCACACGTCTGCGCTATCCAGGGAAACAAAAATGGGAATATCGCCAATGATGCGTACTCCCTGCTCATTGGCATATTCTTTTAAGGCCAGCCATTGCTCAAAAAAGAGCCACTGCCGGAACTGATGTTTTTCAATCGTGCTGCCAAGAGCCGTGCGCTGTTTTGCTAGAACGGCCGGTTCACGGGTGGCTAACTCCGGCTCCCATTCGTGCCAGGGACGTAAAGCGTGCGTCTCTTTCAGGGCCATAAATAAGGAGAAGTCTTCCAGCCAATCCGCCTGCGTCTGGCAGAAGCGCGAAAAGGATTGCTGTGCCATTGTAGATTGTTGGTGAAAGCGGGCAAAGGCCAGGTCTAACAGGTTGGTTTTGTAGCGAATGACCGGGCCAAAGTCTACGCTTTCCTGTGGGAAGGGTGGCACGTAGGCCAGGTCTGCTTCTTCCAGCAGGCCAGCTTTGACCAGTTGGCGTGGGCTGATGAGCATAGGATTACCGGCGAAGGCCGAGAGACTTTGGTAAGGAGAGTCAGCATAGCCAGTTGGGCTTAGGGGGAGAACCTGCCAATAGCTCTGGCCGGCCGAGACCAGGAAATCTACAAACTGGTACGCGACAGGCCCCAGATCGCCAATACCAAAGCGGCCGGGGAGGGAGGTGGGGTGTAACAAGACACCACTGCGGCGTGGGAACTTCATAACGACCACTCCATGAAGGTATGGAATAACTTGGGTATAACCTGACAGGTTTACAGAAACCTGTCAGGTTTGATACGAACTATTATGGCAGAAGATTCTAATTTTGGCTTGCCCTTCACCCAAATTGCCAGCTTGTGGTAATATAACAGCGAATCGGGAGGATTAGACGAATCAGATGGAAGAATCTAGCCGAACTGACATACGACGATTGTTAAAGACCTTTGGCGTTCAGGCGGACGAAGCAATTATCAGCCACCTGGCCCGTAACCCCGGCGTTGGGCCGCTTCGCCTGCGCCTCACCCTACACGACCTGACTGACTATGGGGATCATGTTCCCAATGGTATCTTGCAGTTTGAGGTGGAGGGCGAGATTCGCCGCTAATCTGGAGGGATTGTGAAAGAAGGACGTACCGTTTTGCAGGCCAAGCGTTTTGGCATTTATAGTTGCACGGCCGACACCACCCTCCTCGATGCTGCCCGGCGCATGGTGGAAGAAGACATCAGCGCGTTGGTCGTGGTGGACGAGGAAGGCTATCTGGCTGGCATTGTCTCCCGTACCGATATGCTGCGGGCCTATCTGGCTCACGATGATTGGGCGGAGCAGCCAATTCACGAACACATGACCCGGCAGGTCGTCACCGTTTCCGTTGACGAGCAGTTGAGTACGGTTGCCAATCTCTTGTTGGAGCGGAACATTCACCGGCTGGTTGTTGTGCGCCAGGAAGAGGGCAAGCCGCGGCCAGTAGCCGTCATCTCCGATGCCGACCTCATGTACCACATGGTTAGGGACGCCTGATAGGCATCTCCTAGCCGTCAATGCCAGCCAAAATCAACGATTGTTGCATATTGCCAAGAGCCAGGCGGGCCCGCGTATGCACAGTCCCCAGGGGGATGCCAGTTCGGGAAGCAATCTCCTGGCGGGTTAGGCCCTGAAAGAAAGCCAGGTCAATAATCCGCCGTTGCTCGACGGGCAAGGCGGCCATCGCCTTCCGCACTGATTGGCCCTTCATCGACATCCAGGCGGCCTCAGCCACGTTGGCTGTAGCATCTGGCTGTTGCTCGGCCCATTCTAAATCCTGCTCACGACGAAGGGGTTGTGGTCGTACCTGCCGCCGCCGCACCACGTCTAGGGCCAGCCGATGGGCAATCTGCAACAGCCAATGTTTGAACGGCCCGCGCTCTGGCTGGTACAGGCCGGCGCTACGCCAGACACGCCAAAATGCTTCTTGAACTGTCTCCTCGGCCGCCGCTTCATCCTGAATGACTCGCAGGCAACGCCCCATCACCGTCGCCGCGTGGCGGTCATACAGAACCTCAAAGGCTGCCGCATCCCCTCCCGCTACCAGAATCATCAGTTGCTCGTCGTTTAGTTCCTGAAAGTTCATACTCCTTTTGTACAACAAACGAGGAACCTACTCCAGACTGAAAAGTGTTCATTTTTTGCTCATTTTG
The DNA here is from genome assembly GCA_040751925.1 of Chloroflexota bacterium. Lineage (GTDB taxonomy): Bacteria > Chloroflexota > Anaerolineae > Promineifilales > Promineifilaceae > JBFMFT01. The sequence goes on from JBFMFT010000100.1 coordinate 5,633, forward strand.
GCGGCGCATACAGGCGAAGTTCCTGGAATTGAACGACGGCCGCCTCGTCAAAGCTCTGTCCCAACCAACCCACCTGCCGGCCGCTCAAGGCCACTTCTCCCTGCCACAATAGTTCACGGTTGACCCGCACAGTAACCCGACTGTCCTGCACATCCACTTGAATCTCATTGGTTTGGTCGGCCGGGCGGATGTGCGGCCAGGTTTGCCAGGGTAGGCTGTAGTAGTGCAAGCCGCCGGCTTGCTTGCCACCCTGCCGCCACACAGCCACGTAACCGAACGGAGACACGGCCGCTGCCAGATAGTCCTTCTCACCGCCCACAACCAGGCCGTAGCCGACGTTTGCATTACCCCTTTGGTAGGCGGCCGTCAGGCGGGCGGTGAAAGCGTCTGGCAAATGGGCCACCGGCGCCCACTCGATCAGGGTCGCTTGAGCCGGCACAGTCTCAGCAGCCAACGACTGCTGGTAACTCAAACGGCCAACTGGCTTGGGATCGAAGACGCCGGCCGAAACGAGACTGATGACCAACACCGCAGTCAGTAAGAGGAGGACGGCCGACCAACCCAGCCCGCGCCAGACCCAACCTGGCGGATTGTCAGAGGCATTGAACATGACCCGTTAAGTCTACCCGATTGGCCTCGAACCGGCACACACGTTATTATTCGACTTACCTATGACAACCGATCACGCAATCCATTATTACCTGGAAGATGGCCTGGGTATCCTACAGATCAACCGGCCGCAAGCTCACAACGCCTTGAACTGGCAGGCGCAGGAAAGATTTGCCCAACTCGTCGAGACGGCCGCCCACGACGACGGGCTGCGGGTTTTGATCATTACTGGCGCGGGCGACCGCACTTTTGCCTCCGGCGGCGACTTAAAGCAGTTGGCGAATCACCTGGAAACGGCCGCCGGTGAACGGTTAAACCGGGTGATGAGCACGGCTTTGGCCCGCCTGTCCGAACTGTCCGTGCCGGTCATCGCCGCCGTCAACGGCACGGCCCTGGGCGGCGGGGCCGAAATTGTCACCGCATGCGACCTGCGCCTGGCAGTGGCCCACGCCAGTTTTCATTTCGTGCAAGTCAAGCTGGGATTGACCACTGGCTGGGGCGGGGCCGGCCGCCTGGTTCGCCTGGTCGGGCCAAGTCGCGCTCTGGAACTATTACTAACCGGCCGCCCGTTAAGCGCATCAGAGGCCTGCCAAATCGGACTATTACATAAAGTTGTCCCGGCCGGTGAAGATGTGCTGACGGCCGCCCGCCAATGGGCAGAGTCCCTATTAGCCTTGCCTCGCCACGCGCTGGCCGCCCTCAAATCCCTGGTCTACTTCGCCGATAACGCCCCCTTAGTGGAGACTTATCGCCTCGAAGCCCAGCATTTTACCCGCCTGTGGGGCCAACCCGACCACCAGCAGGCTATGGCTGCCTTTCTGCGTAGGGAAACCTGAACAGAAGGCATTTACGGATTGCTCTTATGTACGAGGCCATTGCCCGCTATTATGACCTGATTCACGCCGACCTGACGGCTGACATTGACTTCGTGCTGGCCTTGGCGGCTGGCGCGGCCGGCCCAGTTCTCGAATTGGGCTGTGGCACAGGGCGCCTCCTGCTTCCTCTGGCCCATAGCGGTCACAAGGTGACCGGTGTGGACAACTCACCAGCTATGTTAGCCCTGGCCCAGAAGCGGCTGGCGGTCGAACCAGCCACCACTCGTGAACGAGTCACGCTCATTGAGGCTGACTTCACCCGCTTCAGCGAAACGGCCAGACTGAATGGCCCTTTTGGTTTGGCCCTGTTTGGACATAATACCATTATGCACCTTGAACCGACCAGCGTGACGGCCGTCTTGCCAACCGTCGGCCGCCTTCTTGCCCCGTTAGGTCTGTTGCTGATTGATGTAATGAATCCGCTACTAGTGGCCCAGACCCCTAACGATGGCTACCTGAGCCTGGAAGCGACCCGGCGAGAGCCGGTCACAGGTGATTGGATTGTGCAAATGGCCGGCAGTTGGCTGGACGACGTTAAGCAAATCTTGCACGTCACCTGGCTCTTTGATCGTTCACCGGCCGCCGCCGGCCCCATCCAACGCACCATTGCCGAGATGGACTACCACTATCTCTACCCGCACGAATGGACGATCATCCTGGAGGCGGCCGGGTTTCAACTGGTCACTCTGTACGGAGATTATCACAACAACCCGTTTGATGAACAGAGCGAGCGGTTGCTGCTGGTGGCCCGGCCGCCGTCCCCGTAAACAAATCTGTCAGGTTTCCGAAAACCTATCAGGTTTGATCAAGTGGGCTACCCTTCGTCACCTGGTGTCGGTACCAGGGCTGGCTGGCGGCGGCGGTTCGGATTCTGGGCAACTGCCTTTTCCACTTCTTCGAGCCAGATGCGCGGAAATTGCTTGAGGGCATCAGCCTGGGCCGTTTGCACCCGCCACAGCAATTCCTTGTCCTGTTGGATCGCGCTAATCTGCTCTTCCAGGGCCAGAAAGCGTTCTTCCACCCGCTTATCCTCACGCTGCGCGCTGGCCCAACGCTGTTCCGTCTCCACTTCCAGCGTCTTCCACCGCTTGTCATTGTCCAGGCTAAAGCTCTCCCAACGGGCTTGCAGCCGGCCGGCCTCGACGCGGGCAAGTTCGGCCGCGTCTCGTTGCTGCCCCTCAATCCGCTTCTGCCACTCTGGTAGGGTCTGCAACGCTGTTTTAGCCTGCTTATACAATTCAGCAAAGGTGGCCGTCTCTTGAGCAAAGCGTTTCATCCGCTCCTGAAAATCATCTAGCAAAGCCTTCCATCCTTCCAGCCGCTTGTTGCGTTCATATTCTCCCAGTTGCACCTGTTCCGCGTAGCTTCGTAATACCTGATGGGCGTCAATCTGGGCTTTACTCAATTCCTGAATCCGGCCCTCTGCCTTGCTGAAGCTGTTGCCCAGTGCGTCCAGGCGGACGTGGATTGGTTCCCACCTCTTGCTAATTTCTAGGATAGAAGTCTGCAACGCGCCGATGTTCTGGCTATTCAGCTTTTCAGCCTCGGCCAGGTAAGCCACGTCACGGGGCCAGGTTTCCACCCGGCTTTCCAAGGCGGGAATTTTGCCCTGGACAACGCCAATGAGGTGGGCCAGCCGCGCTTCTTCAGCCTGGCGTTGCTGCATCTCTTCCTGGAGACGGCCGACGGCCGGCAGTTCCTTACGCACTTCAGCAATCTCCCTGGCCTGCACTTCGCGCTCGACCCGCCGAAGCCGTTCCATTTCGGTTTGGGCCTGTAAGCGGCGTTGATCGTATTGTTCAACCAACTGGATAATTTCGTCCTTGAATTGCTGGAGTCTGGCGTCTACCTGGGGAAAACGGGCCAACTGGCCTGTCAGGTTGGCCACCTGCCGCTCCAACTCCTGGATGCGTTGCTCACGCCCCTCTAACTCTCGCTCCTGCAAGGCAACCTTCTGATCAAGCTCTGCTTGCTTCTTGGCGAACTTACGGCGCTCTTCGTCTAACCAATCCACGCGGCTGCGTAGCTCGGTTAATTCCTGCGCCTGGGTGGTACTCAGTGCCATACTATATTCTCCTGGTAGCCGTAGGTCATGCTTCTAGCTTGACCAGCAGTGGTCAAATTGAGCGTGCATTATAGCCCGCGAGCGAAGCCGAGCAAACATCCGACGTTTGCCAAACGCCGGACGTTTCCCCCAGAAGTGAAATGCACTCGGTTAAAAGTACATATTGGCTGTGGCCGGTCCCTGACCGTGCCACCTCTGGTTAACCAATATATAATCGGCCAATGCGGATTGGGATTGATTGTCGACTGCCCTACTACCGTCTGGGTGGCATCAGCCAGTACGTGTTGGGCCTACTGCCGGCTCTGGCCGAACTGGACACCGAAAACACGTATCTCATTTTTCATCAGGGACGGGACGGCCGCTCTTACCTTCCGCCCGCCCCCAACTTTTATCGTCGTCACCTGTGGACTCCCTGCCATCATCGGCTAGAGCGATGGACCGTGGCTGCCGAACTACTGCCGCATCACCTCGACGTTTGTCACAGCCCCGACTTTATCCCACCAGCCTTCGCCACCGGCCGGCCGGTGATTACTATCCACGACCTCAGCTTCCTCTTCTACCCCCAATTCTTAACGGCCGAGAGCCGGCGCTATTACCCGGGTCAAATCGCCTGGGCAGTCCAGCGCGCGGCTCACATCCTGGCTGACAGCCAGCATACCCGGCGAGATTTAATTGAGCAGCTGTCTGTGCCACAGGAGAAGGTAACGGCCGTGCCCCTGGCCGCCAATCCCCTCTATGAACAATCCTGGGCTGCTCCAATAGTCGAAGCCACCCTGCAATTCTTTAATCTACCACGAGGGTTTCTATTCTTCGTCGGCACCCTGGAGCCACGTAAGAACTTACCTACCCTTCTGAAGGCCTACCAGAGTTTGTTTTTGGAGGGGGTGATGGATGTGCCGTTGGTGGTAGTGGGTAGCCGAGGATGGCTATACGAAGAAAGCCTGGCTGCCATTGGCGAACTTGGTCTGCATAGGCACGTTCATCTCTTGGATAAAGTGAGTGACGAGCAACTGGCTCACCTGTATACGGCCGCCGCTCTGCTGGCTATGCCTTCCCATTACGAGGGGTTTGGCTTACCCGTCCTGGAAGCTATGCACTGCGGCTGTCCGGTCATTGCCAGCAATCGCGCTTCACTGCCAGAAGTGGTGGGAACAGCCGGGCTTCTCCTTGATCCCAACGACAGTGAAGCCTGGGCAGCAGCCATGGCCCAGGTGCTGACCAACAGCCAATTGCGCCAGCAGCTCGTCGAAGCAGGCTATTCCCAGGCCAGTCAATTCACCTGGCAGAAGACGGCCGCCGCCACTCTCCGGGTGTATTTGGACACCACTCTGCCAGATTGAACTGGCCCGCTACCTACCCATGATCCGCCAGGTCAGCCCCACCAGCCGGCTTCTCTTTGACAATCACAATGCCGAGACCAACCTGCAACGGCGGGCTTTCCTGACCGATCTGCAAACCCCGCCACGCTGGCCGGCCGCCCTTTATTCACTCCTTCAAGTTAGCCGCCTTCGCCGTTTCGAAACCTGGGCCTGCCGTCAGGTTGAAGCTGATCGAGGCCATGGCCGCCGGCAAAGCCATCGTCAGCACCCCTGTCGCCGCCGAAGGCTTCCCTGTCCAATACAGCCGGCATCTGCTCCTGGCTGGCACGGCCGCCGAATTTGCGACGGCCGTCCTCCATCTCCTCTACCAGCCTATAGCCGGCTCCTTCGGAGCGTGACTCAACAATTCCGGCCCGTTCTCCGTCACTAGAACCAGGTCTTCCAGACGCACACCACCCCATTCAGGCAGATAAATACCCGGCTCAACCGTAACAACAGTCCCGGCCGAGATGCGTTCCTTCTCCCGCGTGGTCGCCAGGCGCGGCTCTTCGTGAACTTCCAAACCCACCCCATGCCCCAACGAATGTCCAAAAGAATCCCCAAAGCCGGCCGCAACAATGACGCTACGAGCCAGGGCGTCAATCTCCTTGCCGGTCATGTCCCCCCGCATTCCGGCCAGAGCGGCCTGCTGGGCTTGCCAGACAAGGTTATAGATCTCCCAATACTTCTCGTCCGGGTCACGGCCGAGGTAAAAGGAACGGGTGAGGTCGCTGCGATAGCCGCCGACCATGGCCCCCATGTCAATTACCAGGCTATCGCCGGCTTGCAAGGGGCGACTATCCGGCCGGTGGTGGGGCAAACCAGCGTTGCGGCCGGAAGCGACAATGACTGTAAAGGCCTTGTCGTCGGCCCCACCTTCACGCAAAGCCTTCTCCAACTCCCAGGCCAAGGCCTTCTCGGTCAAGCCCGGCCGGGCCAGGTCATAGACTCTACTCATCGCCTGATCCGTCACGGCGGCCGCCGCCTTAATCAAGCCGAGCTCCCAAGTAGTCTTGATTTCGCGCAATGGCTCCACGGTCTTCGCCAGGGCCACCCATTTGATCCCCTTGATCTTGCGCCAGCCGGCCAATTGGCTCAAGTTGACGTGTTGAGCCTCGACGCCGATACGATGAACCCCGGCCGCCGCCACCATTTGCTTAAAACCTTCCTGCTGGTCGGCCGGCAATTTGACCAGGGTGAAAGCCGGGGCTTGCTGGGTGGCCTGCGCCCAATAGCGAAAGTCAGTCGCCAGCCAAGCCCGGTCAGCTGTGATCAGCGCGAACCCGGCCGAACCAGTGAACCCGCTCACCCATCGCCGGTTAAACTCGCTGCTAATAAGCAGCCCGTCCACTTCCCATTCGGCCAATCGTTCGCGCACGGCCGAGAGGCGGCCATTGACTAAAGAAAGGTTATCGGCATTATTCACAGGCACACCCGAAGAGAGGAACTGAGAGAACTCAGGGAATCTCGCTGGAGTTCCCTCAGTTCCTCCTGCTCCTTCAGTTCCTTATTCTTCAACAAAAGCGACGGCTCTGGCAAAGGCCGCCTCGCCACCCTGGAACTTCCAGGGGAAACAGCCCAGGACCAGGCGACGGTTGTGCAATTCCGGCCGCCCGATCTCGCCGCCCAGGTTCTCCACGTGAATACAATCGTGGGGGAACAGAGCGTTGTGGGTCAACTGGTAAGCCGAATCGGGGAATAGTTCGGCGATCTTGTCCGCGCCGTATTTCTGCTCCGTTCTGGCTCGGACGCGCTGCCAATGTTCCAGACCACCGCGCCCCAGGAAACGGCCGATGGGCAAGTTCATCGGGTGGTCGGTGGAGATCATGTCTACACCCCATAAGTGTACCTTCTTCTCCAACAGCCAGGGCACCAGGTCAAAATGTGGCCCTGGATGGCGGTGGATGTACTTCTCCTCGTCCGGTTCAGAGCCAAACTGGGCGTGCCTGTGCCACCCCGTGTGAATGTACAGAATATCGCCCTCTCGAATTTCAGCCCGCGCCTCAATCATCTGCGGCGTAAAGAGGGCCAGTTCGTCCATCTGGTCGCTTAAGTCCACGATGACGCCAGGGCCGTACAGCCATTCGAGCGGAATCTGGTCCACCGTCTTGCCGCCCGTGACGAAATGGCGCGGGGCGTCCAGGTGAGTACCCATGTGATTAGAGGTCATAATGTATTGGGCGTTGACGCCGTGCTCGGCCTTGCGCTTGATATACTTGACTTCGAAGGGTGGGTAGAAAGGCCAGAAGGGAGCGTCTTGATTCAGGGGTTGAGAAAGATCATAGATTCTCATGGGGTCCTCCGTAGTGATTGGGAATTGGTAATGGGCAATGCGAGTAGAA
>JBFMFT010000101.1:0-12856 GCA_040751925.1 Chloroflexota bacterium
AGAGCCTCGACCAGTTCTCGCTTGCTTTGTTGACTCAATGCATGTTCCTTTTTCATGCCGGCAAAGGTAACACTTATTTTGAGGCAACCGATCATGCTTCGGTAACATTTTCAATGAGGCAATGCGCCCTCTGGCCTACGGCCGGTGAAACGGTTATAATCGTGATCCCAGGAGCAAGGATATGTCCAACAGCCAGGGCTATACCGGAGTCGTCCTCGTTGCACTTCTTTTTAGTGTAACCAGTTGTAGTAGTTTGCCGCGTTGGGGTTGTAGTAGCTCTGGTAGCGACGTGGATGTTACTGTGGGCTACCGGCCGCCTGGTGTGCCTGTTCAGATCACCATTCATGGTTGTGGCAACGTGGCTGTGGAGACAACCGCTTCCATCACCACTTTTCTTGGCACGTTTTCGATTGGGGCGGAACTGCCACTTAATCAAAAGGATTCGGATGACCTGATGCTGATTGTTCGCAACCGGGCAGAGGGCGTAGACCAGGTATTTCTCATTAGCGACGGTCAGCGGGCGCGGGTGGTGGCTGACGGCCGGACAGAAGTAGACATTACCGAGGACGGCCTGGTCATCGTAGATGTAACCCAAGCCAAAGTTGTCGAATTGTTTGCCCCTGAAGCGGCCCGGCCGTTCGAGAATCAGCCGCCGCCCCCCTCCACGTGTTCCGCTCCCTATGCCACGCGCCTGGCCGTTGGAACGCAGGCCAGAGTCGCTTTGTTCCAGATAAAGGTTCACCAGCAACCAAGCACCACTTCACCCCTGGCCCCCCACCTGTATTTGCGCGAAGGGCGTATCGTTACCATTCTGGACGGCCCGGTGTGCAACGAAAATATGTACTGGTGGCGAGCGGTCAGCGAAGAAATCATCTTTCCCAGTGGCCAGCGCGGCCGGGTCGAGGGGTGGATTCGTGAAGCAAGCGAGGGCGAGTGGTTGCTGGAGCCAATTCCCTGATTGGTTCTTCTGCTCCGGCAATGGATAAACGTTGCCTAACAACCGATATCCCATAAGCGATACCTTCCCTCTCTCTAGTTCATCTTCCTGGTCTCTAGCCGTGTTAGGAACCCGTGTGGGCTTAGAATGTCTATACCATGGAATCGCTTCAGGTTTAACAAATCTGGATCGCCGGTCACGATGCAGTCCACTTGACCTTCCAGGGCGCAGGCCAGGAACTTATCATCGTCAGGATCGGCCGCCACGCCCTGAATTTCATAGTCACCAGGAACAAGTAGGGCATCAGATCGAAGGGACGTGACTAATCGGGCAACGTCTTCATCAGAGATACTGTAACGCTGGCGAATACGAGGGTAGGCAAGAACTCGCTCGAGTTCAGCAATGATGGCTTAAGAAACTACCAACTCATAAACCTGCCGTCGCCAAAACTCCAATACCTCAAAAGGTGTTCCCCGGTTTAGAATTGTGCCACTGACGTAGACGTTAGTATCCAGTACAGCACGCAAGGGCGGTATATCCTCACTGTTTGCTTGCTCGGATTGCTCGTACTGCCTCAGCTACATCGGCCGCCACTTCTTCAGGCGTGACGTTCACGTTTCGGGCGCGGATTTCATCGTAGATGGCAAAGCGCCCTTCTCGCTCACGATACTTTTGCCACAATTCAAGAAACCCCTGGTACTGCTCATAGCCGATTACGACGGCAATAGGCTGGTTGTTGCGTTCAATAATGGCCGGCCGGTTGGCGTAAGCCGCCTCAGTAAGAATCTGCGAAAAGCTATTGCGCGCTTCTACAGAGCTAATGACACGCTCCATCATACACCTCACGCAACTGCTCAGGCTCTCTATAGAAACCAGGTTTTTTGCGGGAAATGACGATGGTTATCCAGAGAAAAACCTGGTTTCTGGCTGAGTAGTTACCACCTCACAGGAATATGTTCATCCTGTACACATTTTACGTCGGGCCAGATAAAACATCAAGGATCGAATAGCCCCAACTGGCGCATCCCTTCGCCCGTCGCCGGGTCAATCTGACGGGGCACCGGCCGCCCCTCGTCCACACCCCCCAGCTTATTGACGTTCTCGACAATGGTGGGTACACAATAGGCGGCCATTTCCTCCCGAATCTGGCGGCCGTTGAAGCGCAGCAGCTTCCAACCGGCCGTTTCCAGGTCGTTGTCGCGTAAGTTGTCCAGGGGAACCCGCTCCGGGTCGGCGTGCCAGGTGTCGCCGTCGGTCTCCACGGCCAGCCGGCCGGCCGCGCAGTAGATAGCAAAGTCCAGGGCGTACTGCCGCCCTTTCACCTCAACGAACTCCTGGCGTTCGGCCGCGATTTGCAGCCGCTTCATCTCCGCCCACAACCTATCCTCCAGGGGGCTATCGTCAAAGAGGTCGTTGATTTCGGCCGCTCGCTTGAACTTCTCCCAGGTGGTGGTGATGAAAACGATGCGCCGCCAGCGCCGGCTGAGAATCGGCTGGGGCCGCCGCCGCAGCGGTTCCAGGGTCAGCTTGTAATAACGACGCTCGGCCTTCTCGTCGCGTGGCTCGTTGGGAAAGAGTTGCCAACGGTAGACCTGACTGACATTCAACACCCGTGCGTAGTAGGTCACAGCGTGGGCCTCGTCACCAAACTCCTTCGTCTGGTAGAAGGCCAACCATTGGGGCGGCCACCTATTTTTCAGCCACTTTTCCATGCTGCCCACAGGCACGCGATACCAATGCTCGTCGCGGGCCACCGCGAAATCGAGCAGGTTGTTCATAATCGCCACTAGAACTTCACCACGTTTAGTCATCGTGTATGAGTTGATGGATAACCTGCGCCCAGCCGGCCGGCCCCACACCCGCCACCCGCTCCACCGGTCGCCCGGCCGTCTCCAGCCAACGGCCGTCAAACTGCTGCACCAGGTAGGGCCGGTCAACGGCCGCCAGTAGCGGGAGGTCGTTAGCGGCGTCGCCAATGCCCACTGTAATTACGTGGCCCAATTTGCGCTGGAATAACTCTGTGAGAAGGGTCACGGCCTGGCCCTTGTCGCTGGCGGCCGAGGTGATGGTGTAGAAACGGTCGCCGGCTGTGATAGCCAGGCCCATTTCGGCCAGATGCGCCTGTAGCTGGGCCAACTGTTCGGCGGCTAGGGGCGTCACAATCGTCTCGCTATATTCCCGTTGCCTGGCCCGCCGGGCGGCGACCGGGGCCAGGCCGGTCAGCCGGCCGACTTCGGCCGGGGTTAAGTCCCTGTAACCTTCCAGGGTCAACCCTGTTTGCCGCCTGATACTCGCCAGGGCCAGCCAGATAGCTTCGGCCGGCGCGCCCAGTTCAATAACCTGGTAGCCGTTCGCCTCACGCTGGTAAGGAAAGGCAAAGGGAAAATAGGCCGGTGGCACGAAAATGGCGCTCCCGTTTTCCACGATAAAGGGGTCGGGAATGTGCCAGAGCCGGCGATAATACTCCAATTCCTGGCGGGTCTTGGATGAGCATAGCACTAATGGGATCGGCCGGGCCATTACCTGCCGCAGGGCCCCGGCCGCCGCCTCCCAACGATACGTTTGGGCGTCCGTCAGCGTGCCATCCACGTCGGAAAAGATAACCCAGGTCAATTTTTCGGCGGTCATTGGCCTAACCAGGAATAGGGCTGTCCTTCGATGCTCTGTCGAAAGGCCGCCACGTCTGCTGATGCTAAAGCCGGATAGATCTGAACTGCCGGCGGCGGCTCTCCCTTGGTCAGGAAACCATTGCTCCACATCTGACGCAAGAGAGATTCCTTCAGGTCTTGGGGGCAAACCGATGAGTGATAGATCACCCGCAAGGCGGCGTAAGTCATGTCGCCCACGTGTTCGTCCCCTTTGACCTCGTGGAGATGGGGGTTACGCGACTCGACCTGATAGACCTCCACGTGCTGCCTGATCAATTCCGGGGCCAGGGGCGTTCCGGCCAGACCGCCGAATTTCTCGAAGAGATTGATAAAGTGGTACGGTTCGACCGAGTAGCCCGATGAAAACTCCATAACTCTGGCCAGGGCCATGGTCAGGGCGTGTTCGCCAGCGTTGCCGCTGCGAATGACGTCGGTCTCAAACCCCGTGTATTCGGCGATCAACTGGTTCAGGTAGCGATTGGTGTTCCGTGAGACGCGCCCCCACTTGGCAAAAAAGAGGCTGTCCGCGACAACTTTGGGTTTGCTGTGCCACACAATGCGTACCATTGTGTAGGGGGATTTGCTTAAGGTGAAACCGGCCGCGTACTCGTGAACGTACTCCAGAACGGCCCCCGGGAAGTAATTGTCAGCGTCAATAAAGCCGACGTAGCGCCGGCCGCTGGTCTGAGCCAACAAGGTCGCCAGAATCATTCCTTCCGCTTTGCCGTGCTTCACCAAACCATCGTGTTCGTCCAGGATGGCTGTGTAGCCGGCCCGGCGACACGCTTCTGCCAAAACAGGGTCGCGCTGGTGAATCAGGATGACGCGCTTCTTTGTGAAGCGCGAAAAGTTCTCAAAAGCTTCCTGTTCAATAGCAAACCGGTCTACCGGTTCGCGCTGACTGTTGGAGACGATAATGGTCAGGCATTGGTTGGGAATACCACACAAGACCCCCTCCACCAGCTTGATCCGTTCATTACGCATCGGTACCACAATCGCCATCTGCTTTTCAATTTCATGGAGGGCTTCATAAGGTATGCGCTGGACCACCATCTGGTCGGCGTAAGGCTCTTCGTGGTTGCCCAGGCCAGAGTCCAACTCATACACCCGTTGCGTCCGGTGGATAAGTACAGCTCCCAGTCGTTCGGTTTCACGTGGTATTTCGATACGCATAATCCATTCCTCCAGAGAAGGTAACTACTCGGCCAGAAACCAGGTTTTTCTCTGGACAACCATCGTACTCGCCCACAAAAACCTGGTTTCTACAGAGAGCCTGAGCAGTTACCAAAGAAGACAAGAGCAAGCTCATGGCGAGTAGCCCGGCACGTTTTGGCTATAGCGGACACCTGGAGCAAAGCCATTATAACACATTCTGTAGGGCAAACTTGCAGTTTGCCCGTGCAAGCTAAAAGCGTGCGCTACCATTGGCCTGGCAAACTTTCAGCCGATTTGAGCGCACTCTCCTATTCGCCACGCCAGAGAAATCGAGATATGATAAACGAGGTATGAAGGTGAATCCTGTCCTGAAGAAGTTGGGTTTTAGTGATAATGACCGGGTGATGATTCTGCACGCCGACGACCTGGGCATGGCCCAGAGTTGCCTGGCCGCTTACCGCGAGATGGTGGAAGTGGGGCCAGTCTCGGCCGCCTCCGTCATGGTTCCCTGCGCCTGGTTCCCCCAGGTGGCGGCTTACTGCCGCCAGCACCCGGAGGCCGACGTAGGTGTTCATGCCACCCTCAATAGCGAATGGGATAATTACCGTTGGCGGCCGTTGTCCACTGTAGACCCGGCTACCGGCCTGCTCGACAGCGAAGGCTTTTTTCACCGGCGGATGGAGGAGACACAAGCCCTGGCCGACCTGGCGGCCGTCGGCCGCGAACTCCAGGCCCAGGTAGAAGTCGCGCTGGCGGCCGGGATAGACGTAACTCACGTGGATACCCACATCGGTACAGTGGCCCATCCCAAGTTTATTCCCGCTTACGTCCAATTGGCCTTCCAGTACAGAGTGCCGGTGATGGTCGTGCGGCTGGATGAGGCCGGCTTTCGGGCCAGGGGGATGGACAGCGAGACGGCCGCCTTCGCGGCGATGGTCGTCCACCAATTAGAAGAACAGGGCCTCCCCCTGTTCGATCACCTGGTACAGTTCCCCCTGGATAAACCCGATAACCGTCTGGAACGGGCTATCCACACGCTGAAAGGGTTGCCGGCCGGGCTGACCCATTTCATCATCCACCCCGCCCACGACACGCCCGAACTACGCGACCTGGCCGCTACCTGGCCCAGCCGGGTAGCCGATTACCACACCTTCCAAAGCGACGAATTACGCCAGGCTTTGCGGCGGTTGGGTATTCAGGTGATTGGCTACCGGCCGCTGCGTGAGTTGTTGAAAAGTGGCGTTTAGATAGGTGCGTTGCACTTCTTCAAGTGTGATGTATTTCTGACGAGGTTGACTATGGCTGAAGTCCAGAGCGTGCAATGCCCCAACTGTGGCGCGCCGGCCCACTTCGAGGGTGAACGAGGTAAATGTGAGTATTGCGGGACGGCGTTGGAGCGGCCGTCTCCTAAAGCAACCCAAATAGAGATTCAATTGCCAACGGCGCAAACGGGACCGGCCATCAGGCGCGTCTCTATTCTCGGTTGTGTCATCCTCGTCGCCGTCATAGCCCTCATCGGCGGCGGCGTGGCCTGGGCCGTCCTGGCCGGGGCCGGTGCCACTATAGCCACGATCCAGGGGCAAGAGGATAACCCGTCAGGCATTCCAGAGCTATTCCAGGGAGTAGTGGATAGGCGTTGGACCATTGGCAGCCAGCCTGGCCGGTTGGTGGGGCCGGGTGACGGCCGGCCGTTCGACTTACTGCTGAGTGTCTATTACCCGGACGAAGAAGGCTATGGCCTGGTTTACCTGGATGGACAAAGCTACAGTGAACGCTGGCAAAGCCCAATTCTGGGCCAGGACTCCCAGTTCACCGTCGCGCCAGGGGCATCCTTTATTTACGTGGTGAATGAGGCCAACCTGATAGCCGTGCGGCCGGAGGACGGCCAGGTGGTCTGGCAAACGACGTTGGGCGACGTGCTGGTGGCCCCTTGCCTGACCCAATGCTTACAGGTGATTGGCGACTATCTGGTAGTCCTGACGGATGCCGGCGCTGTGGAAGCGTATAACAGCCAGACAGGTCAGCCAGTGTGGAGCCGGCGATTGGTGGAGACGCCCCGCCAACTTCTAAACGTGGCCGGCCACCCGGCCGCCCTGGATCAAACCGACGACGGGGTGGCTCTACACGTTTTCAACCTGGCCGATGGCACACCCCTCCGCCAGATGGCCCCGCGCTGCCCCAATGAACCGTTCCCAGACGACCCGCAAACGCCCGGCATCTATGACCCGGTGTACGAGGAACCGGCCGGCCGCTCTGTCTACTTCACCGCTGGTTTCTTCGAGCCGGGTTGTATCCAACGCTGGGACACCGCCACAGGCGAAATGGTCTGGCAGGCGACCTTCCCGGTGGACGCTTTGCGCTACGACAGACCACCCCTGGTGACGGCCGATGCCCTCTACCTGACCGGCGGGGATGGGCTGGTGACAGTGATCAGCGCGGCCGGCGCCGCGGTCAGCCAATGGACGGCCGATGCTGATTATGAGTTGACCCCTCTGGCGGCCGGTGAAAACGTCCTGGTGGTCGAGGCCCGCCGCACCCGCGGCTCGGAGCGTTTTGAGTTATGGGGACTGGACGCCGCGACAGGCGAACGGCTCTGGCAATCTATCTTGCAGGCGGATGAGTTCCTGGAATACTCGACGGTGCTGCACAACACCGACCCTGGAATATGGACGTTCCGGGTGGCTCCGGCCGGGCTGCTGGTGCTACAAGTTCTACCCAATCCCAGCCGCCTTTCTCTGGAAACGCTGCGTTTTACAGATGGTACGGCCGCCAGCCAACTCACTATCCCTGTAGACGAGGCAGATAGCTTCTGGTTCAACGTCCTGGCCTGGGATGAGCAGGTGGTGTGGTTAGAGTTGGACGCGGAACTGGCGATTCTGGATTTGGCTGGTGGCAAGTTGCTGCGGCCGTAAGCCAATAGAGTTTATCGGAATTAAGAGTATGGACAGGATGAACAGGATTGACATGATGTAGTCTACTCCTGTAAATCCTGTAAATCCTGTCTATTCCCGATAATGTCTAATCTACACGAACATGGACGCCACACAGACTACCCTTCGAGACCGTGTACTGTTCTGGCAATGGGGGTTGCCGGCCGCCCTGATCGTGGCCGGGCTGCTGTACCCGTTGGGAATCGGCTATTGGATGGACGCGACTCCTTTCAGAGTTGGCCTGGTCATCCTGGCCTACGCCACGCTTGGCCCATTACTAGGCTACCTGGCGATGCGCGACCTTCGCCAACGGTTGGACACCGCGCAGGCGGCCCAAAAGCGGACCGAGGCACTGAATCGCCGACTGGCCGCCATCACCGCCACTGCGGCCGACGCGGTACTTAGTCTGGACACTCAAGGACGTATAGAGGTCTGGAATGAGGGCGCGGAATGGCTCTTTGGCTTTACCGCCGCTGAAACGCTTGGGCAGCCCTTTTCAGCCCTGCTGGGCGGCAGTTCGGCCGCCGTCGTGGAGTACCACTGGCTGCGCGAGGCGGTGTTGCAGGCGGGTTTTGTGCGCGGCCACGAGACGACCGGCCACGACGCAGCCGGCCGCCGCCTGGCCGTTGAGCTAACCGCTGCCCTTCTGCCAGGCGAGGAAGGCCAGCCGGCCGGCCTATCCATCATCATCCGTGACATCACCAGGCGCAAACAGCGCGAAGAGGAGACCCAGCGACTAAACGCCACCCTGAACCACCAGGCAGTGGAGCGGAATCGCGAGTTAGCCGAAAAGGTCGAGGCCCTCGGCCGGGCCAATGCCGAGTTACAGAAACTCGATCAGACCCGCTCTGAGTTCGTATCCCTTGTTTCCCACCAGATTCGCGCGCCGCTGACCAACATGGGCGGGGCCGTTCAGCGGATGCAAGCCGACTGCCGGGCCGTCAACCCGACTTGTGGGCGCATGTTTGTCATCGTCGAACAGCAGATCAGGCGCCTCGATTCGCTGGTGAAGGACGTCCTCAACGCCGCCCGCCTGGAGGCCGGTGAGGTTTCTTTTCACCCAGAGCCGATCTCGATGATGCCGGTGGCCGAGCAGGTCATAGAACAGGCGCGGGCCCGCATGTCCAGTCGGGTCATAAACCTGGCCGACAAGCCGGGGTTGCCCCTCGTCTACGCCGACCGGAGTCGGCTGGCCGAGGTGCTGGCTAATTTGCTCGATAATGCCGACAAATACTCGCCGCCGGGCCAGCCAATCACCGTCCGGGCTCGCGCTGACCAGACCGAAGTCACCGTTGCCGTGCGCGATGGGGGAGCCGGCCTGCCACCTAACAATCTGGAGCGGGTGTTTGACAAGTTCTATCGCACCGATAGCAGTGACGCGCAGACCGCTTATGGCTATGGCCTTGGCCTCTACGTCTGCCGCCGCTTAATGGAAGGGCAGGGCGGCCGGATATGGGCCGAGAACCATCCAGACGGGGGCGCAGTCTTCTCCTTCGCCCTCCCCGTTTGGCAAGAAGAGCATGACCAGGCCAACGATCTTGCTAATTGATGATGATGCGACGCTGCTGGAACTCCTGGCTGAACACTTGAGGGCGGCCGGTTATCATCCACTGGTAGCCAGCAGTGGTCGGGTGGGACTGAGCGTAGCCAGTGAAGTGGAGCCTGACCTGGTGGTGCTGGACGTGATGATGCCGGAGATGGACGGCTGGGAAGTGTGTAGACAACTGCGTACCCGGTCGGCCGCCCCCATTATCATGCTCACGGCCAAAGGCGAAGAGTACGATAAACTGCGCGGCTTTCACCTGGGCGTAGACGATTACGTGACCAAGCCGTTTTCTTTTGCTGAACTGGTGGCCCGCGTGGGGGCCGTTCTGACCCGTGTCCAGCACGGAAGCCAGGTTAAGCAACGACTGACCAGCGCCGATTTGACCATTGATTTTGACGAACACCGCGTGACGGTAGGTGGCGAGGTGGTAGACCTGACGCCGACCGAATACCGTTTGTTGGAAACGCTGGCTCATCACGCCCACCGAACCCTGTCGGCCGAACAACTGCTGGCCGAAGTCTGGGGGCCCCAATATGCCGGCGAGGTCAAATACGTCAAGCACTACGTCTGGACCCTGCGTAAGAAGATCGAACGCGACCCAGGCGATCCCCGACACATCTTGACGGAGTGGGGCTTCGGCTACCGATTCGAATAAGAAACTCGGTTTCTTCCACTACTTCTACACCATCCTTAGACCAAATCCAGACCTTCTTCTGCTACGCTATCAGGAGGGAAGGTCTGGCTATGGCTCGTTATCCTGTTCACTTTCCGGATCTCAGCTTCTATCAAAGAACTGTGGCTTGCCAGTTCGCCTGCCCTGTGCGGACGGATGGGCGAGCTTACGTCACCGCCATTGCGCGTGGGGAGTATGAACGCGCCTACCTGATCGCCCGTGAGACCAATCCCTTCGCCTCTACCTGTGGCTGGGTGTGTGGCGCGCCGTGCGAAGCCGCCTGCCGCCGTGGCCAGATTGACGCTCCCATTGCCATCCGCGCCCTCAAGCGGTTCGTCAATGACCGCTACGGTGTCTACCTGGGTGAATCGGGCGAAACCCGGCAGCCGCCAGCCTGGCCGGCTTACGTGGGGCCGACGGACGCCTTTGACCTGGGCAATACGATCTTCCCCACCAGCCGCAGCGGGTTGAACGCCGGCCGCCAGCGGGCTAACAAAACAGGCAAACGAATCGCTATCGTCGGCGCGGGCCCGGCCGGACTGTCCTGCGCTCACGATTTGGCCCTCCTCGGTCACGAAGTCACTGTCTTTGACTCTGCTCCGGCCGCCGGGGGGATGCTGCGCCTGGGTGTCCCCGAATACCGCTTGCCCCGTGAGGTGATTGACCTTGAGATTCAGGCTATCCTGGCCCTGGGACCGACTCTCAAGCTCAACCACGCTCTGGGCCGCGATATAACGTTAGCCGATCTGCGCCGTGATTTCGATGCCCTCTTCCTGGCTATCGGCGCCTACCGCAGCCGGAGGCTCAACGTAGAGGGGGAACAACTGGATGGCGTGCTGCGGGCGGTAGACTTCCTCATCAACGTCAACCTGGGCGGCTACAACCTGGATTTGGGCAAGCGGGTGTTGGTGATTGGGGGCGGCAACGTGGCTATGGATGTGGCGCGCACGGCCGCTCGCCTGGGCCATCCGGCCGAGTCCGGGGGCGACCTGGCCGTGGCCCTGGACGTAGCGCGGACGGCCGTCCGCCTCGGCGCGACCAAAGAAGTGCACTGCCTGGTCGTCGAAGACCGGAGCGAGATGCTGGCTGATCCGGCGGAAATTGCCGAGGCTGAGGAGGAAGGGGTGATCATCCATAACCACTGCGCGCCCACCCGCATCGTGGGCGACGGCCGGCGCGCGGCCGGGGTGGAAACGCTGACGGTGGCCCGAGCCTTCGACGAGCGCGGACGCTTCAACCCCCAACTCATTCCAGGCACAGAGACGGTCTGGTCGTGTGATAGCGTGATCGTAGCCATTGGACAGTCAGGTGATTTGGACTGGCTACAACCAGAAGATGGAGTGGAAGTGACCGCGCGCGGCGCCTTGCAGGTGAACAAAGAAACGCTGGCTACCACAGCGCCAGGGGTATTTGCTGGCGGCGACATTGCCTTCGGCCCGCGCCTGATCATCAATGCCGTTGCCGACGGGCAGCGGGCGGCCCGTAGTATTCACGTCTACTTACAGAACGTCAAGCCCCGGCTGGTTCGCAAGGGCTTTTTCACTCCCATCGCCAAACGTGACTACCCTAACGTGGGCCCCCTGCGTGATTACCTGCGCTGGCCGCGTCACCAGCCGCCGGTCTTGCCGGTTGAGCGACGAATTGGGGTGTCGCGGGTGGAGATTGGCTTCGACGAAGGCAGCGCCCGGCAGCAAGGTGGGCGTTGCCTGATCTGCACGCTCAATCCCATCTTTGACGGCGAGTTGTGTATCTTGTGCAATGGCTGTGTGGACGTCTGTCCGACGGATTGCCTGAAGCTGGTATCCGTAGCGGCCTTGAGGGGGAACGAGATGGTGACGGCGGTGATCGAACGGCAGACGGCCAACTGGCCGGCCGCCAGCGCCATGTTGTTGGACCCGGCGCGCTGCATCCGCTGTGGCTTGTGCGCCGCCCGCTGCCCCACAGAAGCGGTGCAAATGGAATCCTTCCGTTTTACGGAAGAAATGATCTTTGAGGAGGTGGATGATGAGTAACTATTGGAGAATTGGATTCTGTGCAATCGGTCTGACGCTGGCCCTGCTCATTTTGGCGGTCAGCGGGTGTTCCTCGGCCGCGCCAACCGCTACACCTACCGAGGCCCCGCCGACGGCCGAGGTCGTCGCTCTGACGGGCGACCCGGTACGGGGCGGCCTCTTGTATGACAAGTGGTGGGAAGTGACCGAAACCGACGCCCCCACCGGCGATCACCCCCTGTGGGCCACGCAGACCACCAACACTCGCAGCGGCCTGGACACCTGGCGCTGCAAGGAGTGTCATGGCTGGGACTACCAGGGCGCGGAGGGGGTTTATGGCTCTGGTTCACACTTCACGGGCTTTGTGGGTGTCTATACCAGCCGCACGAAGTCCCCGGCCGAGATCCTGGCGGCCATGAAGGGCAGCACCAACCCCGATCACGACTTTTCCACGGTGATGGCCGAACAAGACCTCGTTGACTTGACCTTGTTTATCGCCCAGGCGGTAATAGACGACAGCCAGTTGATCAACGCTGACAAATCATCGGTGGGTGACGCCGCGCAGGGCCAACCGCTGTTTGAGGAAGTCTGCGCGAAGTGCCACGGCCCGGCCGGTAATGCCATCAACTTTGGCGGGCTGGATGAGCCGGAGTTCCTGGGTCACCTGGCTCCTGATAATCCCTGGGAGTTTATTCACAAAGTCCGCTTCGGCCAACCAGGCTGGCCGATGCCTTCAGCGATTGCCAACGACTGGACAGACGAAGACCTGGCAAACGTCCTGGCTTACGCCCAGACCTTCAGCACAGAGCCGGCTCTCAGTGGGGGTGGCCCACTTTACGATAAGTGGTGGGAAGCTCTAGGTCTTGCCGAACCAACGGGCGACCAGCCCTTGTGGAGTACGCAGACGACCAACACCCGCAGCGGCCTGGATACCTGGCGTTGTAAGGAATGTCACGGCTGGGATTACGAGGGCGCA
>JBFMFT010000102.1:0-12828 GCA_040751925.1 Chloroflexota bacterium
AGCGCGGCCTGCGTCTCTAGCGACACTTTTGGCGAGGGGGCTTTTGACACAGAGTTACAAAGCCCAACGCTGGATTTGAGCGGCTATACCTCGGCCACCCTTCGCTTCCAGGCCAATTACCAGAATTACATCGGCCTGGACGCTCTGGACGTGGACGTTAGCACCAACGGCGGCAATACCTGGGCGACCCTCTTGCATTGGAACGAAGATCATGGCGCGTTCCGCGCCCTACCTGGCGAGGCGGTCACGGTCAATTTATCGGCCTATGTGGGCCAGGACAACGTTCGCCTGCGCTGGCGCTATTATGATCCCAATGAGGGAGAGGCCTGGGATTGGTACGCCCAGGTGGACGACGTTGCTTTGGCTTGCAGCACGGAACCACAACCGGACATTCTGGTTGACCCGGCCACTTTGTCCAGCACGCAGCCGCCCAATACGCAGGTGGCGCAGACGTTGACCATCTCCAACGTGGGTGATGCGTCGCTAACGTGGAGTATCGAGGAGGGGCCGGCCGGGCAGGGGAGCAGGGGAGCAAGGGGGCAGGTGGCAAGTGGCAGGTGGCAAGTGGCAAGTGGCAAGTGGCAGGTGGCAGGTGAGCGGCCGGTCGTGTTGGCGCTGAACGGCTTATCGCCACCTTCCTTTAGCCAATCCCCTCATCCCCTCATCCCGGCCGTACCCGCTACCGACGTGGCGCTGGTGTTGGACGATGGCGGCCGGGAGAACGCAGTGGGGTTGGAGACGGGCGGCCAGTTTGTCTGGTTCAACCAGTTTACCCCAGACCCGGCCCTCTTCCCTATTACCCTGGACGAAATTCAGGTGCTTTTTGGGGCGGATACGGGGGTCAGTGTGGGTGAACTGGTAGACCTGTACGTTTACGAGGACGCCGACGGCGACCCGAACACGGGGGCGACCTTCATAGCGGCCGTGCAGGACGTGGCCGTGCAAGCGGTAGACGACGTGACCTGGTCGGTGTATAGTCTCAGCCCGGCCGTCACCGTCAATGGGCCGGGGGACGTGTTGCTGGCGGTGGTCAATCGCACGGCTGGCACGGACGCCGGCGAGTACCCGGCCGCCCTGGACGAAAGTTCCAGCCAGGGACGTTCCTGGGCTGGTTCGTATCTGGCCGGCGATCCGGGCGATCCGCCTACCTTCCCGGCCGACGACCTGTGGGGATTGATTGACAGCTTCGGGCTGCCGGGCAATTGGTTGATACGCGGCTACGGGAGCAGCGGTTGTGGCAGTATGGACATACCCTGGGTCAACGCAGCACCTACTAGCGGGGCAACCGCGCCTGGAGAGAGTAGTCCCGTCCAGGTCACGTTTGACTCGACAGGCTTGACCAATGGCACGTATCAGGGAACGTTGTGCCTCAATAGCAATGATCCAGGCGATCCCCTTATTGCTGTTCCCCTTACTCTAGTGGTGGCTCAAGGTGGCACACCCACCCCAACTCCCACGCCGTCAGCCACACCCACGCGCACGCCAACGGCGACGGCCACGCCAACTCGAACGCCTACCGCTACTCCAACAGCAACCTCCACGCCGACGCCCACGGCCACGGCGACGATGACGCCGACGGCCGTGCCTTCTTACACGCCGACCATGACAGCTTCGCCGACACCGGTGCCGACTGGCACGGCAACCCCTTCTGTCACTCCTTCTGCTACGGCAATGGCGACGCCCCCCCCTACGTCTTCCCCAGCAGCGACAGCCACCCTACCAGCCGGTGAATCATTCTACGTCTACCTCCCGGTCGCGCGGCGAAAGTAGGCGTAACTACCCAGCCAGAAACCAGGTTTTTCTCTAGGCAATCGTCGCCATTACCTGCAAAAAACCTGGTTTCTACAGGCAGCCTGAGTAAATATAAGTAGGCTATAACTCTGCCATCGCTTTGGTGTTTAACTATATTATGGATACCACCACTCTTACCAACCTGAAATGTGTGGCCTGCCGGGCCGACTCTCCCCGCGTGAGCGAGGCCGAAATGGCCGAATATAAGCCCCAAATACCCGATTGGCAGCTGATCGAGCGCGACGGCATCCCCCGCCTGGAACGGGTTTACAAACTCAAGAATTGGCGGGAGGCGATGGCCTTCACCCAACGGGTGGGCCAGTTGGCCGACGAGGAAGACCACCACCCGGCCGTCCTGACCGAATGGGGGCGCGTTACTGTCACCTGGTGGACACACAAAATCAAGGGCCTCCACCGTAATGACTTCATCATGGCGGCCAAAACAGATCAATTGCTGTACAAGTAAGCACAAACATCCGACGTTTGTCAAACGTCGGATGTTTGCTAAATTGACGGTTAGCCCCTCTTGGGTTATGCTTATGAACAACCCGGGCAGGGTATTATTCGGCGAGCCAGTACGCCAGCCTGTCTCGCCTGAGTAAGATGTTCCCCTATGGAGGTGATTGGACAGCCAAGAAAAAGACATTCGTAGTCAACACAGAATAAATCCGTTTGTTGAATCCCCTTTTGCATAAGAGCAAAAGCTTTCTTGTTAGCTTGAGAAACTTTGGAGGAGAAATATGTCTCGGAAACTTTCACAATCTGTCGTGTACCTGATCGTGGTCATGATCATGCTCCTGGGTTTGGCCGCCTGCCAGTCCGGCGGCGGTGAGGAAGCGGCCGCTACGGAGCCGGCCGCCGCCAGCGAATTGGCCGTGGGCATTGTCCTACCGACCAAAGATGAACCACGTTGGATTCAGGATGAGACCCGCTTTAGAGAGGCTCTCACGGCCGCCGGCTACGAAGTTGAGATTCTCTTTAGCCAGGGTTCGTCGGCCAAAGAAAAGGAAAACGTGGAGGCCCTGATCACAAAGGGCATCAAGGTTCTGATTATCTGCCCGCAAGACGGCACGGCCGCCGCCGCCGCTGCTGAAGCCGCTGCTGCGGCTGGCGTCAAGGTCGTCTCCTATGACCGCCTGATCCGCGATACGGACGCCGTTGACTACTACGTGACCTTCGACAGCGTGGCCGTCGGGGCCGCCCAGGCCCAATACCTGGTAGACCATGCCACTGGCACTGGCAACCCCCTGTTCCTGTACGCTGGCGCGTCCTCAGACAACAATGCCTTCCTCTTCTTCCAGGGGGCGTGGGAAGTTCTGCAACCGAAGATCGCCGATGGCACCTTCGTTATCAAGAACTCCAGTGAAGCCATCGCCCTGCAAGGAAAGGCTGAGTTGACCCGCGACGAGCAAGCCCAGATCATCGGTCAGATCACCACCAACTGGGACTTCAACACGGCCAAGAATCTGGCCGAAGCGAACCTGACGGCCGCCACCGCCGCCGACAAGGGCAACGTCTTCATCCTCGCCCCCAATGACGGCACGGCTCGCGCCATCGCCGACGCCTTCGCCGCCGACAGTGACGTGACCAGCTACGTGGTGACTGGTCAGGACGCCGAAAAAGCCTCTGTCCAGTATATTATTGATGGCAAGCAGTCTATGACCGTTCTGAAGGATGTCCGCACCCTGGTTGCCGACGCCATCAGCGCGGCCGTCGCCTACCTCGAAGGTGGGACGCCCCCGCAGACCAATACCTATAACAACGGTGTGGTTGACGTTCCGGCCAAGCCGTCGGTCGTCATCTCCGTAGACCAGGCCAACGTGAAGGCGGCCGTCATTGACTCCGGCTATTGGCCGGCCAGCGATTTCACCGGCTTGCCCTAACCGCCAGTAACCAGACCTGGCCCTTCAATCTCAAACCCCGTAGGTCGCCAAGACCTACGGGGTTTGCCTGGATGGAGCTAACTATGAACACTCCCATCTTAGAGATGAAGAACATCACCAAAGAGTTCCCCGGCGTAAAGGCCCTGAACAACGTCAGCTTTCAGGTCGCCGAACGGGAGATCCACTGTCTGGTTGGGGAGAACGGGGCGGGGAAATCTACGTTGATGAAGGTATTGAGCGGCGTATACCCGCATGGGGCCTATTCGGGTGAGATTCTCCTTGCCGGCCGGCCGCAAAAATTCAGGGGCATCAGCGACAGCGAAAAGGTTGGCGTTGCCATCATCTATCAAGAACTAGCCCTGGTGCCGGAGATGACCGTCTATGAAAACATCTTCCTCGGCCACGAGATCCGGAAGGGCCTGATCATTGACTGGAACGAGACGCTCAAGCGAGCCGGCGAAATGCTCCAGAAAGTCCGGCTCAACGTCAATCCGGCGACCAAAGTCAAAGAATTGAGCGTGGGCAAGCAACAGCTCGTCGAAATCGCCAAAGCCCTTAGCCGTGACGTCAAACTGCTCATTCTGGACGAGCCGACTTCAGCCCTGAATGAAGATGACAGCGAGAATCTTTTGGGACTGTTGCGCGAACTGAAGGATCATGGCGTCACCTGCATATTGATTTCGCACAAGCTCAAAGAGGTCATCGAGATCGCTGATTCGGTGACGGTTTTGCGCGATGGTCAGACCATTTGCACCCTGTCGGCGAAGAATGGCGAGGTGACCGAAAACGTGCTGATTAAGCACATGGTCGGCCGCGAGATTGACAACATCTACCCCAAGCGTGAGCATCGTCGTTCCGACGAAATTACCCTGGAGGCCAAGGGGTGGAGCGCGTATAACCCGCAACTCGGCCGGAACATCCTGCGCGACGTGAATTTCCACGTCAAAAAAGGTGAAATCGTGGGCTTCGCCGGTCTGATGGGCTCCGGGCGTACCGAACTGGCCTTGAGCCTTTTTGGCAACCCGGCCGGCTACCGGAGGAGCGGCGAATTGTTGGTCAAAGGCAAGCGCAAATTGTTCAAGCATCCACGAGATGCGATCCGCTCAGGTGTGGCCTACGTCAGCGAAGATCGCAAGGGCAACGGTTTGATTCTGATCCAGGACGTTAAGCAGAACATTACCCTGGCTAATTTACGGGCCATTGCCCGGCGGGGAATCGTCAACGACAACGCCGAGGTCAAGGTAGCCAACGAATACCGCATCTCCCTCAACATCAAGACCCCCAGCGTTGAGCAGAGGGTCTCCAATTTGAGCGGCGGCAACCAGCAAAAGGTCTCACTGGGCAAGTGGCTCTTCGTCCAGCCGGAGGTGCTGATTCTGGATGAACCGACACGCGGTATTGACGTGGGCGCGAAGTATGAGATTTATACGATCATGAACCGGCTGGTGCAGCAGGGCATGAGTATTATTATGATTTCGTCGGAATTGCCGGAAGTGTTGGGGGTCAGCGACCGCATATACGTGGTTGCCTCCGGCCGGATCGCTGGCGAATTGCCCGTTGAGGCGGCCACCCAGGAACAGATTATGCTTCTGGCAACCAATTGAAAAAAGTAGAAACCAGGTTCTTCGGCAAAACCTGGTTTCTAGCAGGAGGAATAAGATGGCGTCCACCACCCAAACAGCCGCCCGCCGGTCGTTTCTAGCGGACATCCAGGCGACGCTGCGACAGAATATCCGCGAATATGGCATGTTTATCGCCCTGTTCGTGATCATGGCGATCTTCACCATTACCACCGAAGGCGTCTTTATCTCCTCGAGGAATCTTAGCAATTTGCTAAATCAAACCGGCTACATCGCCGTTTTGGCCGTTGGCATGACGTTGATCATCGTCATCCGCCACATTGACCTATCGGTGGGCTTTCTGGCCGGCTTCCTCGGCGCGGTGGCAGCCATCGCCTTAGTGTTTTGGCACTTGCCTGTCTACCTGGTGATTCCGCTGGTGCTGGCCCTTGGCGCTGTGGCCGGGCTGATCACCGCTTTCCCAGTGGCCCATTGGGGCGTTCCTTCCTTCGTGGCCTCCCTGGCCGGCTGGCTGATTTATCGCGGGGCGATCCTGCTGGTCACGATCAGCACCGGCACGATCATTATTCCCGACGCCGCTTTTACCGCCATTGGCAACGGTTATATTCCTGACATTCCCGATATTGGGATTTTGTCGGGACTCCACAAACTAACCCTGCTGCTGGGCCTATTGGCCGTTGTTCTGTTTATCCTGGGCGAAATCAAAACCCGTCGAAACAAGCAGGCCTACAACTTTGAAGTGCTGCCAATGGACATCTTCGTTCTCAAGTTGGCCTTAATATCGGCGCTTCTCTTCGGCGTCTCTTGGGTGTTGGCCGGCTATAATGGTCTCTCCTGGACAGTGGTCATTGTGTTGATCGTCGTCGGAGTGTACCACTTTATGACGACTCAGACCGTGCTCGGCCGCCACATCTACGCCATTGGTGGCAACCCCGAAGCGGCCGAACTCAGTGGCATCAGCGTCAAGCGCTTGATCTACGTGGTCTTTGGTTCGATGGGGATGCTGTCGGCGTTGTCGGGTATCCTCTTTGCTTCGCGCTTGCAGTCGGCCACGACGACGGCTGGGACGTTGTTCGAGCTAGACGCCATCGCTGCCGCTTACGTGGGGGGTGTCTCGGCCGCCGGTGGGGTGGGCAAGGTCATGGGCTCCATTATTGGCGCGTTGGTGATGACCTCCCTAACCAGTGGCATGAACCTGATGCAAATTGACATCTCCCTCCAATACATCGTGCGCGGCGCGGTGCTGGCGGCGGCCGTCATTTTTGACGTGACCACCCGCAGTCGTGGCAAGTAAACGGCCGGGTTGAAAGTTGAAGGTTGAAGGTTGAAGGTTAGAATAACCTTCAACCTTCAACTATTCGGTAGGTGTGATGAATGGGGACAGCCTTCGACAGCATGGCCTGAACAGCGCAGTATTTGGTCGCCGATAGCTCGATGGCCCGCTCGACGGCCGCCGGGTTTACGTGGCGACCGCGCACGATATACTCAATAACCACGTCGGTATAGACTTTGGGGTGGTCGGCCGACCGTTCAATGTGGGCCTTCACCTCGAAGCCGGTTACATCTTGCTGCTTCTTTTGCAGGATGGAGATGACATCCATCGCGGTGCAGCCGACGAGGCCGAGGGCTACGAGTTCGATTGGCTTCAGACCATCGTGACCATCCAGAGTGACCAGGGGCGGCAGCGGGTCACCCTCGGCGCGGGCGGCCGTGCCGGAGAAGACGAGTCCTTTTTCCCAGTTAATCGCTACTTCCATCGCTAATACTCCTTAAAGTTAGGTGGCTCTGCTGGCGTTGAGTGGAATAAAACGTCGTGAATCGTGACCAGACTCTTTTACGCATCACGTTTCATGCGGAGAGAGTATCCATAGAGGAGAAGTTGCCCGGCCGCAAAGGCTACACCGGCTACGGCCGACCAACCCCACGCTAGACCCGCAAAGAAGACGGCCGCGCCGAAGGTCAATCCGCCCAACAGACAAACCTGTAAGGCCAGTAGAAAGGAGACACTCTTGGGCTTGAAAAGCGACGGCCGCGACCCGTTATGCCAGAGAAAAGCTGGTTTGAGGTCAAGCTTGTCAACGTTTTGGGCAAAGAAATGCTTGATCTGATTCATCGCCCGCACACTCTCGAACCAGGCCTGGCGCAAGCGCACCAACTGGAGCAGGGTCAAGAGTCCAAACAGGCTGAGAACAAAGAACAGCCCCGTAAAAGCCCAGCGCATCCCCGGTTCGTCAGAGACGGCCGTTTCCGAACTGAGCAGGGTAGCCAGGATACTACCAATGGTGATGACGTAAAACGTACTGACCCGCGCCCGGTCCTCGTGGGCCTGGAAGGCTGTCTGGGCAATGTACTCAAACTCGGCAACGAGGATTTCTTCTGATTGTAACATACGAACACGGATTGGCAGGATTAACGGATTGACAAAGGTGCGATCGTACTACTTGCCACCTGCCACCTTCAACCTGCAACCTTTAACCTTCAACCTTAAACGCCCGTTGGTGTTCAGCAAATTCTTTGAGGCGGGCCTCGACGCGCTGGTTCAGGCTGCCAATGGGAAAGCGGCCGTCCACGTCCGGCCGTCCCGCTTCCAACCCAGTCAAGATTTCCAGGCCCTCGTCCACTGTCTCCACGGCGTAAATGTGAAAGAGACCCTGGCCGGCCGCCTCTACGACATCTTCTCGCAACATTAAGTGCTTGATATTGGCCACCGGAATAATCACCCCTTGTTCGCCGGTCAGTCCCCTGGCCCGGCAGATGTCGAAAAAGCCCTCTATCTTCTCATTGACCCCGCCAATGGCCTGCACCTCCCCAAACTGGTTGACCGAGCCGGTAACGGCCAGGCTTTGGCGGATGGGTACGTCAGCCAGGGCCGAGAGAAGCGCGTACAGTTCGGCCGACGACGCGCTATCCCCCTCCACCCCAGAGTACGATTGCTCGAAGACGAGGCTGGCGGCCAGACTGAGCGGCCGGTCGGGCGCATAACGCGCCCCCAGAAAGCTGGTCAGAATCAGGACACCTTTGCTGTGGATCGGGCCGCCCAATTCTACCTGCCGCTCGATGTCCACCACTTCGCCTTTGCCTAAACGCACCCGCGCGGTGATACGAGTGGGTTGGCCGAAGGCAAAATCACCCACGCTGATCACCGACAAGCCGTTAATCTGTCCCACCCGCTCGCCCTGGGTATCAATCAGGATCATCCGCCGCAAAATTTCTTCCTGCGATTGATCGCGCAGCCGGCCGGCCCGTTGGGCGTGGGCGTCAATGGCCTGTTGAACGTCGGCCGCCGTAACCACCTCGCGCCCGGCCTCGGCCGCCCAGTAGTCGGCTTCCCGCAGCATATCGGCGATGGCTTGCATGTGGGTCGTCAGCTTTTCGGTGTCGCCGGCCAGCCGCGCACTCCGTTCGATCACGCGGGCGACGGCCGCCCGCTCGAAGTGACGCAAACTATCTTTGCGGGCAATGGTGGTGATCAGGCGGGCGTAAGCCAAATTACTCTCGGCCGTGCGTTCCATCTCGTCCTCAAAGTCGGCCGTCACCTTGAACAACTCACTAAAGTCCGGGTCTTCCTCGTACAGCAGGTAATAGAGCGGCCGTTCCCCCAATAACACCACCTTTACGTCCAGGGGAATGGGTTCAGGGGTCAAAGAAACGGTGCTGACCATACTGGTTAGTTGACTCAGCGATTCCGTGCGAATCTCCCTGGCCCGCAAGGCTCGTTTCAATCCTTCCCAGGCGAACGATTGTAAGAGAACCTTGTGGGCGTCCAGAATCAGGTAGCCGCCATTGGCCCGGTGCAATGCCCCGGCCTTGATCAGCGTGAAATCGGTCATTAACGCGCCCATCTGGGCAATGTGTTCGATGCGGCCGACCAGGTTCTCGTAAGTAGGGTTGTCTTCGTAAACGACCGGCGCGCCCTCCGCCCGGCCGTTGTCTACCAGCAGATTGACCTGGTAACGTCGCTGGAATGGGCCGGGCCCCAGGGCCATGACGTGGCCCGAACCGTCGTCGTCGGCCGTCACCTCCTCACTATCTTCGGCCGCGCCCGCCTGGTCGAGAAACCGCTCCACGTTCTCCACCATGTCTTGCTTCATCGCCGCCAGGTACACTTGCACCTCTGGCAATTCCTGGTACTTCTCACTCACCTCGTCCAAGAGCGGGGTGATCGTGTGGCGGGCTACCTCTTCGTTCAATTCCTTGAGCCGGGCGCGGGTAACGCGCTGCCACTGGGGGAACTGGTACGACAACCGTTCCAGTTCTTCCTGCACTTCGCCGACGACGGTCTCTAACTTTCGCTGTTCCTCCAGGGGAAGTTTCTGAAACTGCTCCGGCTCTAGCATCGCGCCATCCTGGATGGGGGCAAAGGCTACGCCGGTCTGGGTCTGCAGGACAGCAATCCCCCGCTTCTCGGCCGCCTGGCGCACCTCGTCAAAGGTCTTCTCTTGTCGTTGTTTTAGCTCTTCTTCAATGGCCTCTTTACGGAGGCGATATTCCTCCCGCTCAAAGGCGGCCGGAATCGCCAGGCACACGTCCTCCACCAGTTGCTTCACGTCGCCCTGCAGGGCCGTTCCCCGGCCGGGCGGCAGGCGCAAAGCGCGTGGCTGGTGGGGTGAGCCGAAATCATAGACGTAACACCAATCGGCGGCCGGTGAGGTGGTGGCGGCTTTCTGGTGGAGGTATTGGCTGACGGCCGTGTGCTTACCCAGGCCGTTCGGCCCCAGGGCAAAGAGGTTATAGCCAGGCTGCCGGATGCCGACGGCGAAGCGCACGGCGGCCACTGCCCGCGCCTGGCCGATGACTTCCGTCAAGTCTTCGAGTTCGGCCGTCGTAGTGAAGGTGAATTGCTCAGGGTCGCACCGGCGGCAAAGAGCGTCTGGGGAGAGGGGTTCAAGGAGCATACCAATTGATTGTAACGCAAGTCGCTGGCTTGCGCCCGCGCAATCGAGCCGATTACGTTACAGTAGAGCAAGCCGCTGGCTTGCCAGAGTGCTACCTATTCAGGACGGCCGCCCGTTGGGCCGGCGTAATACGCCCCTGGTCTTCCAGTGAGGCCAACAGGCGGCGCAGGGTAAGGACGGCGTGCAGTTGGTAGCCTCCGGCTTCTAGTAACTGGCGGCCGCCCTGCTCCCGATCCACTAGCACAAGGGCGTCGCGCACCTTCAGCCCGGCCGCTTTGAGCGCGGCAATCATTTGCAGCAGGCTGTCGCCGGAGGTAATCACGTCGTCAATGACGGCGGCCGTCTGGCCGACCTCCCACTTGCCTTCGATTTCCTTGCCCGTGCCATAGCTTTTGGTTGTCTTGCGCGGGTAGATCAATGGCACGTCCATATCCAGGCAGAGGGCCGTGCCGATGGGCAGTCCGGCGTAGGGGAAGGCGGCCAGCAAGTCGAATTGCAACCCTGCCAGCCGTTCACGGTAAGCGGCCGTCGCCAGGCGGAGGGCGGCCGGGTAGGAGACCAGCAGCCGCAGGTCAAGGTAGATGGGGGAAACCCGGCCGCTGTGCAAGGTGAATTGGCCGAAGCGCACGGCCCCAATGTCAAAAAGGGTGGCGGCGAGAATGTCCAGAGTGGGTGTAATCATTTACTTGAGGAAATGAGGGAACTAAGGGAACTGGCGCGTTCTCTGACTAGGAGGCCCTTGAGTTCCTCAGTTCCTTGAGTTCCCTTTCCAGTTGGCGCAATTTTTCTTCTAATTCGGTGTGGATGCGGACTTCGGCCTCAGCACGGGCCTCGGCCGACAGAGCGCGGGCTTCGGCCGTAGCTGCCTTCGCTTCGGCCAGGGCGGCGCGGGCTTCGGCCTGGATACGGGCGGCAGCCATGTTGGAGAAGCGTTCGATGTACTGCCCTTTTTCGTCGTAGCAGGCCAGATTGGCCCCGTCAAGGGCCAACCACGCCTTGACCGGTTCTAGCCACAGCCACCCCTTGTCATTGGGCGCCATTGGCTCGTAGCCGTCGGCCGTCAGGCGGTAGCCGATCAATTGCCGCACGACACCCTTCTTCCGCCGCCAGCTATCTACAATCACGTAGTAAGGGACACCCACCTGCTCATATTCGTCCACTTTGTTGATCAGGTCTATGGAGCGGGTCTGCGGGGAAGTGACTTCGATGAGCAAAGTGGGCTTGACCCCTTCTTCAACTACGTCAAACGTACTCCAATTGCGCTGTTGGCGAACGTTGAAGATAACCGCAATATCCGGCCCGTGTGGCTTGACGTTGGGATCATCCCAGGCTACCCGCACATCGTGGAGAACGATGGCCAAGGGATCGTTAGCCAGCAACAAGGTTAGAACGTCGTACAAGTAGACGCAAAAGCGTTCGTGTTCGTCGCTGTGCATTCGATAATCTCCGACCTGGGGATGCAAAACATCTTCCAGAGAGAGGGGAATACGCTCCCATTGCACGCCGCCGCCGGGGATAGCTTGCTGGATTTCGCGCCAGCCGTAACGGAAGGGATCGGCTGGCGAAATCTCGCTCCGGTCGGCGTGGATGGCGGGTTGGGTTGGGGCTAGGACGGCCGTCATTTGTGTTCTCCCTGTTAGGCCCAAAAGCCTATGGAATGGGGCAATTGTAGCACGGTTGACAGGCGCAACAAACGAACCGTTAATCCCACCGTAACTTTCTTGGCGGTGGCCTGGGGCTATGGTATTCTATCATTCTATTATGTTTTGTCAGAATAACCGCCACGGGCGGTTACACACACTCTAACCTCGTGGATCTTCGCACAGGAGGAGAAAGACCATGTTAAAACAACTCGGCTTTCTAGGTACCGGGGCCACACTGGGAGCAGACCTGGCCCTGATTTTTGAGGTGGTCTTCTATTTAGCTCTCGTCATGGGCATCCTGGCCCAATTACGCAAGCTGTACAAGTGGCACGACCGGATTCAGCAGCCGGTGGTCATCCTCAACCTGCTCTTCATCGCCCTGATTATGGTCGTCTCCTTCCGCGAGCAACGGGTAGCCAGCACCCTACCCAGCCGGCCGGGCGATCCCTATTACCTGACCGTCGCTGTCCACGCGGTCTTAGGCACGTTGGCCGAGGGACTGGCAATCTACTGCCTGCTGGCCGGCCGCAAAGTCCTGCCCCGCAAAATCGGTGTGCTGCGCTACTGGATGCGGGCCACCTTCGCCGTCTGGACCCTGGCTATCCTGTTCGGCCTCGGCACCTACTACGTCTGGTACGTGCGGACGACCGAGGCCGTAGGGTTGTCCGAGGTGGAGGAGATTACCGAGGTGAACGCGCCAGTCGAGCCGGGCGCGCCGCCCCCACCCCGCCGCGTCTCCCTACAAAATTTCCTCTTCGCCCCGGCCGACCTGACCGTTGTGCGTGACACCAAACTCATCTGGGTCAACCAGGACACCGCTCCCCACAACGTCACCTTTGCCGACGGCAGCGAGGCCAGCGACAACTTCTTCCAGGGGGAAGCCTTCGAGTTCACCTTCCGCGCCGTCGGCACGTTCCCGATTTATTGCACCTTGCACGGCAACGCCGACAGTGGCATGGCGAGCGTGGTCACGGTGGTTGAGCCAACGGAAGAAAACCTGGCGGTCATCGCCGAACAGCCGGCCGCCGATACCCTC
>JBFMFT010000103.1:0-12763 GCA_040751925.1 Chloroflexota bacterium
GGGGGGATTCGGGAATGAAGCTAATCCAGTTGCGGCTGACGGAGAGATAGACCTCGGCCGGTACGCCCATCTGCTCAAAGAGGGAACGCAGCCGCCAGAGAGCGGTGCTGAAACGGCCGCGCGCGTTATCTAGCGTACCCTGCGGCCATAGGATGTCCATCAGCTTTTCGCGGGAGTGATTGGCGTGGCGGTTGAGGAGCAAGTAGCCAAACAACTCCTCCACGTGGCGCGTGGGGAAGGAGGCGACCATTCTATCGCCGTATTCCATCCGCAAGCGGCCGAAAGCGTGAATGTGGAGGGCGACCATGTTGTAAGCAGTTGAAAAGTGAAGAGTGATGAGTAAAGAGTGAAAAGTAACCTTGTTCACTTTTCACGGTTCACGTTTCACTCTTAATAAACGTCGGCCCGGCCCGTTTTCCGAGTTCCACCACGTCCCCCAGACCGCGACTATCTTGCCTGGACTATGACAGCGCATATTATAGGCTACCAGGGAAGTAATAGCAAGGGCTAAAGCCTGATGGGGTGCACGAACAAGTTGTCAGTGGGTTTTGATAGCAGACTAGGGCAAGCTGTAGGGCCCACTTTCAGTTTGCCCGCGCCGGCGCAAGCTATAAGCTTGCGCTAGGCGGGCACCACGTACAAGAGCATGAACAAGAAGTGGCTCAACCCACCCCCCAGCACAAACAGATGCCACAACTCGTGGTGGCCGAACACGTTAGGCCAGGGGTCCGGCCGCCGAAGGTAATAAACCACGTAGCCCAGGCTATAAATCAGGCCGCCCAGTAACAGCAAGGCAAAGCCCCCGGCCGTCACGTTGGGGGCGACGTTGAAGGCCAATACCAGGGGGACAGCCCCTCCCCAACTCAAGAGCAGGTAGATCGAGGTATTCAGAAAGCCGTGAATCCGGCGGCTGCTCAACTTGTAGACGACGCCGGCCAGGGCCACCAGCCACACGGCCGTCAGCACTTCCGGCCGCCACATCTTCGGCATAAAGGCGTGGATGATGGGAGTGTACGTCCCGGCAATCAGCAGGAAGATGGCCGCGTGATCCAGGCGATTCAACCACATCCGCCTTTCCTCTGGCAGCTTGACCCCGTGTAGAAGCGAACTGGCCGTGTAGAGAACAACCTGGCTCAGACCATAGACCAGGAGAGAGAGCATCTTCGGCCGCTCATCTCGCGTCAGCCACACCAGAACAGCCAGTCCAACCAGCGAGACAGCCACCCCAACCAGGTGGGTCAGGGTACTCATGGGTTCCAGGAAGTAATATCTAAGACGGTTCAACTTAACTCTCGTGGTAGTTGGGCGTCAATCAACGTTTGCGCCGCCTCACGCACGTTCGCCCCTGGGTTGTCCAGGCCGAACATTCGCACGGCGGCAAACGAGCCATCCAGCAATAACAGGAGTTGATCAGCCAGGACTTCCGGCCGGCGCGCGCCGGCTGCTTGAGCCAGGTCGCGGAAACGCTCCCACATCGCCCGCTTGTGAGCTATCGCCACCTGATGGCCTGGGCTGTCCAGTTCGGGGAACTCCGAGGCGGCCATCATAAAGGCGCAGCCGTGGCACTGGGGGCTTTTGACCAGCTTTTCTAAGGCGGTAAAGACGGCCACCAGTTGCTCACGCGGCCGTCCCTGGTGCGGCTCAATGGCCTGATCGAACCATTCCCAGAGCAGCTGGTTGACTTGCTCCAGATAAGCCACGATCAAGTCATCTTTCGAAGGGAAGTGGCGATAGAGGGTCATCTTCGCCACGCCTGTCTCTTTGACGATGGTATCCACCCCCACCGCCCGGTAGCCCTGGCGGAAGAAGAGGTCGCCGGCCCCGTCCAGAATTCGCTGTCGAGTAGAAAGCTCTGCCATAATAGGTCTTGACGCGATACAGACCTGTCTATATAATAGGTAGACAGGTCTGTATCGTAGCAGAAGTGACACAAAAACGCAACAGGAGAACAAAAGATGAAAATTGGTATTCTTGGTACGGGAGTGGTCGGGCAAACGATTGGAGCGAAGCTGGCTGAGTTGGGCCACGAAGTAATGATCGGCACACGGGACGTGGCGGCCACCCTGGCCCGCACGGAGCCTGGCTTCTATGGCAACCCACCGTTCAGTGTATGGCAGCAACAGAACCCAACGGTCAAGGTGGGCACCTTTGCCGAAGCGGCCAGGCACGGCGAACTCCTCATCAACGCCACGTCTGGTGGGGTGACGCTGGCGGCCCTGGCAACGGCCGGTAAAGCCAATCTCGACAGCAAAGTTTTGATAGACATTAGCAACCCGCTGGACTTCTCGAAGGGAATGCCCCCTTCCCTGCTCGTGTCCAATACT
The DNA here is from genome assembly GCA_040751925.1 of Chloroflexota bacterium. Taxonomy (GTDB): domain Bacteria; phylum Chloroflexota; class Anaerolineae; order Promineifilales; family Promineifilaceae; genus JBFMFT01. The sequence goes on from JBFMFT010000103.1 coordinate 2,325, forward strand.
GACTCCCTGGCCGAGCAGATTCAACGCGCTTTCCCGGCCGTCAAAGTGGTGAAGACCCTCAATACGATGAATACGAATCTGATGGTGAACCCGCGCCAACTGGCCGACGGCGATCACCACGTCTTCGTCAGCGGCAACGACGCCGTCGCGAAGGCCCAGGTCACTACCCTCCTCAAAGATGGGTTTGGCTGGCGGAACGTGGTTGACTTGGGTGACATTACAACGGCGCGTGGCACAGAGATGCTTCTGCCCATCTGGATCAGGCTCATGGGTGTCTTGCAAACCCCCCTGTTCAACTTCAAGATTGTGAAGTAGCAGGATACGGCCGCCCAGGAGCGACTGTGGGCGGAGAGTGCCAGGCTGGTCGGACTACAGGAGTAAACCATGAAGATCGGACTACAAATCATTCGTTTCAACTGGCCGGGCAGTCCGGCGAACCTGGGCGTGAAACTGGCTGAAATCGGCCGCACGGCCGACGCGGTGGGTTTTGATAGCTTGTGGGTGATGGATCACTTTTTCCAGATGGATGCGCCGCAAGGGGGCTTTACACCTCACGACCCAATGTTGGACGGCTATACGGCCCTCAGTTACCTGGCGGCCGTCACTCAGCGCGCCCGCCTGGGCACCATGGTGACGGGCGTCATCTACCGGCAGCCCGGCCACCTGGTCAAGATCGTCTCCAACCTGGACGTGCTATCGGGCGGCCGGGCCTACCTGGGGATTGGCGCGGCCTGGTACGAGCGTGAAGCCAGGGGCTTGGGCTTCCCCTTCCCGTCTACGAAGGAGCGGTTTGAGCGGCTGGAAGAAACCCTGCAAATCGTCAAGCAAGTGTGGTCGGGGACAGAAGAGCCGTATACCGGCCGTCATTACCAGTTAGCCGAGCCGATCAACAGCCCGGCCCCCTTAACCAAACCCCATCCTCCTATTCTGATTGGCGGAAGCGGAGAGCAAAAAACGTTGCGGCTGGTGGCTCAATACGCGGACGCCTGTAACCTGTTCGCCGCTATGGGCAACGAGACGCTTGGGCAAAAACTGGACGTCTTGAAACGGCACTGTGAGGCGGTCGGCCGCGATTACAACGAAATCGAGCGGACGGCCTTGGGGCAAGTCTACCTAGGACCAGGCGGCATGACGACCGTTGACCTGATCGGCCAGTGTCACTCCCTGGCGGCGGCCGGGATTCAGCACTTCATCTTTAGTTTGTCCAATGACCACGAAATCACACCGATTGAAACGATCGGCCGCGAGGTCATTCCGGCCGTGGCTGGTCTCTGACCGCGCCATGCCAGGCGAGGTCAGATTTATTTTCCAAAAAGGAGACGTGAACATGATTGCTGTATTTGGCGCGACCGGCCAACCGGCGCGCGGTGTGGACCAGTTTGCCCACGATTACGCTCAGGCGCTGGCTACCTCCCCGCGCTGGGGTTAAGTGGCGCTGACCAGGATAGGACTTACACCATTGAACGACATGGAAAATGACTAAGACAATGTTAGGCAAAAGCACTCTTCTGGTTCCCCGGCTGGGCGTTGGAGCGATGACCTGGGGCGACCCGTCGGGGTTAGCCCGCTGGACCCCGGCCAAACTGGCCTACGGCGGCGCGCACGGATTCGAGGAAGAGAAGCGCGCCCTAGAAACCAGTGTGGCGGCGGGTGTGACCTTGTTCGACACCGCCGCCATGTATAATGGAAAATGAGACGATCCTGCCCATTCCGGGGGCGAAGAATAGCCGGCAGGCGGCCGACAATGCTGGCGCGCTTTCGTTCTCCCTGACTGCGGCGGAGGTCGAGGCGCTGAACCAGGCTACGCTCGCCTGGCGTTGAAAGTAGTGCAAGCCGCCGGCTTGCCTCTTCTTCCGTCACCACAATAAAAACATGGTAACTGCTCAAGCTCTCTGTAGAAACCAGGTTTTTTGCGGGAAATGACGGTGGTTATCCAGAGAAAAACCTGGTTTCTGGCTGAGTAGTTACAAAACATGGACGAGACAATAGAACAAGCGCTGGCCCGAGATCGGGTCATTGACATTACCACGACCGGTCGTAAGACCGGCCGGCCGCGCCGGATCGAAATATGGTTCCACAACCTGAACGGCCGCCTCTTCATCACCGGCTTACCCGGCCGTCGAAGCTGGTACGCTAATTTGCTGGCTCACCCCGAGTTTACCTTTCACCTCAAGGGGAGTGTGCAAGCTGATCTGCCGGCGCGGGCCACGCCCATCACAGACGCCGGGCAGCGCCGGGAAATCCTGGCCGGTATCCTCCAAAAGCTGGGCCGCTACAACAACCTGGACGCCTGGGTAAAGGGCAGTCCCCTGGTGGAAGTTCAAGTTACCCCAGGAAGACAGAGCGGCGTTGGGCCAGGCGTTGGTTGACCATCGTCTGCACCGTGTCGCGCACCTGCTCGGCCAATTGGCTGACCAGGGTTAGGTTATTAGCGGCGTCGGGTTCCACAACGTCGGTGGGAATTGGCTCGCCAAAGTCAATACTCCACTTGGTGGGCAAGGGGATGAGACCCAAGGGCCCTAGCCAGGGGAAGGTGGGGGAGATGGGGAAGTAAGGGAAGCCGGTCAGCCGGGCCAGACTGTCCGACTTTGCCAACGACACGTAGGTCTCTTCTGCCCCGACGACGGCCGTTGGGATGATGGGCGATTGGGTCGCCAGGGCCATCTTGACGAATCCGCCCCGGCCGAAACGAGCTAACTTGTAGCGGTCCCTGAATAGTTTGCCCACCCCTTTGTAGCCTTCTGGGTAGACCGCCACTATTTCGTCCTGCTGCAAGAGGCGCGTGCCGTTTTCCATCGTCGCCAGGGCGTGACCTATCTTATCGAAGACGAGCGAGAAGAAGGGGAGGGTCGGAAACCAAGCCCCATAGAGGGAACGTACCAGGCGTTGGGCTGGATGTTCGCTGAGGACGGCCGTGCTGATCATCGCCGCATCCCAGGGTAGTTGGCCGGAGTGATTGGCGACCAGGAGGGCGCGGCCGCTATCGGGGATATTCTCTATGCCGGTGGTGGAAACCCGCCAGTACAATTTATAGAGGAAGGTAAAGAAGGGGCGCACCGTATCCAGGAACTCCCAATCCAACCCCCATTCGTCCACCTCGTACTCGCCGGTGAACCGCCGCTTGACCACGTCGGCCTGTGACTGAAGGGTGTAGTTGAGCATATACCACAGCCCCTTCCAGGTCTCCACGTCAAACACGTCCTGGGTAATGGCCCCGCGCATCTTCTGTAAGATGCCCAGGCGGTCGGCGGCCGAAAGGCGTTGGGCGTTCTTTTCCAGCATCTCCAGCAGGCCACGCGGGGAGAAGGGCGGCGGGGTATAGCCAGGGGTCATGGCCTGCAACCGCTTGATCAACTCGTCTAGTTCGACCATGAGTTGCTCGCGCAGTTCGCGGCCGGATGGTTCGGCCGTTAGGGGCTGTTCGTTGGTAACTGGTAATTGGTAACTGGTAACTGGTAATTGCTGCTCACTGTCCACTGATAACTGCCCACTGCTTACTGACTGGTGTACCGCGCAGTAGGCCGAGCCAGCCAGGGGGTAGTTCTTACAAGGTTGCCCGGCTTTGGTCACGGCCTGGCAACGGGGACGCTGCTCACTTTCACTCATTATGTTTCATTCCTCTGAGCTTTTACTGGCTTTGCCGTTCGGCAATCGTCTGGCGGAGGCGTTCTTCATCCTCGGCCGTCAGGTCGTTTACCTGGCCCGTATCTTGCCGGGCCTCAGTAAATGATTGCAATGCTTCGACGGCCGTATAGCGGGGCGCAAAAGTCAACTCCTCACGCATTTTAGTCAGGTCGGCCACGCAGCGATAGCGTAAATAACTCGGTTCAAGCGGCCACACCCGGTCAGGCGGCCGGCCGGCCGTCGCCATCAGCCGCGCGCCCCACTCGGCCAGGGGAGGCAAGACCGGCGGTGAGATTTTCCCCGCCAGGGCCAGAATGCGCGTCAGGGGCAGCACCCCTTCGGCGGCGACGTTAAAGACCCCAGGCGCATCATTCAAGACCGCCTGGGCCAACGCCTCCACCACGTCGTCCTCGTGGATAAGCTGTAGCGGTGGGTCAAAGCCCAACAGGTGGGGCGCGCCGGGTGTCCGCAAGAAACGGGTGAAGGGGGAGTCGGCCGTCGGCCCCACCCCGTGGGCGAAGCGCAGGATAGTCAGAAGGATTTCGGGGGCCTGGCGGTGGAAATTCTGGGCCAGAACTTCGATTTCTACCTGGTGGCCCAGGTCGGCGTAGCGGCGGCTGCCCTGTAAGTGGCGGCTCTCCTCCAGGAAGGCCGGATTGGTGGGGTGTGCGCCATAGACGGCCGTGCTGCTCTTGAGGACTACCTTTCGCACTCCCGCTTGCTGGCAAGCCCCCAGCAATTTCATCGTCCCTATCACGTTCAGGTCAAAGGTCTTTTCGTCCGGCCGCGCCCCCTGGCGGAACAGTAGATGGCACACGGTATCTACGCCCTCGGCCTTGAACAGGTCAGCCAGGAGGGGGTTACGAACGTCAGCTCGAACAAAGTCTAAGCCTTCGACGGCCGGCGTGGGCGGCCGGGTGTCAATCCCCACCACCCGCAGCCCGCCTTCGGCTATCAGCCGGCCGGCCAAGCGCGCCCCCCAATAGCCGGCCGCGCCGGTTACCACTACTACCTTTTCTTCAGTCATACACTGCCACTCCGATTCCAAGAGCCTATCATCATACTTACCTCTCGCTAACAAAAACCTCTTGACAAGCCTTATTATCAGGTGTAGTATGAATGTTGCCAAAAAACTGCAAAGTTTTTTTACTGCCCAGCGAAGAGTCGCCGACTGTGGCGACCTGCTTAGATCGTGAGTCTAAGCTAGCTGGGCGGTTTTTCTTCCGGGTAAACTTTCAGGCTATCCAACTTGACTCCGACTGCTTGAAAAGCCTTGTCATCCCGTCCTTCGTATTTTCGTAGGATTGCGCCGGCCATCAAATCGGCAATCTGAATCAAGTCCTCGCCGCGCGAACGCTTTCCCCGAATTTCCTTAAACCCTTGACCAACCCCTCGTCTTTTCCACTCTCGTTTGAGGGCAGTAATAGCACTTCCTGCCTCATCAAACTGATCCAGAGTTAAGGTTGCTCCAACGCACCAGGTGGTTGGGATAAGCTGCATGGCCTCTGCAACAAAGTAGACATAGAGTTGCTGACCCGTCATTATCCTAAACCGGTCGCTCAACTTCACCTTGTCAACGACGACAGCCCACGTCTGAAAATCTAGTCTTGAAATGGTCTCCATGAGCGATGATCGCAAATGGCGGCCGGTTGTCTTATGAGAGCCAAATTCATAATTAGCTGGCAGCCTATACTCCTGGCGCAGAACCTTCAGTGCTTGTCGCAGAGTCTCTGGTTCTCGTGTGCCGATGATAGCCACGACAAAGTAACGGGTGGCCCCCCGATCAAAGCGAAAGCTGGTCTGGCCGGCTTCGTCGCCGGCGAAAGTCCACGTACCGGGGGGCATCCTATCCTCATTGGTTAATTAGTCTCGCGCTGCCATAGCCATACCGTATTGTCGCCCGCGTAGGTGGCGATCATGTCCCCGGCCGGGCGGAAGGCAATCGCCAAGACCCACTCAGGATGCTCCAAAACCGCTTGTTCACTTAACGAATTAGCATCCAGCAGGCGCAGGGTGCTATCCAGCGCGCCAAAAGTCAGTTGCTTGCCATTCGGGCTGTAGGCTACCGTCCAGATGCGGTGGCTGTGGGTCAAGGTGGCCCGCTCCCGGCCGCTATGCCCATCCCACAGGCGCACCGTGCTATCCCAGGAGCCGGTCGCCAGGCTGTCGCCATCGGGGCTGAAAGCCACCGCCCCCACGTGGGCTTCGTGGCCGCTCAGAGTAGCCCGCTCCCGGCCGCTCTCCACGTCCCACAACCGGCCGCTCCTATCGCGAGAGCCAGTCGCCAGGGTTGTCCCGTCCGGGTTGAAGGCCATGGCGATCACATAATCGCTATGCCCCTGCAAGACAGCCCGTTCGCGCCCACTTTCCACGTCCCACAAGCGCACGGTATGATCCCACGAGCCGGAGGCCAAAACCGTGCCATCGGGGCTAAAGGCGACGGCGATAATCGGGGCGGTATGACCTTTGAGAACGGCTCGCTCCTGGCCGCTCTCCACGTCCCACAGCCGCACTGTCTTGTCGGCCGAGCCGGAGGCCAGCGTCCGGCCGTCGGGACTAAAAGCAATGGAGCGCACGCCTTCGCTATGCCCCTTGAGCAGTCCACCTTGAGCGACGCCCCACAGTCGCACCGTCTTATCCCACGAGCCAGAGGCCACTTGCGTCCCGTCAGGGCTGAAGGCGATGCCCGTGATACCGGCCTTATGCCCCTTGAGCAAGGCCCGCTCCTCGCGGGTCGCCACGTCCCACAACAAGACGTTGTGATCTTCTGTGCCAGAGGCGAGGGTCGCCCCATCCGGGCTAAAGGTAACCGCCCCGACACAATGGGTAAAATGGGCCAGCATAGTCCATCTGTCGTTACGAGGTGTACGCGATTGCTGCGTTTCGTTCATTCTGGTCTCCTGTTGCAAAAGAATATGATTCCTTCATGCGCCTGGCACTAGCGCGGCGCAATGCGTTCCCTGATTCTAACCCAGAACGCAGCCGTTAAAGTCACCTTTTTGGGGTGACAAAGATCACTTTTTTCGGAACAGCCGCCAACCGGCTGCGGCGGCCGCGCCGGCCGCCAGAGCCGAACCCACGCCTGTCAGCAGCCGCGCATCTACCCGCCGTCTGGCAGTGGGCAGGGGAGCAGCGGCCGGCGCACCCTGGCTACGCCGCGCCTGCTGCAAAAGGGCCAGCTTCTCTGGGTTCCGCCGTAAGTCGTCGGCCAGTTCCCGCTTGCGGGCAATGTCCTCTTCTCTCAGGAAGTGGTCGTGGCTGCGGAGACCAGAGAGCTTTAGCTGGTGTTTCTTGAACAGCCGATAGATTTCTTTCACTCGTTCGATTTCGATGTTGCGGCCGAGCGTATAGTCCTCGAATCGCCCTTCCATGGCTAACAAGGCGGTCTCGGCCAAGCAGGCGTAGGCCACTCCCGGCGGCAGGCCAATGTCATAGCCGAAATTGGGCTGGCCGGGTAGCAAAATCTCGCCTGATTCAATTACCAGTACATCCGGCCGCAGGGCGGCTTCCTCCGGTGTAATGTCCGGCGGCCGGGCAATGTCGCAGATAACCGCGCCGGGCTTGCAGCGGGTGATGTCCAGGATGCGCGTATTAAGGGCAGTGGTGGTGGTGATGATGAGATCAGCGTCGTGGATGTAGTCGTCGGCCGTCGTGCTGATGGTCACCTCCGCCCCCGGCGTCTCGGCTTCGATGGTGCGCTTGAGTTGGATGAGCTTTTCCGGCCGGGGAGCCACCAGGGTCAGGCGCGGCCCAGCCTGGGCTAAGAGGCGCGAGCAGACCGCGCCAATGGAGCCGGTCGCCCCAATGACCATCACGTGGCCCTCGTGGCTGCGCTCCAGGCTATTGCCCATTTGTACGACGGCTTGCTTGGCCGCTTCCAGGGTGGCGGCCACGGTCAGGCTGTTGCCGGAGGTAATGGCGATGTCCGCTTTCTGGGCCACGGTGATACCGGCGTCGCCCACCACCGAGGTAAAAGCCCCTAGCCCCATAATGCGCGCCCCCAATCGCTCGCCCATGCGGGCGGCCTTAATCAAGCGGCGGTAGATGAAGGCTGGGTCGCGGCGCATCATCTCGCGGGGGGTGCCGCCCAGGGCAAAGAGATACCCTTCTACCTTCTGGCCGGTAGTGGGGCTGTAAATGCCGGTGATCCGGCTGATGTAGATGGGGGGAATGCCGGCGGCAAAGCGTTCTACCAGGCGGTCGGGCAGGAACTTAGTCCAGCGGAAGGCCGGATGCTTGTGGACGAAGTTGATTTTCAGAGGGTGAATGACAAAGGCGAAGCGGTTGACGCTGGCCTCGTCGGGCTGCAGGAAGCGGATGCCTGGCTTCCATTGCAAATCGGCCATCAGGTTCAAGTAAGTATTCTCGGTCAGTGGCACACTGGGATCAGGGCGCAAGGCGACCAGGCAAGCCTCGAAGGTGGCCGCGCTCAGGTGGCTTAACTCGTGACCGAGCGGCGGCATGGTGGTGACGATGGCTAATGCGCCGCGGCCGGTCAGGTCGGCCGCGTCTTCTTCACTGGCCGCCTCGGTGACGATGATCTTGCGCTTGAGCTTGGTGGGGGCGTAGCGGCGAATGGCCCCCACGTCGCCGGCCAATACGTCGGCCCACTCGAAGGGCTTGGGGCTGCGCGGACGGCCGGGCGCACCCGCTTCGGGGAACAGCCGCTTGTAGTGCAACTCGCTGAGTTGGGCCAGCGTAGGGGTAGCGAAGGTGTCCAGCGTCTCCGGGTTACCCACACCCGGTGTACCCGGTAGGGCGAAATAGATGAAGGGGTCGCCATAGCGGAGTTCCTCGGTGTACTCGCCTAGTGCCTGGGCCAAGCCCTGGTGGTTGAGGCCAGGGGTCATCAGAACTCGCTTGCGGGAGAGGATGCCTGGTTGGGCCTCGTTGGCCAGGCGCACGGCCCACCGCTCCATGGCCGCCCGCACGCCACTGCCGTCCACCACTGGCGTCGTCTTGGCGAGGCCAAAAACCTTGGCCGCCTCGCTGTGTTCGACCTTCTCTTTGCCCAGGCGCAAATGGCGGCTGACGCCCTGGAGGGCAATGGCCGCCACCCGGCCGTCTAGCTCGGCGATGCGGCCGGCCATCACGTCCAGGTCGCCGTTGCAGCCCAGGTGTTGCACCTGGATCGTTTGTCCCAATAGGCTCACCTCTTCTGTGCGAGGCTCAACGTCGCGGAAATGCAGCGTGGCTACCGTAAGCGCTGTCATGTTTCTCCTTCGAAAATAAATGCGTTCAGACAGGTACAGATTGGGGAATAAGCGGTTCCAATTGGACAGCATATCCCAACTTCTCTAGCTGCCTGGTCAAGATGTCTACACTGACTGCTTTGCGTCGCCTGGCAAAATAATCGCTGCCCAGGTCTTGGTAAGGCTCGCCCCGCAAGAGCATAAAATAGAAGCTCTCCAACAAAGAACGAGCGACGGCGACAATGGCTCGCTTCTTGCCCCGCCGGGCGGCCAGGCGGCGATATAGGGCTTGGGTGTAACTGTCTTTCTTACGGGAGGCGGCCCAGGCTATCTGAATCATGACTTGGCGCAGATTGCGGTTGCCTTCCCGGGTTTTGGCGTTCTTGCGCTTGCTGCCACTCTGGTTATTGCCAGGAGCTAAACCCGCCCAGGCGGTCAGGTGTTTCTCACTGGCAAATTGGGCCATGTTGATACCCGTTTCGGCCAAGACCATCTCAGCTGCTCGTTGGTCTACCCCAGGGGCCGTGTCCAGGAGCGCGACACCCTCTGACCAACTCAGGGAGGGTAGGTCGGCTGGCATCTCACCGCCCTGACTGTCGGCGGAAGGGGAATCCCCAGGCGTCTCCGGTGGCTGGCTCATGGCCTCGACCCGGCTGGCAATTTGGCCCCCCACCTCGTCAATCTGCTCATCCAAGAAATCAATGTGGGCCAGATGTTGCGCCAACAGGAAACGATGATGGGCGCGTACTACCCCCGTCAACGCTTTCTCTAGCTCGGCCAGCTTGGTCCGTAAGCGTCCTTTGGCCAACTCGGCCATGACCTGGGCATCAGCCTGCCCGGCCACCAACGCTTCTAACATCTGCCGGCCGGACACCCCCATCACGTCACTGGCCACCGAGGCTAGCTTGATGTTGGCTTGTTCCAAGACCTTCTGTAGCCGGTTGACCACCCGCGCTCGCTCTTGTACCAGGTTCACCCGATAACGAGTTAAGTCGCGCAAATCTCGCTGCGGCTGGGGTGGGATGAAACTGGCTTTGAGCAAGCCATAGGACAGCAGTTCCGCCAACCATTGGGCGTCGTGGACATCGGTCTTGCGTCCCGGCACCTGCTTGACGTGACCAGCGTTGACCAGGATCACCTCGAATTCCCCTTCCAGCAGGTTGTAGACCGGTTTCCAATACTCACCCGTGCTTTCCATAGCCACGATGGTCACGCCCCAACTCCGCAGCCAGTCGGTCATGGTCAATAGCTCTGGCGTGGTCGTGCCAAACGTCTGCACTTCCTCTTTCACTGTGCCATCTGGTTGTGTCCACCGTGGACAGCCCACCACGGTCTTCTTATGGACATCCAAGGCCGCACACTTCTCATTCATCACTCTCATCACACACCTCCAACTTTCGTTTCCACTGGTCAGACACCCACCGATGGAGATTCTCCTTCGCGTGCTCAGGGCAACAATGCGTGGTACCTCTGGGTATCCGGGCCCGTCTCCTCTTCAGACTCTTGGTACCAGTTAAACATTCGACCGCAGACCAGCTTTCATCCTATTCTACCTGTGATGTTGGGCTTGGAGGCTACTTATTTTCATTCATCGTGGTGCGCTGCGGCGCATGATGTCTCCTC
>JBFMFT010000104.1:0-12753 GCA_040751925.1 Chloroflexota bacterium
GGGGCGGAATACGGCCGCCGCCACCTGGCGAGTGGCAAATTGCAGAGGGCGTTGGCGGCCGTGCTGCTGATTGCCGGCTTGCGGCTAATCTTTTCGTGAAGCGTGAAAAGCTGTTTCACGCTTCACCCGACCCAGAAAACAGTGAGCATCTCCATCCCCTACTACGATTTCGGCGGCGAGGGGCCGCTGGCGCATTTTGCCCACGCCAACGGCTACCCACCTCCCTGCTACCGGCGCATGATGACCCCCCTGGTGGATTATTACCACGTGTTGGGGGTCTGTCACCGGCCGTTGTGGCCGGATAGCCGGCCGGCAGAAGTGACCAGTTGGCGCATCTTCGCCGAGGACATGATGCGCTTCTTCGACGAAGCCGGCCTCAAAGACCTGATCGGCATTGGTCACTCGTTGGGGGCGGTGACGACGATGTATGCGGCCGTCCAGCGGCCGGAACTATTCCGCGCCCTGGTCTTGATTGAGCCTGTCTTCCTGCCGCCGGCCGTTCTCCAATTCGTTCCCGAAAACTTAACCCCCGACCAGCTCGAACATTTCCCTCTGGTGCGGGCGGCCATGCGGCGCAAGAATGGCTGGGGCAGCCGCCACGCCGCCTTCGCCCGCTTCCGGCGCAAAGCTGTCTTTGAGCGGTGGTCAGACGCCGCCCTCTGGGATTACGTCAATTATGGGTTGCGCCAGGACGGGACGGGCCAGTTTGTCCTGGAGTTTGCCCCAGAGTGGGAAGCGCGTATCTACGCCCTCCCGCCCCGCGACGTGTGGCAGGTCATCCCCCAGGTCAAGCAGCCGACGCTGGCGATTCGGGCGGCCGAGACGGATACCTTGCAGCCGGCCGCCTGGCAATTGTGGCAAACCCTGCAACCCCAGGCCCAATTTGTGGAAATTCCCCACACCGGCCACCTGTTGACGATGGAGGACCCATGGGCGGTCGGCCGGGTCGTCTTGAAGTTCTTGCAGGAGATTGGTGACGGGTAATTAGTTTGACAATGTTAGATTTGCCACCTCTGGACGCCATCCAATGAATTGGGTGTCTAGCAGGCAAACCTGTTGAAACAGGTTGAGGAAAGCGGCCTCCAACACGTTTCAAGGTGTTTCCTCTATTTCAGCCTGTGATTTCAATCACAGGGCAATAAGGGGGACGACTTCAACACCCACGTCAATCAGACCCAGATTGTGAAAAATGGTCATCTTGGCGCAGACGTTGGACTGCCTCTTGCCACTCGGCCGGGACCTGAGCCACCTTCTCTCGGCCCGTTGGTACATAAACAGGGCGGCCGATAGGGCGAGAGGAAAGTGTGCCATCGAAGTAGGCGCACAAGCGGTCGTGAGCAATCCGCACGTACTCAGCTTCTTTCTCACTGCCCATGGCCCGCCGGCCGTGCTTGAGCGCAGCGATTAACGAAGTGCCTACTCCTGCGTACGGATCGAAAACCCCATCGCCTTCATGGGTCAGGGCCAGGACACAGCGCTCTACCAGTTCAATCGGAAACTGGCAAGGGTGAATGGTCTTTTCAGGGTGATTAGATTTCACGTTGGGAATTTCCCAGAAGGCCTCCTCCCAATCTTTGAGCAGGATTTCCCAAACGTCAGACGGGTTCTTGCCCAGGGGATTACCAGAGAGCTGACCCTTATTTGGCCCTTTGTAATGACGCTTACCGGGGTACTTGGCGGGTACGCGAACGTCGGCCGTCGGATCATACTGCTTCTCGATTCGCCGGGGAGCCTCAAACAAAGGAAGGTTCAACATGGTTTTCAGTCCTTCAACTCCAACCAGTTCCGGCCGGTGTGCGCCTCCACCTTCAGCGGCACGTCCAGGTGGAAGGCGTTGGACATCGTCTCCACCACCAGCGGCTTCAACTCGGCCGCTTCCTCCTCCGGCACTTCCAGCACCAACTCGTCGTGGACTTGCAGGATGAGCCGGCCGCGATAGCCGGCCGTCAGTTGGTCGTGCAGCCGGATCATAGCGATTTTGATCACGTCGGCGGCCGTACCCTGAATCGGATGGTTGATCGCCTCCCGTTCGGCTCGCTGGCGGACATCCATACTGGCCGAGGCCGCGCTAAAGATGGGGAAATAGCGGCGGCGACCCAACAGCGTCTCCACGTAGCCCAGCTTCTTGGCCTTCTCCTTCGTCCCCTCCAGGTAAGCCTGGATGCCGGGGAAGCGGTCGAAATAGGCTTTGATGTACTTTTCCGCTTCGGCCAACGTCAGGCCCGAATCGCGGGCCAGGCGGAACGCGCCCATACCGTAGATGAGGCCAAAATTAACCGCTTTGGCAAAACGCCGCTGGTTCGGCGTGACCTCTTCCATGGGGATACTAAAGACGGCCGCCGCCGTCGAGCGGTGGATGTCCTGGTCTTGCCAGAAGGCTTCCATCAGGGCCTTGTCCTGGCTGACGTGGGCCATGATGCGTAATTCGACCTGGGAATAATCGGCGGCCAGGAAGACCCATCCCGGCCGTGACACAAAACCGCGCCGTATCTTCTGCCCCACCTCCGCCCGAATGGGGATATTCTGCAAGTTGGGCGAACTGCTGGCGATGCGGCCGGTGATGGCCCCCGTCTGGTTGAAGCTGGTATGGATACGGCCGGTCTTGGGGTTAACCATCGCCGGCAGGGCGTCCACGTAGGTACTCTTGAGTTTGCCCAGTTCGCGGTACTCGCTGATCAGGTTGATAATGCCGGTAGGGTCTAACTCGCGGATACTCTCTAGCACGTCGGCGGCCGTCGAATAATGGCCGGACGACGTTTTCCGCAGCCCCTCGTGGGGAATCTTCAGTTCCTTGAACAATACGTCGCTCAACTGCTGAGTGGAATTGATATTGAACGGCCGGCCGGCGATCCGGTGTATCTCCTTTTCCAGTTCCAACAGCCGGGCGGCCAATTCGCGGGACATCTGCTGGAAGAAGGCCGTATCAATCCCCACCCCGACGCTTTCCATGGCCGCCAGAACGGGAATGAGGGGCATCTCGATGTCGTGGAAAAGGCTTGCCAGCCCCAGGTTTTGCAATTCTGGTTGCAGCACTTTCGCCAGGCGCAGGGTCACGTCAGCGTCGGCCGACCCATAAGGCGCCGCCAGGTCAACCGGCACTTCGGCGAAAGTTTTCTGCCCCTTGCCCTTGCCAATCAACTCGGTAATCTCGGTCATCTCCACCCCCAGGCGGTGGCGAGCCAGGTCTTTCAGCCCCAGGTGCTTGCTGGCCGGGTCGGTCAACCATTCGGCGATCATCGTGTCGAAGGCAATGGGTGTCACCCGCACGCCCAGCCGATCCAGGATGGCGTAATCGAACTTGGCGTTGTGGGCCAGCTTGGGAATGGCCGGGTTGGTCAGGGCCGGCCGCACGGCCGCCAGCACCTTATCCAGTGGCAACTGCCCCTCGGCCAGTTTAGCCGTGCCGCCAAAGAGACCCATCTGGCCTGATTCACTCTGCGTTTCGCCGACGAGGTGGCCCACCGGCACGTAATAGGCGCGAGGCGATTGGGTGGACAGGCATAGACCGACCAACTCGGCTAACCGCTCGTCCACCGAGGTTGTCTCCACGTCAAAGGCAATTTCGCCGGCCGCCTCCAATTCCGCCACCAACTCCTGCAACGCCTCCTCCGTCCGCACGATCACCGTCTCCGTCGGCCCCGTCTTCTCTGACAACTGGTTACTGCCTACTGCTAACTGCTTACTGTCTCCTGACAACTGAACCGCCTCCGCCAGCCGGTTGGTCAGCGAGCGGAACTCCAACTGGCGGAACAGGTCGAGGACGGCCGCCCCCTCAAAACCGTGTGTAGCGCAGGCGGCCAGGTCCAATGTCACCGGCGCGTCCGTTACAATACGGGCCAGCTTATAACTCAAATAGGCGTTCTCTCTATCGTCGCGCAGCTTGTTGGCGTAACGGGCCGGAATCGCCTCCAGGTTGGCGTAGACGTTATCCAGCGTGCCGTACTTTTGCAGCAATTCGACGGCCGTCTTCTCCCCCACCCCCCTGACGCCGGGGATATTGTCGCTCTTGTCGCCCACCAACGCCTTGTAGTCCACGATCTGCCCCGGCCGCAGCCCGTATTCGGCGACGACGGCCGCTTCGTTATACAGCCGAGGCTCCTTCTGGTACGTCCCCGGCGGCAACTCCACCCGCGTATTGTCGTCCACCAACTGCAAGAGGTCGCGGTCGCCGGTGATGATGACCACCGGCACCCCGGCCGCCTTAGCCTGGCGGGCCACCGTCCCCAACACGTCGTCGGCCTCAAAACCCTCCTTTTCCAGAATGGGTACGTTCATGGCCTGGATCACCTCCCGGATGCGCTCGATCTGGGTTTGCAGTTCGTCGGGCATCTTGGCCCGCGTCCCCTTATAATCCGCGTACCAGCCATCGCGGAAGGTCGCCCCCACGTCAAAGCTAACGGCCAGGTATTGCGGCGGGTCGGCCGCCAGCAGCAGGTCCAACAGGGTGCGGGTAAAGCCATACGTGGCGTTGGTCGGCTCGCCACTCTTGGTGGTGAAGGATTCCACCGGCAAAGCAAAGAAAACCCGGTAAGCTAGAGCGTGACCATCAATCAGGACGAGTTTGTTAGACATTTTGTATTGACTCAGCCAGTCCCACCCTCACCCTAACCCTCTCCCTCAGAGGGCGAGGGAACGAACGACTCCCCTCGCCCTGGTAGGGAGAGGGGGTAGGGGGTGAGGGTGAACTGTTACCATATTTTTAGACCAGGGAAGGAACACGGATTCGCGGGATTTTCGGATTGATCTCAATCCGTCAATCTTGCCAATCCGTGTCCACCGATAACAATAGGCAAGAAGGCCCGGCCGCGCACGTCAAATGACCTGAGCGCACACAGACTGCCATCCACCAATGCTTCGGCCGTGTATTCGCCAATAGGCAAACGACCGATAGCCGCCGTCGCGCTCCACTCCGTCGCTACCGGCAGGCAGCCCCCACCAGACGAGGTGACGGTGAATACCGAGACGCGATTGCCCGTCATCTGGTAAGAGTCATACTCCGGCACACAGCCATCCGGCCACGTGCCAGAGACCACGATTTCAATGTCCTCGTGCGACGAAGGCTCGGCCGGCGCCACGTCAATTTGACATTGCACCCCCAAAGGGTTAGCGACGGCCGGGCCAGGCCAGCGGCCGATCCACACCGTCAGCCCCAGCAAAATGAGCGCGAACAAGATAGCTCTATACACAGTTTTCCTCTCATCGGTTGCTCATTCAGAGGGTCTTGAGGAACTCAAGGAACTTTCCTCAGTTCCCCAAAGTTCCCTCAGTTCCTCCAAGTTCCCTCACTTCCCCAATTATACCAGAAGCCGCCCCCCAATTCCCCAATCCCCGCCCACTTCCCCAAAACTCCCTCTTCCTCCTTCTCTTCCCCTCCTCCTCTGGCTGTGGCCGGTCTCCTGACCGTGCCATGCCAGCTTAACCATGCCGCCCTCACCGGCCTGATACCAGAGGCGGCCGGCTATCCGAGCCTTTCCTTTGCCATCCAGGTTTTGACCTTTGAGGGCGACCGGCTGGCCCAGGTGACCACCTTTGCCAATCCGTCCCTCTTTTCCTATTTCGACCTGCCATCCAAGATATAACTTGTGGGGAGTGGTACAATATGGACTATGGTCATCACCAAGATCATCTGGAAAGAGCAATTTGTGGACAAGTTGGCCCATAAGCACGGTGTGTCGGTCATTGAGGTCGAATATGCGCTTCGCTCCAAGCCGCATATTCGCAAGGTAAGCAAGGGCCACGTGAAGGGTGAGGACGTATATGCTGCTTATAGTCGAACGGCCGCCGGCCGTTATTTGGTCGTGTTCTACATTAGAAAGGTAACAGGCGCGATTGTGCCGATTTCGGCCCGTGACATGGATGAGGCTGAGAGGAAATACTATGGGAGACAAAAACACATCTAAGAACAAGCACATTGACCCATTGCCGGATTCTTTTGCTACTGAAGAAGAGGCTGGAGAGTTTTGGGATTCTCACAGCACGATGGATTATCTGGAATTTCTGGAGCCGGTGAACGATGTGATCGATATTCGGAAGCGAATCTTTGAAGTCCAGGTCGAAGAAGATGTCTTTCAGAGGCTACAGCAGGAAGCGAAGACTTTGCACAAACCTGTGCCCAGGATCGTAGACCAAATTTTAAGAGAGTCATTTGCCATGTGACGGAAGTAAACAACGTCCGATGTCTGGCAAACGTCGTGTACCGCGATCCACCTTAGCGAGTCGTCCAGTTTTTGGGGGTAAGCTCACTGAACGGATACTATCATTCACCCTGTACTCAACATGGCTGGCGAAACACTGTTACTGGTAGAAGATAACGACGCGGTAGCCCTGGGGCTGCGCTACGGCCTGGAAAAAGAGGGCTTCAAGGTCGTGCGGGCGGCTACGGCCGCCGCAGCCCGCCACCTGATCAGCCACACGGCCGCCGACGGCCTCATCCTCGACGTTCGCCTGCCCGATGGCAACGGCTTCGACCTCTGCCGCGAGTTCCGGGCGGCCGGGCTGCGCCAGCCGATTCTGATGCTCACCGCCCGCGACGAAGTGATAGACAAGGTGCTGGGGCTGGAACTGGGGGCCGACGATTACCTGACCAAGCCATTTGAGCTGCGGGAAGTGGTGGCCCGGCTGCGCGCCCTCCTGCGCCGCGCCTACGGCGCGCTGGCCGACGGCCGGCCGGGCCAGCTCAACCTGGGCGACCTGACCATAGACCTCGCCAGCCAACGAGTGTGGCGCGGCCCACAGGAGATTCACCTGACGGCCACCGAGTTCAAGTTACTGGTCTTTCTGGCCCAACACCCCGGCCGGGCCTTCGACCGCGAAACCCTCATCGAGCGAGTTTGGGGTTACGAGGAATTTGTCGGCGACGCCCGCACCGTAGACGTCCACGTGCGAAACCTGCGCCAGAAAATCGAAGCCGACCCGGCCCGGCCGCGCCTGTTGGTCACGGTGCGCGGAACAGGCTATTTGCTGGACTTTGTTAAGAATCCTTCACACATTTCTTAAACATACTTTACCCACTGCTCCGGCGATAGTGCTACACTAATGAGCGGGGATTAGGGGATTAGGGGATAAAAAAATCTCCTAATCCCCTAATCCCTGCAAATTCATAACAAGGAGTAGAACCATGTCTGGTAACAGAAAACGACTTGCCCTCATCGGAATTGGCTTTCTCCTGGTCCTGGGGCTGATCATCGGCGGAGCGGTCACGGCCGCTTACGCCTACCGCGAATACGTCAGCCCACGCCTGGAGTCAGATCGCAATCTCGCCTTGCAGGACGAAGTGGAAGAAGAGGAGACCGACCTGGCCCCGGCCGAAGAAGGGGTGCTGGTCATGCGCGTTGACCCTGACAGCCCGGCGGCGGCGGCCGGCTTACAGCGCGGCAGCATCATCACCGCCGTAGACGGCGAGGCGGTCAACACCCCCCTGGAACTGCACCAGGCCATCCAGCAGCACGAGGCCGGCGACACCATCACCCTGACCGTGACCTTTGGCGCGGAAACCCAGGAAATCACCGTCACCCTGGCCAGCGCGGGGCCCTACCTGGGGGTGGACATTGGCGGCCCTGGCTTGGGTGTGCATGGCGGCCGGCCGTTCTTGCCGGGGTTTGGCGGCCCGGAAGTTTTCCCCGCGCCTTTCCAGGGCGGCCCTGGCTTCCCCGACCACCCCTTTGACGGCACGCTGGAAGTGCAAATCACGGTAGCCGAAGTGTTGCCCGATACACCGGCCGCCGAAGCTGGCCTGCAAGCGGGCGACGTGATTACGGCCGTTGACGGCGAATCGGTTGACTTCCCCAACAAAGTCCAGGAACTCATTCGCGGCAAGAATCCAGGCGACACCATCACCCTGACTGTCCAGCGCGGCGACGAAACCCTGGAACTGACGGCGACACTGGGTGAACACCCCGACGACGCTGACCGCGCCTACCTGGGCGTCCACCTGACGATTGAAGTCCAGCGCGAGCTAGACATCCAGCCAGAAGAGGTCCGGCCGGGCGCGTAAAGAAGTAATGCATAATGCGTATTCCGTCTTACGCATTACGCATTACACCATCATGTCCTCGGTTCGCCGCCAACTCCTGCTCAATAGCTTGCTGGCCAGCCTGGCCGCCGTCCTGGTCGTCGGTGTCGTCACCCTCCTGCTGCTCGACGCTTACTTCAAGCGACAAGAGCAACGTTATGTGCAAGACCAGGCTAACCAGTTGGTCGGCGCATTGGAGGAGGTCTACCGGCCGGGGGTGAATCCGGCCGAATTACAGCGCATGGTGGTCATGGCCCGCCTGGCCAGCCAAGTGCGCGTGCAAATCACCGACGCCCAGGGCCACTTGCTGGCTGATTCGGGCGCGCCACCGCCTTTTCTGCTGTTACCACCCAACCTCTTACCCCAGCAACCACCGGCGGCCGACTTCTCCCAGGTCCAGCTACCCCAGCTTATCCCCGCCACGTCCGACCACGTCGTGCGCCAACCCTTGCACGTTGGCCCCCAGGTAGTGGGCTACGTTGAATTTTCTGAAGGGCCAGCCCTACGGAGCGTCGTCGTGGGTGGTTTGCAAAAGGCCCTATTAGGCGGCGCGGCGGCCGCCCTGTTGCTGGCGGCCGTCGTCGGCTACGTCTCCGCCCGCCAGGTGACAGAACCACTGGAACGGCTGGGCGCGGCGGCCGACGCCATGAGCGCGGGCGATCTCCAGGCCCGCGCTCCGGCCAGCCACCTGGCCGAATATGACCGCCTGGCCGCCCAATTCAACCAGATGACCGAGCGGCTCATGCAGACCATCGCCGCCCTGGAAGCCGACCGGGCCGCCTTGCGCCACCTCATCGCCGACGCCAGCCACGAACTACGCACCCCTCTCAGCGCACTCAAGACCTTCAACGAATTGATGGCCGGTGAAGCGGCCGCCACTCAAGAACCATTGGCGACGTTTGTCCGTGAGAGCCAGCGACAATTGGCCCAGCTTGACCGGATCACCGCCGGTCTGCTAGACTTAAGCCGCCTGGAAGCGGGCTTGAGCGGCACGCACTTTGCCATGGCCGACCTGCGGCCGGCCATCGAAGCGGCCGTTCAGGGTTTGCGGCTGTTAGCGGCTACCAAACGGCAGCATCTTACGGTCACGTTGCCGGAAACGGCCGTCGTCCTGCGCCACGACGCTACCAGTATCCAGCAGGCGGTGGGCAACCTGGTTAGCAACGCCGTCAAGTACACCCCAGAAGGTGGGGCTATCCAGGTGAGGCTGGCGGTGGTTGACCAGCAGGCGGTGATCACGGTAGACGACAATGGGCCGGGCATTGCGGCCGACGAACAACCACTCATCTTCAACCGCTTCTATCGCGGCCGTCACCAGAACGGCGAGGGCAGCGGCCTGGGGCTGGCAATTGCCCAGGAAATCGTCAAACTGCACCAGGGCGAGATAACGTGTACCAGCCAGGCAGGTCAGGGCAGTGTCTTTCGGATCAAGTTGCCTGTCGGTGATATACTTGACAAGGTGACAAGGTGACAGGGTGACAAGGTGAAGAAAATGTCAGTTTATGACCGTTGACAGTATAAATCGTAATGACCCACCCTCACCCCCTACCCCCTCTCCCTACCAGGGCGAAGGGAAGGCTTCGTTACCCCCTACCCCCTCTCCCTACCAGGGCGAAGGGAAGGCTTCGTTCCCTCTCCCTCTGAGGGAGAGGGTAAGGGTGAGGGTGGGTCTGGCTGAATCAATACGATCAATCTCTATGACCTAACTCGCGCCGGCGTGCGCGACCTGTTGGCCGGCTGGGGCTACAGCGACTACCACGCCGGCCGCCTCTGGTCTTATCTCTACCGCCAGCAAGTTTCTGACCTGGCGGAGATGACCGAGTTGCGGCCGGAACTGGGCCAACGGCTGGCGGCCGAAACCTGTCTCGGCTCTCTCGCCACCCAACGGGAAATACAAAGCGGCGACGGCTACACCCGCAAATTCCTTCTGGAACTGCCTGACGGCCAGGCCATCGAGACTGTGCTGATGGCCTTTCACGGCCGGGCCACCGTCTGCGTCAGCACCCAGGCCGGCTGCGCCATGGGCTGCGTCTTCTGCGCCACTGGCCAGATGGGCTTCCAACGCCACCTCACCCCCGGCGAAATCGTAGCCCAGGTTCTCCACGTCACCCGCCTGTTAAGCCTAAGTTCCCATAAGTTCCCTCAGTTCCCAGGGAACTCAAGGAACTCAAAGGAACTCGAAGGCCAGGCCATTTCTGGAGGGTTACTAAGGAATAATCTGCACCAATCGGCGCCATCCGCGTCCCATTCCCTCCGCAACG
This sequence comes from Chloroflexota bacterium, assembly GCA_040751925.1. GTDB lineage: Bacteria > Chloroflexota > Anaerolineae > Promineifilales > Promineifilaceae > JBFMFT01. Next base: position 10,273 of record JBFMFT010000104.1, read on the forward strand.
TCGTCCTGATGGGCATGGGCGAGCCGTTGCACAACTTTGAGGCCACGCGGGCGGCCGTGCAAATCCTGACTGACGACAGCGGCCTGGCGATTGCCCCACGCTTCATCACCCTCAGCACCGTCGGCTTAGTGCCGGCCATCTATCGCCTGGCCGACGAAGGCTGGCCCGTTCGTTTAGCGGTCAGTCTGCACGCGGCCACCGACGAGGAAAGGGCGGCCCTCGTCCCCATCGCCCGCAAATGGCCCTTGTCAGAGCTGATGGCTGCTTGCCGCTACTACGTGGAAAAACGCCAACGGCGCATTTTCTTTGAGTGGGCCTTGATTGCCGGACAAAATGACACGCCGGAACAGGCCCACGCCCTCGGCCGCCTCTTGCATGGTCTGGACGCTCACGTGAATTTGATTCCCCTCAACCTGACGGCTGGCTACGAGGGGCGGCCGAGCGACCCGGCGGCCGTGCGTCGCTTCCAAAGTATCCTGGCCGAATACAACCTGCCCAGCACTGTGCGCCAGCGTCGTGGCCTGGACATAGACGCCGGCTGCGGCCAACTCCGCCATGGCCTCACGGCAACGGATGAACAACGGATAAGCGGATAAACGACCGGCCGAATAGTTCATCCGCTTATACGCTGTCAATCCGCTGCCAGTAAACTACCTGCCCCGCTTCTACGGATAAACAACGGATAAGCGGATAAACGACCGGCCGAATAGTTCATCCGCTTATACGCTGTCAATCCGCTGCCAGTAAACTACCTGCCCCGCTTCTCTCGTTGAAACGGACGGACGTTCCTGGGGGGCAGTACGCGGCGGTATTCCAGACGGGAACGGCCGAAATTGATGAACAAGGCGGCCGGACACTGGGGTAAGATGGCGAAATAGCCAATGATTTGCGCGAGATCGTCGTCGGTGATCAGGTGCGGCCGAGCCTTCAATTCGACAATGATAGATTCCTCCACGATGAAGTCAGGGCTATAGCTTCCAACGATAATATCCTCTGGTAGAGCAACCAGGAGGTGAGGTTCATCTTGGAAGACAACGCCGTTTAGCTTGAATTTAGCCTCCAACGCATCGTGGTAGACTGCCTCGCGATGCCCCGATCCCAATTCATTGTGAATAGCCATGGCCAGGCCAATGATTTTGTACGTGATCGGGAGCCATGGCTCACCCTGAATAATCCCCTTGGCTTTTGTGTCCATTTGGTCCTTCGTGATTTTACGGCAACGGATGAACAACGGATAAGCGGATAAACGACCGGCCGAATAGTTCATCCGCTTATCCGCTGCCAATCCGCTGCCATCATAACCGCTGCTTCCCGGCAATGGATAAGCGGATGAACGACCGGCCGAATAGTTCATCCGCTTATCCGCTGTCAATCCGCTGCCATCATAACCGCTGCTTCCCGGCAATGGATAAGCGGATGAACGACCGGCCGAACAATTCATCCGCTTATCCGCTGTCAATCCGCTGCCATCATAACCCCCAATCACGTAAATACAAAAAGTCGTGGGTGACGGAACGGCCGCTCAACTTAGCAATAATAGGCCCCGTGCGCTTGAACTGGCTGCTCCGCACCCGCTGTAACACCCTTTCCACAAACTCCCGCCCAAACCCGGCCGCCACCGCTTCCTCTGGCGGGTAGCGCTGATCCACCAGCAAATAGAGCAACTGATCCACCTGCTGGTAGGTAAAGCCCAACTCCCCTTCATCCGTCTGTCCAGCCCACAGGTCGGCCGAGGGCGGCTTCTCGATAATCGGCCGAGGTACACCGAGAGCCTGGGCCAGTTGCCGCACCTGCGTCTTGTACAGGTCGCCCAGGGGATTCACCGCCGAAGCCGAATCGCCGTACAGCGTACTATAACCCAACAAAATCTCCGTCTTGTTGCCGGTGCCGACCACCAGGCCATTCGTAGCGGCCGATTGGTCATAGAGAACAATCATGCGGGCGCGGGCCATGGCATTGCCGCGCCGCCGCTCGTCCGCGTCGGGGAACAGCGTAAAGAGCGGCTCCACCATCGGCGTAATCTCGACCGTTAAGCCCTGGACGCCGGTCGCCTCGATAACCAATTGGGCGTGGGCCAGGCTCTCCGGCGAAGAGGTGCGATAGGGCATACAGACCGCCAGTACATTCTCTGGCCCCAGGGCCTCGGCCGCCAGGAAGCAGGTCAACGAGGAGTCAATGCCCCCCGACAGCCCCACGACAGCCCGCCGCAGCCCCGTCTTGTAAATCTCCTCCCGAATAAACCGGGTCAAGATTGTCCGCGCCAGGTCGGTGTTAATATCCAACTTTACCTTCCCATTCATCATTCGTATCTACCCAACCAATCCCACCCTCACCCTAACCCTCTCCCTCAGAGGGAGAGGGAATGATCGCCTCCCCTCGCCCTGGTAGGGAGAGGGGGTAGGGGGTGAGGGTGAGTTATTATCATCCTTCATCCTTCCGCCTTCATCATTTGCCAACCAATCCCCTAATCCCCCAATCCCC
>JBFMFT010000105.1:0-12709 GCA_040751925.1 Chloroflexota bacterium
GCAGTTTGTGGCGGAGGTCGGCCGGGTGGCCGCGGCCGTCGGCCGTTTTCTCCAATAAACTCTGGCTGCTAAATGATGAAACAGAAACGGAGCTTTTTCTAAAGACAATTATTCCCAGCCGTAAAGCTATCAGGAAGTATCTTGGAGAATAACGATGCTAAATCTGGATCAAGAAGAACGTGAGATTCTGGAAGCGAAGGTATACCGTACCAGACTCTCGTAGCCAGTATCTTGCACAAGTACGTGAATGAACGGTTTGTCGAGAAGCCTTCGCAAGCAGTTGGGGCAGGAAGTCATTAGAGGCTGATGGTTGTAATCTAGCCCGAGCCGGCACAGCCTGTTTCACTTTTAACGCCTTTTTCACGCCTTCTTTGTGCTTTCCTTACCTTTTTCCTAGCCGGGCCGGCTAAGGTCGCTGCCTGATCTCGTCTATAATCCATATTGGGGATTGGGGTTCGGCGAAAATAAGAAGGGCTCTACCGGATCGAACGGGAAACCCCGCAGGTCTATGAACTCAACGATGGCCTCGCTAGAGGGGACCTGCGGGGTTTTGTCCCGGCAAAGTCGGTAGACCCATAAGAAGTCTCATGCAAGGATGCCAAGAGAAAACCCTTTGCGTCTTTGCGTGGCAAAAGACCATTTCTGAAGGTAAGGGTGGTGGTGGTGAATAGGCGGCGGTTGCGGCGACAGTTCCGGTCTTACGTCCGGCTCTACCTGGCTCAATGGCGGGTGTGGGTACGCCGGCCGCCCCTGCCGGCCGCCGCTCTCATCGCCTCGCCCACCCTGCTCCCTCGCCCGATCTATTCCCCCCTTCGACGCCTGGCCACGGCCGTCGCTGCCATTGGCCTGGTTCTGTTGGCCCTCACCGTGACCGCCCTCCAGTCCTCCCAGCTCGTCACGGTGGGGGCGCAAGATAGCCCGCCCGTGGCCCAGGCGTCGGCGACGGTGGATTACCGGCCGTTGGTCGCCGACCACCAGCTTCCCCCACCTGTCCCCAAGTTAGCCAACCCCGCCCTCCTGTCGCCGCTACCTACGCCTACGCCCTCACCTACCCCACCGCCAGCCCCGGCCGCTCAAGGGGGCAGTGTCGCTTTCACCATCTTCCAGAACGGCCAGAGTGACCTTTACGCGCTGCCGGCCGGTTACGCACAGCCAGTGCGTTTGACCAGCCACCCGGCCGACGACCGCGACCCGGCCTGGTCGCCCGACGGCCGCCAACTGGCCTTTACTTCTCACCGCGACGGCAACTGGGAGATTTACCTGCTGAACCTGGGCAAAGGCCGCCTGCGCCGGCTGACCCACGACCTGGCCTACGACGGCCATCCCGCCTGGTCGCCCGACGGCCAATGGCTGGTCTATGAATCGTACCAGGAAGGCAACCTGGATTTGTACCTGCTGCCGGCCGATGGTCACCGGCCGCCCTTGCGCCTGACTTATGATCCTGCGCCAGACTTTAATCCCGCCTGGTCGCCGGGCGACGGCCGCACGATTGCCTTCACCAGTTGGCGCACCGGCAACCCAGACATCTTCTTCTTGTCATTGGACGTTGGCACCGATGAGAGAGTGGTCAACGTGACGGCTTCACCGGCCGGGGTAGAGGATCAGCCAGCGTTTAGTTCTGACGGCCGCTGGCTGGCCTATTCCGAGGGCCGTGGAGGCTACGACCTGGTTTACGCGATTCCCCTGGTGGATGGGGGCGTGGCCGGGCCGCTGGTCAGTGTGGGGCAGGGCCAGCACCCCGCCTGGTCGCCGGCCGGGCCAGCTATGGTCTACGTTCACCAGCAAGATGAACAGAGCTTTCTTTTGGCTGGTAGTGCGACCAGTTGGGGGATTGCCCCCCAGGTCTACGTGGGCAGCGCACTGCTAGACGGGCCAACCTGGACGGCCGCCAGCCTGCCGCCGAATCTGATCGAGGTGTGGCCGGAAGCGGCCGTGACGGATGATCCACCCCTCTTTGTGGACGTAATAGCCACACCCCAGGCCAGTGGGCCGCCCTATCTCTTGTGGGAAGTACCGGTTCAGGCCCCGGCCGCTTACTTGAGCGACCGGGTTGACCAATCCTTCCTGGCTTTGCGCGAGCGGGTCATCCGTGAAGCTAGTTGGGATTTTCTGGGTCAGGTGGACAAGTTGTACGAACCGCTCAACGCCCGGCCGCTGCCTGGCCAGAGCGACCAGACCTGGAATAAGGCCGGCCGGGCCTTCGACTTCGCCCAACAACTGGCTTTGGCCGACGATCCCCAGGTGGAAATTGTGCGCGAAGACCGGGGGACGGAGGTGTATTGGCGGGTTTATCTGCGGGCGGCCGTCCAGGATGGCTCGTTGGGCGAACCACTCCGCCGTCTCCCCTGGGATTTTCGCGCCCGCTATGGGGCCAACGCGACCGATTATGACCAGGGCGGCCGGCTCAGGGCGGCGATTCCGGCCGGCTATTACGTGGATTTTACGGCTCTGGCAGCTTATTATGGCTGGCAGCGGCTGGCGGCGGCTGGTGACTGGCGCACCTTCTTCCCTGGCATCCAATACTGGCACTTCGAGAACCGTCAGGGGTTGACCTGGGAGGAGGCGATGTTGGAGCTATACACGGCCGAAGAAATGATGAATGATGAATGACGATATTCATCATTCTGCATTTTGTATCGGCAACCGGCCGGGTCAGGTTATAATTGAGCCTGATGTCTATAGAGCAGAGAATCAGGCAACTGGCGGCCGAAAACGCCCATCTACTATGAAGACCGAAGTTTATCTAGGTGATTGCCTGACTATTATGCGACAGCTTGACGCCGACTGCGTCAACTTGATTTATCTTGACCCGCCTTTTTTCACACAGAAGATTCATACCCTGCGTTCCAGGGATCGCCAGCAGGAGTTTTCGTTTGCCGATTTGTGGGTCTCGCACGCCGAATACGCCGAGTTCCTGAAGGCCCGGTTGCAAGAAATGTGGCGAATTTTAGCGCCGACGGGTTCTATCTTCTTCCACTGCGACCGCAAAGCCTCGCACATTGCCCGCCTTTTATTAGATAGTGTCTTTGGCCCTGACCAGTTCCGCTCGGAGATCATCTGGTGCTATCGCCGGTGGTCCAATTCACGGGAAGGGTTACTCCCGGCCCACCAAACCATCTATTATTACACCAAGTCAGACAACCACACTTTCCATCTCCATTTCCAGGATTACTCACCCTCGACCAACGTGGATCAGATTTTGCAGCGGCGGAAGCATGACGAATGGGGCAAGACAGTTTACGAGCGAGGCGAGGACGGCCGGGTAGTATCCAACGGGGCCAAGAAGGGGGTACCATTAAGTGACGTTTGGGATATACCCTACCTGAACCCCAAGGCCAAAGAGCGAACTGGCTACCCCACGCAAAAGCCAGTCCTGCTCCTGGAGCGTATCATCAGCCTGGCCACCAATGAGGGAGACCTGGTGCTGGATCCCTTCTGTGGCAGCGGCACAACGTTGGTGGCAGCCACCCTGATGAATCGAAACGCTATTGGGATTGACAGTTCCGGCGACGCGGTGGCCATTGCGCGCCAACGCTTGCAGAATCCGGTCAAGACGGATTCGCAACTACTGGAAGAGGGACGCGACGCCTACCAGAACGCCGACGATGAAGCGTTGTCCCTGCTGGCTGGCCTGGACTATGTGCCGGTGCAGCGCAATAAGGGTATTGACGCCATTCTGAAACAAGACCTGGACGGCCTTCCAATTCTGGTGCGGGTGCAGCGGCCGGATGAAACGCTACTGGAAGCTGCCAACAGCCTTTATCGAGCCGGAAGAACAAAGGATGCCCCTCTGATGTTTGTGGTAGCCACGCGGAAGGGGGGATACTTGCCATTTGCTGATGAACTACCCCCTGGCGTCGTAGTAGTTGAGGCGCCGGCCGTGCGTATCCTAGAAGCTCTCGCCCAGAGTAGAGCGGCCGTTGGCTGATCAACTACCGTCGGTTACCGTCGGTTTACTGTGGAGGGCTCTACCGGATCGAGCGTGACCGACAATTTCTCTACTGCTATAATGGATGGTATGGATAGAATCGCCGTTGACCTCCGTATCCATTTTGGTAAACCTTGTGTCGCCGGAACTCGCATCACGGTCCAAAGTGTCCTGGAACTCCTCAACGAAGGTTTGACTTTCAAGGAGATTACGCGAGATTACTTTCCGGACCTCACCAACGAGGATATACGCGCCTGCGTTCGCATAACTAGGTTGAGGTTGCCAATACCATGTCCAAATACGTTTCAGAGACCCGAACCGAGTCTGTAGCTATAGATTTGTTAAATATTCGTGGGTGGAAAACTGAAAGGCCACCCCGTGGTCAACTTCTCCGCCAAAATGAGTACAAGGAATACTCGCACCTTGCTTCCATTTTTGCTGGTCGGAGTAAATCAAAACGCGGGGGAGATGCCTATCCAGACTTACTGCTAATCAATGAGGCCACTCTTGCCCCTTTGATGATTATTGAAACCAAAGCTGACGAAGCTGATCTTGCTCTAGCTATTCAAGAGGCCAGTGCAGTGTATGGCACCGCCTGTATTGATGCAGGCCATAATGTCATCGCCGTTGGGGTTGCGGGAAGTGACAAGTCTAATATCAAGATTGAGGTCCGCAAACTCATAAGCAGTAGCTGGGTACAGGTCATATATAACAAATTCCCAATCTCATGGATACCAAGCCCTGACGATATACGCAAACTTGCGGCCGACCCCAAACTGTTCGACTTAAGTCCAACGGTGCCTGATTACACAGTATTGGCAGCGAAAGCTGACGAGATCAACCGGATATTACGGGAATGTAGGGTCAAAGACGAATTTCGTCCTGCGTATACAGGGGCTATTATGTTGGCCTTGTGGAAAACAGGCGGAAAAATTCGCCACGAACCAGAATACATCCTTTCTGACATCAACCAGGCATGTCAGCTTGCATTTAAAGATGCGGGCAAGCCAGAGTTAGCAGATAGCCTTCACGTGGACGTACAAAACACAAAACTGGCTCAACAAGCATGGCGGATTAGCTACATTTTACGTGCTCTCAATATCGCCTCACTCACTGCCGAACATGACTACCTGGGTCAACTCTACGAGACTTTTTTTCGGTACACTGGCGGCAATACCATCGGGCAATACTTCACACCGCGGCATTTAACTCGATTCCTGGCTGACTTATGTCGAGTTAGTTCACAGGATTTGGTGATTGACCCTGCCTGTGGCACAAGTGGGTTCCTTATAGCGAGTCTGCAAAGGATCTATGAGAACGAAAAACTTTCCTATTCACAGGTCGTCAGGGTTGTTCGAGACAAATTGATAGGTTACGAGAGCGAGCCCGTCACGGCTGCCCTGGCCGTTGCCAATATGGTCCTCCGTGGAGATGGAACGACAGGGATTAGAAAAGGGGATTGCTTCACAGCTAAGGATTACCCTGCGGGCAAATGCACTATTGCCCTTATGAACCCTCCTTTCCCACACGCTAAAACAGACACCCCATCGGAGAGCTTCGTCGAGCGCGCTCTCGATGCTCTTCAAACAAGGGGACAGTTGGCGGTCATCCTACCAGCTTCGCTGTTAACCAAACACTCGCAAAGCAAGTGGAGAGCACGGATCATGCAGAAAAACACCTTAACTGCGGTGATCACTCTGCCTGGCGAAATGTTTCAGCCGTATGCTTCTTCAACGACGGCCATCGTCATTTTGGAAAAGGGTATAGCCCATAGCGTGAAGGCCAAGACTTTCTTTTGCCGAATCGAATATGATGGTTTGACGCTGAGGAAAGGAGTGCGGGTAGCGAGACCAGATGGCAGGAACGAAATACCAAAAGCTCTTGAGAATTTCTATGATAGAGTAAGCGAACCTGGCTTTAGTGGTATTGCGACTGTCAAAGGTTCCGATTGGTCTCCTGGAGCATATATTCCATCGGGCAATCTTCCTGTTGACACTCTAAAGCAGGGTATTGATGAAATCATGCGTTACCTCGCTTCTTTCTATGTGAGATTTGCGCCCTTTATTCTTCGCCAGCGAATCGCTGTCAAGTCAAGGGTAATTAACCCAACCCCAGTTGCCGTTTTTGCTGCTAATAGAAGGAGCAGGCCTCAGTTCAATGGGCCAAGTTCAGATACTATTGGCTCAATGTTCAACGTTTACTATGGTCAAAAGGAATTGCACAGCAAGGAACATCTTGCACCTGGAGACGTATCAATAATCTCATCATCAGGAGCGGATAATGGGTGTTATGGCTTTTTTGACTTCAGCAAACCACTTGCTCCCAGATTTGTTACTGTACCAAGCACGGGCAGCATTGGTGAGGCTTTTGTGCAGAATGAGCCGTGCGGGGTAACAGATGATTGTCTTATCTTAGTTCCAATGGCAGGAATACCAGAAGAAGCCTTATTTGTGGCCGCGGCCGTTCTGCGAGCAGAGAAATGGCGATTTAATTATGGTCGGAAGATTACCCCAGACCGCATTGCAGATTTCAAGGTTCCAACCACCCCTGACATAATTCAATTCGTGCAGCGAGAGTGGCAACAGTGGGCAAAGGTTTGTGAGGACGCGATAGAAAAATATGGATCGCCGCCTGAGCAAAGCACGAGTGTTTCTCATCCTCAACGTTAACGCCCACTCAGCCACACCAACACCCCCAACACGGCCGCCCCGCCCACCCCCAATATCACCACTTTCGCCAGTCCGGTGGCGAAGATGGCTACCAGGCCAAAGGTCACGGCTACCCCGTAATAGCCCAGGACGATCCAGCGGACGGGTACGCCCCGGTCGGCCAGGCGGAAATGAAGATGGCCCCGGTCGCCCTGGAAGGGGCTGCGCCGCTGGCGCAGGCGGTCGAAGATTTGCCAGGCCCAGTCCAGGATAGGCACGGCCAGTACCAAGAGGGCGGTAGCAATTTTAGCGGGGGACAGGATGGCTAAAGTCGCCAGATTGTAGCCCAGGAAGTAGGCCCCGGCCGTGCCTAGAAAAATCCGCGCCGGACTGAAGTTGTAGGGGAGGAAGCCCAGCAAAGCCCCGGCCAGGGCGAGGGGAAAGGCGGCTACGGCCGTCTGCCCCAGGCGATAGCTGTGCCAGGCAAAGAGCAGGGCGGCGATAGCCCCTACGCCGGTCGCCAATCCATCCAAACCATCCAGCCAGTTGACGGCGTTGATCATCGCCAATATCCAGAACAGGGTGACGGCCAGGGCCAAGATACGCGGAGTAATCCACGTTAGTTCGCCGGTGAAGGGATTGGTGTAGACCTCGATGAAAACAATGTAGGCCATAGCCACGGCCGCCCCGGCCGCCTGGATGAGAAATTGGGGGAGGGCCGGCAATTCCCAACGGTCGTCTATCAATCCACCCAGGAAGATGACCAACGTACCCAGGACGACACCACGCAAACGGAGGGCGTCGTCGCCGCTGGGAGGTAGCCGCCAGTAGATGAGGCCCACCCCAACCCCGTAAGCCGCCAGCAGGGGCAGTCCGCCCAGGCGGGGCAACCGGCCGCTGTGCCGACGCCGGCCGCCCGGTTCGGCTACTATTTGCCAGCGCAGGGCCAGATGGCGCACGGCCGGGGTCAAAACCAAAGAGCAACCAAAGGCGGCTAGAAAGACCAGTAGATATGAAAACATACGATTTTGGATTTTGGATTTTGGATTTTGGGCCAGACCACAAATCCAAAATCCAAAATCTAAAATCCAAAATTATCCTGTCCCAAACTGGCGGTCGCCGGCGTCGCCGAGACCCGGCACGATGTAGCCAATCTCGTTCAGGTGGGAATCAATCTGGGCCACGTGGATGGGTACGTCGGGGTGGGCTGTGTGGAGAGCGCGGATGCCTTCGGGAGCGGCGATGAGGCCCACGAACTTAATCCGTTCAGCCCCCCAGTTCTTGAGAATGGTAACAGTAGCCACGGCCGAGCCGCCGGTCGCCAGCATGGGGTCCAAGATCAGGCACACCTGTACCGTTGGATGAATGGGCAGCTTATTGTAATAGGAGACTGGCTTCAAGGTGCGTTCGTCGCGGTAGAGGCCAATGTGCCACACCTCCGCGCCGGGCATCATTTCCCAAATACCATCCACCATACCCAGGCCCGCCCGCAAAATGGGGACGAGGCCAATCTTCTCGGTCAACTGCGCGCCGGCGGCCGTTCCCATAGGCGTTTCCACCGTTACCTCGGTCAACTGCAAATCCTGGGTGGCTTCGTAGCACAGGAGCAGAGCCAGTTCCCGTGTCAACTCGCGGAATTTCTTCGGCTCCGTCCGCTTGTCCCGCAACAGGGCCAACTTGTGTTTCACCAGGGGATGCTGCGACTCAAAAACCATGTTCATAGTGGGCATTACCTCCTTCACGCATCACGTTTCAACCTCCCATTTTACGGCATAATCGGCCGCTTGGCACTCAAAAGTGCGTAGCTCATCAGTTCAGGTATAATAAACCTGTCAGGTCTGTTAGACTTGACAGGTTTTCTGATAATTGAGGAGATTCCTTCGTGATACCTGAACCCCCACTCATACCCCGCACGGTTCTTTTTGGCAATCCGGTCAAGGCCAATCCGCAAATTTCACCCGACGGCCGCCGCCTGGCCTACCTGGCTCCCATCAACAACGTCCTCAACGTCTGGGTGCGCTCCATTGACGCCGAAGATGACCGCGTCGTCACCCACGACGAACTGCGGGGCGTGCGCGTTTACTTTTGGGGTGGGGATAGCCAGCGCATTCTGTACCTGCAAGACGTGGGCGGGGACGAAAACTGGCGGCTCTACGGGATAGACCTGAACACGGGTGAGGCGGCCGACCTGACCCCATTTAGCGACGTGCAGGTGCAAATCGTGGAGCGCAATAAGAACTACCCCAACGAGTTGCTGATCGCCATGAACAAGGAAGACCCGCGTGTCCACGACGTATACCACCTGGACTTGATCACCGGCGCGTTGCAAATGGTCACCAAGAACCCCGGCGACGTGACCGGCTGGGTGGCCGACGCTCATCTGAAAGTGCGGGGAGCGGGCGTGGCAACGCCCGACGGCGGCTTTGAGTTGATGGTGCGGGAGGATGAACATTCGGAGTGGCAAAAGCTGGTGCGCTGGGAAATCGAGGATGGGCTGGTCAGCCGGCCGCTTGGCTTCAACCAGGAAGGCAACGCCATTTATCTGTTGGACTCGCGCCAGGTGAACGCCGCCCGCCTGGTCAAACTCAGCCTGGCGAGCGGCCGGACGGAGGTACTGGCCGAAGACCCATCCTACGACGTGGATAACGTCATCGTTCACCCCGACAGTCACGAAGTCCAGGCCGTCTCCTTCCTGCGGGCGCGACGGGAGTGGCAGGTGTTGGACCCTTCGGTGGCTGATGATTTCCGGGCCATCGGTGGGCTGGCGCACGGCGACGTGAATATCGCCAATCGGGACAACGACGACCAGACCTGGCTGGTGAGCTTCACGGCCGATAACGGGCCAGTCTCCTACTACGCTTATGACCGGAGCCATCGCCAGGCCACTTTTCTCTTCCACCACCAACCAGAGCTAACCGAGTACACGTTGGCGGCGATGGAGCCGGTTGCTCTAACGGCCCGTGACGGCCTGCCCCTGCACGGCTACCTCACCTACCCGCCGGGTCAAGAGCGCCAGGGGTTGCCGATGGTCTTGAACGTGCATGGCGGCCCCTGGGGGCGCAATACCTGGGGCTTTGACCCCGAAGCGCAGTGGTTCGCCAATCGCGGCTACGCCTGCCTGCAAATCAACTTTCGTGGCTCTACCGGCTACGGCAAGGGTTTCTTGAACGCCGGTGACCGCGAATGGGGGGCCAAGATGCACGACGACCTGGTAGACGCTGTGCAATGGGCTGTCGAGCAAGGTATCGCCGATCCACAGCAGGTCGCTATCTACGGCGGCTCTTACGGTGGCTACGCCGCTCTGGTGGGAGCGACTTTCACCCCCGACCTATTCTGCTGCGCGGTGGACGTGGTTGGCCCCAGCAATCTGATTACCCTGATCAAGACCATTCCCCCCTACTGGTCAACTTTCGTGGCTACCTTCCACCAGCGGGTGGGCAACCCAGACACCGAGGAGGAGTTCTTGCGCTCTCGCTCGCCGTTGTTCAAGGTAGACCAGATCAAGATTCCCATGCTGATCGCTCAGGGGGCTAACGACCCCCGCGTGAAGCAGGCGGAATCGGAGCAGATCGTGGCGGCCATGCAGCAAAAAGGAATTGACTATGAGTATCTGTTGTTTCCCGACGAAGGGCATGGTTTTGCCCGGCCGGAGAACCGGCTCAAGTTCTACGCGGCGGCCGAGAAGTTCCTGGCGAAGCACCTGGGCGGCCGGTATGAAGAGGGTAATGGGTAATTGGTAACTACCCATTACCCATTACCCATTACCAGTTATGAGCAACGCCCCCTCCCCTGACCGCCACGTGTCGGGCCGGCCGAAAGCGGAAGACAAGAACCTGGATGGTTTGATCCGGCCGCAACGCCTGGACAACTTCACCGGCCAGGAGAAGTTGAAAGCTAACCTGAAAATTCTGATCGAGGCGGCCAAAGCCCGCCACGAGCCGTTGGATCACATCCTCTTTCATGGGCCGCCGGGGTTGGGCAAGACCACCTTAGCCAACATTATGGCCAATGAGATGAGCGTCAACGTGCGGGCGACGGCCGGGCCGGCCATCGAGCGCACCGGCGACCTGGCAGCCATCCTGACCAACATGCGGGCGGGGGATATCCTCTTTATTGACGAAATTCACCGCCTGGGGCGGGCCGTCGAAGAAATCCTCTATCCAGCCATGGAGGACTTTGTGCTGGACTTGACGGTGGGCAAGGGGCCGGGAGCCAAAACGGTGCGGCTCAAGCTGCCCCGCTTCACCGTCATTGGGGCGACCACCCGCCTGGCCTTGCTGACGGCCCCGCTCCGCGCCCGCTTTGGGGCTGCTTTTCGCATGGACTTTTACGAATTGGAGGCGGTTACGACGATTGTCACCCGAGGGGCGCGTATCCTGGAGGTGCCGATTGACGACGCGGGGGCGGCCGAGATTGCCCGCCGGGCGCGGGGGACGCCGCGTGTAGCCCTGCGCCTCTTGCGCCGCGTGCGCGATTACGCCCAAGTACGGGGGGAGGGGCATATTACGTTGGAGACGGCGACGGCCGCTCTGCAACTGCTGGAAGTGGACGAGTTAGGGTTAGATGACCTGGATCGGCGTGTTTTGCGAGCGATTATCGAGAAGTTTAGCGGTGGGCCGGTGGGGTTGGAGACGATTGCCGCCTCCATCAGTGAAGAGTCGGATACGATTATGGATGTAGTGGAACCCTATTTGCTGCAATTGGGCTTCCTGGAGCGGACGGCGCGCGGCCGGGTGGCCACACCCCACGCCTACAAACACCTGGGCCTGGCCCCGAAAATAAGAGAGGAGGCGGATAACCCACAACCACGCTTGTTCTAACGAAGACTACCGGCGGCCGAGCGTCGAGACCATTTATCCGTGTTCTAGGTGTCTTAGTAAAGCCGTGTGCCATGCGTTCAATCTGCTCTATAATCCATAGACAACAACGGCTGATAGCAGCGGAGATAGCGACTTGTGACGATCGGTAGCGTAGTCAGGTATCGACTTATGCTTGCTCACGGAGCTGCGCGAATTCTAGCTTCACCTTGTTTGAACAGCTTCTCCATAGAGACCTGGGAGAAGTCACCCATTGGCTAAATTTGAATCTTCAGAGGAACTCCAATATGCCAGAGAAAACAGAAGAACAAGATGACCTATCTGCCGAGCAGGAAGACTTTTATCTACCGGAAGAAGATGATGCCCCTCTTAGACTTCCCTCAACAGAACGTCGCGTCATAACACAACCTTATGACTTCTCAGTTCGAACGATAGTCGAGCAAATAAGGGATAAGAGCCTTGATACGCAACCACCGTTCCAAAGAGGCTATGTGTGGGATGATAACCGGGCCAGTAGTCTTATTGAATCCCTGTTATTGAACATCCCTATTCCTGTATGCTATTTTTCGGAGGAAGAAACCGGCAGATTCACTGTGGTAGATGGGCACCAAAGACTATATTCGATCTGGCGATATGTCAGCAACGACTTCCCTTTGCGTGGCTTACGAACTCTCACTGACTTTAACGGCAAGTTCTTTAGAGATCTGGCAGAGCGAGAACAACGTCAAATTCTGGGTCGTAGCATTCGCTGCATCGTCATTTTGCAAGACTCGCATCCGGAACTTCGCTTTGAGGTCTTTGAACGCTTGAACAGAGGATCCATGCAAGCCACAGATCAGGAGATTCGGAACGCGGTTTTTCGAGGCGACTTCAACGAACTAATCAAGTCTCTTGCAGGCAGCGAAAAGTGGCTTAGGGTTCTGAATAAGAAGCAACTTGATAAACGAATGGCTGATGAAGAATTGATTCTCCGCTTCTTTGCCGTGCATGATAACTACCTGGAGTATCAAGCCCCATTACGTTCTTTCTTAGATCAGTATGCGGCGAAAAAGAGCTTTGTCGAAAGACAGGGACAACGCCGGCGCATCAATCTTAGTGATGAGGAAAAGACACGTTTAACTGAACTTTTCAACCATACAATGGACAAGGTACTAAGCGTGTTCAATGGTCATGCGTTTCGGGCCTTTATTGATGGAAAATGGGAGCGGCAGGTGAGCAAAGCCTTGTTCGACGCTGTTACTTTGATCTTTGCCAGAATACCCCAGGATCAACTGGCGGCTAAGGCTGATGAGGTGGAGGCGGCTCTGAAAGCGCTT
>JBFMFT010000106.1:0-12674 GCA_040751925.1 Chloroflexota bacterium
CCCGCTGGCCCGGCCGGAGCGGACGGCGTCAGTTTTCAGCCACCTACCTACGTTGGCAGTGATACGTGCGCGGACTGCCACCAGGGCATCTACGATGTGTTTATCAAAAGCGGCCACCCCTGGAAGCTCACCAAAGTCGTAGATGGTCAGCCGCCGGATTATCCCTTTACCGAGATTCCCAGCCCACCGGAGGGTTACACCTGGAACGACATCAGTTACGTGATTGGCGGCTATAACTGGAAAGCCCGCTTCGTGGATCAGCAGGGCTACATTATCACCGGGGCCAACGATCAGGCCACCACCCAATACAACTTCTACAACGCCGACCTGGACTTGGGCGACAATTGGGTGGGCTATCACGCCGGTGAGGCCAACCTGCCTTACGACTGCGGCACGTGCCATACCACCGGCTACAGCCCCGAGGGCAATCAGGATGGGCTGCCCGGTCTCGTGGGTACGTGGGCCTCTGGCGGCATCCAGTGTGAGGAGTGCCATGGGCCGGGCAGCGCGCACGCCGAGTATCCGATGTCCTTCCAAATGACGATAGACCGCGACGCCGAAGCGTGCGGCCGTTGTCATCAGCGCGGCGCGACGGAATCAGTGAATGCCAAGAATGGCTTCATCGAACACCACGAGCAGTACGAAGAACTGTTCCAGAGTAAGCACATCACCCTGGACTGCGTGGTATGCCACGACCCCCACACCGGCGTCATCCAGTTGCGCGAGACCGACGCGCCAACGACCCGCACTGCGTGCGCCAATTGCCACTACGACGAAGGGCGGTATGAAAAGAACGAGCGGCACGGCCGGTTCAACGTAGAGTGTATCGAGTGCCACATGCCGCGCATCGTCAAATCGGCCGTTGGCAACGCCGAAATGTTCACCGGCGACATTCGCACCCACCTGATGGCGATTGATCCCCAGCAGGTCGGCCAGTTCTCCGAAGATGGCACCGTGGCCCTCTCGCAAATCTCGCTGGACTTCGCCTGCCGCAGTTGCCACGTGGACGGTGGCTTCGCTCCACCCCTGACCGACGAGGAACTGATCCAGGCGGCTACCGACTACCACATACCGGCGGCGGAAACAGCGCCAGAGGCGACGGCCGCCCCTTAATCCCCAGCCTGCTGGGTAGGTCACGTTCCCAAATGTGACCTACCCTGTCTGGCCCAGGTAACGAATTGCCAACGGATAAGCGGATATTCAAGCAGCCTATCCGCTTATCCGTTACCATCC
This sequence comes from Chloroflexota bacterium, assembly GCA_040751925.1. Lineage (GTDB taxonomy): Bacteria > Chloroflexota > Anaerolineae > Promineifilales > Promineifilaceae > JBFMFT01. The sequence continues at coordinate 1,234 of JBFMFT010000106.1, forward strand.
GTTGCCAGATGAGGAGAGTCGTTTTGTCACCTGAGAATGGTAAATCCCCTGTATCCTGGACGGCCGTGACGGTGTGCATCGTGGCCCTGTTCGGTCTGGCGGCCTGGGTCTTGTGGCCTGGCCCAGTCATAGCTACGGCCGCGCCACCGGCCCAGACGACTCATCCCCCCACTGACCTGGCCTGTCGCCTGTGTCATGGCGATAGCACCGGCGCAGTGGAGTTTCCTTCTGGTGAGAGCCTGCCTGTGCAGATAGACCTGGCGGCCCTGGACGCCTCGGCGCACGGCCGCCAGGCCGAAACGCCCCTGGAATGTCGCAGCTGCCACCAGCCGGCCGACAACTTCCACGTCCCCCACGCGCCGGTCACGGCGGCCGATTTACGCACTTTCCAGATAGAGCAATCGGCCAATTGTACCCGCTGTCACCAGCAACCCCACCTGACCATTCACCCTGGTCCTGAAAGCGAAGCGCCAGTCGTCTGCACCGATTGTCATGGTTCGCACAACGTCTTGAAAGCCGAGACCTGGCGCACGGGCGAAGGAGTGGCGACCTGCGCGAATTGTCACGTCGAAAGGGGTGTTGAGCTAAACAACGCTGATGAATTAAAGACGCTGATCCAGCACGGTCTGTTCTCGTCCGACCGGATCAATAACGATTTCTGCCTGGCCTGCCACGGGTTGCCCGGCCGCACGCTGACCTTTGCCAATGGCGACAGCAAATCCTCGACGATAGAGGCGGGCGCGCTGCACGATTCGGTGCATGGGGTCAACAATTCCTGGCAGTCTTTAGAATGTACCGATTGCCACGAGAATTACACTTTTCCCCACGAGCCGGTGAAGGCGGCCAGCCTGCGCGAATATAGCCTGGAACGCTATCTACTGTGCGCCCGCTGTCACGAGGATAAATATGAGTTGACGTTGGACAGTACGCATGGCAAGGCTCTGGACGAGGGGAATATGGAGGCGGCCGTCTGCACGGACTGCCACGGTGCCCACGATACGCCGCCGCCGGCCGAGCCACGCGAGCGCATTTCCCACACCTGCCAGAAATGCCACAGTACCATCTTCGACGAATACGCCACCAGCGTTCATGGTGAGGCCCTGCTGAGTGAAAGCAACCCCGACGTGCCAACCTGCATCGAATGTCACGGCGTTCACAATATCAGTGATCCGACCACCAACCTGTTCCGCATCCGTTCTCCCCAGTTGTGCGCTGGTTGCCACGCCGACGGGGAGTTGATGGCCGAGTACGAGATTTCAACCGACGTCTTCGAGACCTACGTGGATGACTTTCACGGCACAACGGTCACGCTGTTTGAGCAGCAAGACCCGACGGTGGAGACGAACAAAGCGGTTTGCTACGACTGCCACGGCGTCCACAATATCCACCAGCCCGACGACCCGCAGGCGGGGATCAAGGCTAACCTGTTAGCCACTTGCCAGCAGTGTCACCCTGACGCCAGCGAGAATTTCCCCGACGCCTGGACGAGCCACTTCCGGCCGTCCCTGGAACACAACCCTCTGGTCTTTCTGGTAGATCAGTTCTACGTGGTCTTTGTGCCGTCGGTCGTAGGCTTCTTGACCCTTCTCGTCTTGACAGACGTTTATCGCCGGCTGCGCGTCCGCGCCCAGGCCATGAGGAGTAAGCAGTGAGTCAGCCATCATCGCCAACCTATCCCCGCTTTCGGGTGGGGGCGCGCGTCGAACACGCCATCCTGATGGTCAGTTTCACCATCCTGGCCCTCACTGGCCTGCCCCAGAAGTACGTGCAGGCCCCAATCTCGGTGGCCCTGATTGACTTACTGGGCGGGATCGAGCAGGTGCGAATCATCCACCGGGCGGCCGCCTTCTTGCTGGTGGTGGGAACGGTCTATCACCTGTTAACCTCGGCTTATCGCTTCTTCGTCAAGCACGAACGAATGCAGATGCTCCCCACCTTCCAGGACGCGCGCGACCTGTGGGATACCATTCGTTACAACCTGGGGTTGATTCCCAGGCCACCGCGCATGGCAAAGTTCAACTTTGGCGAGAAGATGGAGTATTGGGCCGTGGTTTGGGGTACGGCTATCATGGTAATGACGGGCTTCATTCTGTGGAATCCCATTGCCAGTACGGCCGTACTGCCCGGCCAGGTCATCCCAGCCGCCCTCACCGCCCACGGGGCTGAGGCAGTGCTGGCCGTCCTGTCTATTTTGATTTGGCATTTTTACAACGTTCACCTGAAGCACTTTAATCCGAGTATGTTTAGCGGCCGTCTCCCCCGCCATCAAATGGAGGAGGAACACGCCCTGGAATTGGCGCGCCTGGAGGCCGGCGGCCATCCCTGGCCGGAGTTGAGTCTGCCCGTCTTGCGCCGTCGCCGCCAGATTTTCATTGTCCTCAGTGTCATTGTCGGTGGGTTGATGCTGGCCGGGTTGGTGTGGGCCTTCACCTTTGAGGAGACGGCCATTACCACCATCCCTCGCGTCACCCGCGAAATCTTTGTGCCGCTTGGCACGCCTGCCCCGTAGGGCGATTTTCTAAAATCGCCCTACTACAAAATGTGACAATCGTCACAAAATCGCCTGCTGCATGTCACTACCTGTCAGCCACCACTTCTGTCATACTGTCAGGTATATACTGGGCCTGCTCTGGCAGGTTCAGCTAACCCGTAACGTGGGTTTCTATACCTGAGACCTGTGTTCCCCATCCAAACAGAAAGGAGGTTTGCCAATGTCCAACAGGAAGAAAGGTTTTTTGGTACTCTTTGCTGTCCTGCTGTGTTTCAGTGTCGTTTTGTTCGGCTGTAGTCAGCAGCCGACGACAGTTGAAGTCACCCGCATCGTCGAAAAAGAGGTGCCGGTAGTGGAAGAGGTGGAAGTTACCCGTATCGTGGAATCGGTCGTCGAGGTCACGCCTGTGCCGGTGGTGGCCGTCGTACCTTTCCAGGATGATTGGGCCAACTCGCCTCACGCTGACAAAACTGCCCTGGCTTTCAATGACTGGAATGAGGAAGACCCGCCGGAAGTTCCCGACCGGTGCGCCAAATGCCACAGCACACCGGGCTACCTGGACTTTATTGGGGCCGACGGTTCGGCCGCTGGCGTAGTGGACGCGCCGGCGCCGATTGGCACGGTGATCGAATGTCAGGCCTGCCACAATCCCACGACGATGGCTCTAACCAACGTCACCTTCCCCTCCGGCGCGGAAATCACCAGCCTGGGCCGGGAAGCGCGTTGTATGGTCTGCCACCAGGGTCGCAACTCGACGGTCAGCGTTGACAACTCCATTACGGAGGCCGGCCTGACCGATGAGGATACGGTTAGCGAGGACTTGGGCTTCTCCAATATCCACTATTACGCCGCCGCCGCGACGATGTACGGTACGCTGGCCAAGGGTGGCTATGAGTATGAGGGCAAGTCCTACGACGCGAAGTTTGACCACGTGGCCGGTATGGATAGTTGCATTGACTGTCACAATCCGCACACCCTGCAACTCAAGCTGGACAAGTGCGCGGAGTGTCACGAGGGTGTGGCTTCCTACGATGACGTGAAGAATATCCGCATGGCTGGCTCGGCCGTAGACTACGATGGCGATGGTGACCTGGAAGAAGGCATCTACTACGAAATCGAGGGCCTGCGGACGACGTTGTACCAGGCTCTACAGGCTTACGCCAACGAGGTATCGGGAACGCCCATTGCCTATAACGGCGAGCATCACCCGTACTTCTTCATTGACGTAAACGCCGACGGTCAATCGGACGAAAGTGAAGCCATTGGCGATAATCGCTACAACGCCTGGACGGCTCGATTGGCTAAGGCCGCCTACAACTACCAGGTTTCCGTCAAAGACCCCGGCGCGCACGCTCACGGCGGCAAATATGTCATCGAGTTGCTCTATGACTCCATCGAGAGTCTCAATGCCAAACTGGCGACGCCGGTGGACTTGAGCCTGGCTCATCGCATTGACCAGGGCCACTTCGCCGGGTCGGAGATCGCCTTTCGCGAGTTCGACGCGAGAGGTGGGGTGGTGGCTGGCACGTGCAGCAAATGCCATACGGCCGTTGGCCTGCCCCTCTTCATCCGCGACGGGGTAGCCATTACGCAGCCGGCCGGCAATGGTCTGAACTGCTCCACCTGCCACAACGACGTCAGCACCTTCACCCGCTACGAAGTGGCGGACGTTACCTTCCCCAACGGGGCCAGGCTGACCCTGGATAATCCAGACAGTAACCTGTGCCTGCTTTGCCACCAGGGGCGCGAGTCTACGGTCAGTGTCAACCGGCTGATTGGCAACCTGGGTGACGATGAGCAATCAGAAAGCCTGCGCTTCCTGAACATCCACTACTTTGCCGCCGGGGCTTCCCTGTTGGGCGCGGAGGCCAAGGGTGCCTATGAGTACACTGGGCAGACCTACAACGGCCGCAACGACGACCACCCCGAGAAGTTCAACACCTGTATCGAGTGCCACTCGACACACGGGCTGGAAGTAGAGGTTGCCGAGTGCGCCGATTGCCACGAAAATGTGGCGACCCGCGAGGACCTACGCAATATCCGCACGTCCGAAGTGGACTTTGACGGAGATGGCGACGTGACCGAAGGCATTGCCGGCGAAGTGGCGACGATGCGCGAACTGCTGTATCCGGCCATCCAGCTTTATGCGGCCGAGACAGTAGGCACGCCCATTGCCTATAGCGCGGAGGGCTATCCCTACTGGTTCACCGATACCAACGGCGATGGTACGGCCGACGAAACCGAGGCTGTACGGGAAAACGGCTATAGCACCTGGACGCCTCGCCTCTTGCGGGCGGCGTACAACTACCAGTACGTGACCAAAGACCCTGGAGTGTACGCCCACAACGGGCAGTACATCCTGCAAGTTCTGTATGACACGTTGACGGATATGGGTGTGGACACCAGTGCCATGACCCGGCCGGCAGTCGGCGGCGGCGAGTAACCCTCGCCCCCCAGCAAAACATCCCCAGATGCGCCGGCCATCCGGCCGCATCTGGGGATTTTCTTTGGCTCATCCCTGCCAACGGCCGTGAATCCGGTTCATTAGGTAGCCAATTAGCAAGGTCAGCAGGAGGGGAGCGACGCAGCGTAGGAAGAACAGAGCGGTCAGGATTAGGGTCGTTTCGGTGGGTGTCATCGCTGCCTCTTTGCATAACTGTCTGTCAATAAGTTCCCGCAAGTTCCCTCAGTTCCCAGCGAACTCAAGGAACGGGAGGGAACTTGTTCACGGACGAATCTCATCCTGTCGTTTATCACTTACACAATAACCCCTCTCTTTGCCCGTGTCTATCCGGTAAGAGGGCCATCTTTGTCCGGCCGCCCGGCGTGGGGTGAATCGCCTATAGCGGCGCGGCCGCATGGGGGATTCACCCATAGGCGGCCGGGCCACTATGGGGCAGTTACCGCAGCCAGGAATGGGGCTTGGCCCGCGCCGAAACTGGCCTTTCGCCCAATTTACAGAGCCTACCCGAAAGAGTTAGAGTAAGAGTGAGAGTAGAGTAAGCAATTACCACTTACCAATCTCCAAAACCAGAGGTGCAACATGGAAGTCATTCTCTTCACCCTCTTGATGTTGATTGTGCGCGTTGGCTTACCAGCCGCCTTCCTGTTCTGGCTCGGTTTGCTAGAGCAGCGCCGTTACACTCCAATCTAACGTAGGGCCTGTTTTCAACTTGCCCCCGGCAATCTGGCCTACATGGTGGGGCCTGTTTTCAACTTGCCCCTACTTGGAGAAGGCGATGCAAAGTGAAAATAAACGACTTACAGCGATCATAGTTCTGGCTCTCTTGTTGGTGGTCCTGGTCGCGGGCGCGGCCGAGGCCGGCCCCCCCCACCAGACGGCCGGGGCAGAGCAGGACGAATGTCAGGACTGCCACAGCGTCATTCACACGGCCTGGGCCAGAAGTGGACACGGTCAGGCTGGTGCTGATCCGGCCTTCCGCGAAGCCTGGCAAGAACAAGGCAGTCCCCCGGAGTGCCTGCAATGCCACACGACGGGCTACGACCCGGCCACTGGCGCGTTTGTTGTAGAGGGGATTGCCTGCGAAAATTGCCATTCGCCCCTGCCCGACGAGCATCCCGAACAGATCATGCCGACCCAGGTCTCATCTGACTTTTGTGGCGCCTGCCACCTGGACACTTACGCCGAATGGCAAACCAGCGGTCACGGGGCCGAAGACATGACTTGTGTCAAGTGCCACAATCCCCATACCAACAAGCTGCTGACGACGGGCGTGCAGGTTGTGTGCCAGGATTGTCACAGCGACGAAACCCACGCCTTTTCGGCCACCACCCACGCCGACGAAGGTGTGCTGTGTACAGACTGCCACTTGAAGATAGGCGATTCCCCGGCCGGTGAAGGCCACGGCCAACGCCAACATACCTTTGCTGTTGACCTGGACACCTGCGACTCTTGCCACAACGAGGAATTGCACGTCCAGGGACAGGATTCGCCCTCGCCACCGGCCGCCGACACCAACTTATTGCCGGCCAGCCTGCAAACAAACCGGCCGCCCACGGCCGAAACCCCCGGCCCACCGGAGGCCACTACTTTAACCGTAGCTATCTTACTCGTGGTTGGTCTACTCTTTGGCCTGGCCGTCGGTCCTTGGGTCGAGCAGCGGCTGCATAAGGGTAATTGGTAATTGGTCATTGGTAATTATCAATTGCCAATGACCAATGACCAATTACCATCCAGAAGGTGTATTGTGAAAAAGATCGGCCGCCGCCAATTCCTCAAACTGGCTGTGAGCGCGGGCGCGACGGCCGCCGTCGGCCTCCGCTTCCAGCGCAAACGCCGCCTTACCGCCCCTGTTCAGGAGAGCAGTCCTCATCGCTGGGCCATGGTGATTGACCAGGCCAGGTGCGTGGGCTGTGGTCACTGTACGTTGGCTTGCCAGGCCCACAACGACGCCCCACCGGAGATTACCTGGAATCGAGTGGTGGAAGTGGGCGAGGTAGGCGGCCGTAACGTATTCTTGCCCATTCCCTGTATGCACTGCGGCGACGCCCCCTGCGCCGACATTTGCCCGGTGGGGGCCACCTACCAGCGGCCGGACGGGATCGTGATGATGGATTATGACCGTTGTATCGGCTGCCGCTACTGTGAGATGGCCTGCCCTTATGGGGCGCGCTGGTTTAACTGGCAGACCTTCGACGGCGAGAACCCGGCCGTACCCGACTGGGGTCAACCCGAAGTCGAGCGACGGCCGCGTGGGGTCGTCGAAAAATGCTCCTTCTGCTTCCAAAGGATCGATCGCGGCCTGGCGCAAGGTTTGACGCCAGGCGTAGACCGGGCGGCCACGCCAGCCTGTGTTAATGCCTGCCCGGTAGGAGCGCGGCTCTTTGGCGACTTAAATGACCCCGAATCGGCCGTCAGCCGGGCGTTGGCCCAACATCCATCCTTCCGCCTGCGTGAAGAACTGGGTACAGAGCCGCGTGTCTATTACCTGCCTACCCGCCGCCAGGGCCAGGAGGCCTAGCCATGAAGTTGCAACTCAAATCCCTGCTCAAGCCCGGCCGTCGCAGCCGCCCCACTCATCACTCGCCACTCATTACTCGCCACTTCCCCTTCCGTAGCCTGCTCTACAAGGGCTGGCTCCTGGGACTGCTGGCGATCATGCTGGCCGGCGGCGTGGCCGCCGTCGCCGTTTTCAGTCAAGGCTTGGTCGTTACCAACCTGACCGACCTGGTACCGTGGGGCTTGTGGATTTCCATAGACCTCTCGGCCATTGCCCTCAGCGCGGGGGCATTCTTGCTCAGTGCGGCCGTCTACCTGCTGCGTATCAAGCCCCTACAGCCGGTGGCCCGCACGGCCGTCTTCATTGGCCTCATTGGTTACAGCATGGCCGTGATGACCCTGCTGCTGGACATCGGCCGGCCCGACCGCTTCTGGCACGCCCTGGTTTACTGGAATCCCCATTCGCCCTTGTGGGAAGTGACCATCTGTGTCACCCTGTACTTCGTCGTTTTGCTCCTGGAAGTGGCGGCCATCTTCGGCCAGGCGGAGTGGATGCAGCGCCGCTGGCCGCGCCTGGCCCGCCGGCTGGAATCCACCCACCACTTTGCCCCCATCCTGGCTGTCGTCGGCCTGGGGCTATCCATGATGCACCAATCCTCCCTGGGGGCGACCTATGGGGTGTTGAAGGCGCGGCCGGTCTGGTACCGGCCGAACCTGGCCGTCTTGTTTATTGTCTCAGCCATGGCCGCCGGGCCAGCCATGACCTTGCTGGCCTCTCAGGTGGCTGCCCGCCTGACCTCCAGAGCGATCGTCCGTCAAGAACTACTGGACAAGGTGGCCCGCTTTATTGGCTGGACGCTGTTGGCTTATTTGTACCTGCGCTTCTGGGATGGGTTGTCCAATAGTTATACCTACGAACCGGCCCGCAGCGAGGGCTGGGGATTGCTGACCCAGGGCCCGTTGTCCTATAGCTTCTGGTTGGGCGAGATCGTCTTGGGGACGGTTGTACCGGCCGTCATCTTACTGAACGGCCGGCTGCGCCGCCAGCCCCGCCTGAACCTCCTGGCCCTTTTCCTGATTGTGGCCGGGGTGGCCGCCTATCGTTGGAATACGAACCTGGTCGGCCAATTAGTCGTCTACAACTACTGGCCGCACGAAATTGTGCCGCTATACACCAGCTATGTCCCTTCCCTCATCGAAGTTCTGAGTGGGGCCGGGGTCATAGCCTATGGTCTGCTGGCCTTCACCCTGGGTGTGCGCTACCTGAACGTGGTGAACCATAGCCGGGAAGTAGAACGATTTTCCACGATCGTTCTACTTCAAGCCTAGAATGTGGCGGGCGATGACCAGGCGTTGGATTTCACTCGTGCCTTCACCAATCGTCATCAAACGGGTGTCACGGTAGATGCGCTCTACCTCAAATTCGCGGCTATAGCCATAGCCGCCGTGAACCTGGACGGCGTTGCGGCAGACCCGCTCGCTAACCTCAGTAGCGAACAGTTTAGCCATAGAAGCCGCCTGGGTGTAGGGCTTGCCCAGCGACTTCTGCCAGGCGGCCCAATAGACCATCAGGCGGGCAGCCTGGATTTCGGTGGCCGCGTCGGCCAGCATCCACTGGATGGCCTGGTGTTCGGCAATCGGCCGGCCAAAGGTCTGCCGCTCATGGGCGTACTTGAGCGCGGCTTCGTAAGCCGCCTGCGCCAACCCAACGGCCAACGCGCCAATCCCAATCCGGCCGCTATCCAGGGTCGCCAACGTTTGTTGCAGGCCGCGCCCTTCCTGGCCTAGCACGTTTTCCAATGGCACGCGCACCTCCTCGAAGGTGACAGCGTGGGTGGGCGAGCCTTTCAACCCCATCTTCTTCTCGGCCGGGTTGACGCTGATGCCCGGCGTGTCGCTCGGCACGAGAATCAGGCTCAAGCTGCGGCTGCCGCCGGCCCGATCCGTGCGGCAGAGGACCACCATCAGGTCCGAAATGGAGGCGTTGGTCATCCACATCTTGCTGCCATCAATGATCCAGGAGTCGCCTTCTTTGACGGCCGCCGTCCGCACGCCCCCCTGCAAATCCGATCCGGCCCCCGGTTCGGTAAGGGCCAGGCAGCCGAGCTGGCCCTCGCCCGAAGCCAGACGGGGCAGCCAGGTCTGCTTTTGCGCCTCCGAGCCAAAGCGGATGATCGGGCCGAGGCTGAGGCCATTGTGGGCGGCAATCGCCAGGGCGGTGGAGCCGCAGCCCCAGCCCAGTTCTTCGATGGCGATAGCCGCGCTGACGGCGTCTACAGCCGCCCCGCCATATTTCTCTGGCACTTCCAGGCCCAGCAAACCGAGCGGCCCCATCTTCTTGACGGCCGACCAGTTAAATTCGCCTGTTTCGTCGGTGTGGCGGGCCAGGGGCTTGACTTCTTTAGCCACGAAGTCATGCACCAGGCGGCGGAATTGTTGTTGTTCATCAGCTAGTTGAAAGTTCATCAATTCTCTCCAAAAGACACCTTCTAGGTTAGCCTAGCAATAAGTTTCCTTAACTCAGTGAGTTCGGCCTCTAGTACCCGGACTTGCTCCTGAAGACTGGTTTTCATCTGCTCGCCTTGTGTCAGGGCCTCAACCACTGCTCTCTCGTTCTGCTGCAACTGGCGTAGTTCAAGCAACTGTGGACGATTCAGGTGCAGCCAGTTGATGTGAAACCAGCCACGAACTGTCAGCCCAACCAACCGGCCGTTGGTAGCCTCAATTACGTGGGTAGCCAGATCATCCTTCCCAGGATGGAGAAGGTACAGGTCGCTGGTTGCATTCTCGTCAGGCCAGTAACTACCCTTAAAGCGATTGCAAGTCGTACAGGCGTAAATGAGGTTGTCGGGTGCATCTGAGCCACCGCGTATAAGGGGTTGATAGTGATCAATCTCTAGTTCCCCACCAAATAACGTTTCCGAAACGCCGCAATAACCGCAGCGATAACCATACGCGGATCGAACGGCCCCTCTGAGTTTCGGCGTAATGGTCACAGTTAGCCTGCTACAGTTAAGAGTTCTCCAGTCAGGCGGATGTACGATTGCCGGATTGACTGGTGTCGCTGCTCAAACAGGGCAAGCCAATGACGAGCGTCGGCCGCCAGTTGTTCTTGTTGGCTGACCAACCGGGCAAGGTCTTCATTCTCGGCTTGGAGTTCCTGTAATCGCTCACGTAGTAACGCCTGCTCCTGGCGCACGTTTGTCATCGCCGGAGCAAGGCGCTGTACTTCGTCAGCCTCTACAATTGCCATCAATTGAGACAGTTCAGTCTGTTCCTGGCTTGTTAAAGTACCGGCCAGTTCACCTGAACGCAGTTGATCCAGTCGCATTTGTGTTTCGTCATCCCACGTCATGGCCTATTCCTCTTGCGTCGGTCAGCGATTGGCGACAATTATACAGCATAGTAATCATCCGAAAACAGGTTGCCAGCGTCAACCAGGCTGGCTTAGACCTGCCCGGCTGTAAGATGATCACCAAACCCGTATATGTAAATCTTGATCATCTTGATCATGTTGCTATGCGTCGTAACCAGCATCCTCTCATAATCATCACAAGAAGCCCCTAGCCAGACCCGCGTATGACAATCAATAACCAAACACCGTAAGTGATGACGGCCGTCCCGACTATCCACAGCAGGGTATCGAGGGTTCTAACGGCCCGCCGGCCGGGCCCCAGGTCTACTATGACGGCCCGCACGCCCAACAAGGCGTGAATCGTCACGATAACCAGGAAGGTCACTTCCAGGAAGAAGATGGCCGGATTGGCAACATAGGCCACTACTTCGGCGAAGGTACGCAAACCGCCTTCGACGACGAAGTGATGGGCCGTCATGTGCAGGGCCAATAAGCCAATCAGGAGGAGGCCGGTCATAGCCTGAATGAGCCATAAGGCCCCAGCCCGGCCGCTTGAGCTTTGCTCTCGAACTTTTGCTACATCTGCCATCTTTCTTCTTCACATTCAGACGAATGTTAGATTTCGTAGGGGCGAG
>JBFMFT010000107.1:0-12604 GCA_040751925.1 Chloroflexota bacterium
TATGCCCTCTCCCACCTGGCAATGAGTCGCCTGGCAGATAGTAGGGGCGAGGCAACTGGGCAGGACCTTCGCATTTTATCAGAACATACTCTCCCAGTTGCCTCGCCCGTACCCGCCCCCATCGTCGTTCAGGCCTTGCGCCGGTTTGACGAAACGTGTGTCCATCTCACCCAGGGCCAGTACGCCGACATGGAGTTTGAGACCCGCCTGGACGTGGGTGTGGAGGAGTACCTGACCATGATTGAGGGCAAAACGGCCGCCCTCGTGGGCCTGGCCGCCGAATTGGGCGCGTTGGTGGCCGGCCAACCACCGGCCGTTGTTAGCCATTACGCCGCCTTCGGCCGCGACCTGGGCCTGGCCTTTCAGGTAAAAGACGATATTCTGGGTATATGGGGGGAGGAGGAACTAATCGGCAAATCAGCGGCCACCGACATTGCTACCGGCAAAAAGACGCTGCCTGTTCTCTACGGCCTGGCCCACAGTGAGCGATTGCGTGCGCTCTACGACCGGTCTGAAAGTGACGAGCAGTTTGTCGGGGCGGCCGTTGCCCTCTTGGATGCTGTTGGGGCGCGAGCCTTCGCTGATGGTCACGCTTCGGCCTACTCCGAAAGCGCGCTAGACCACCTGGCGGCGGCCAAAGCGCAAGGGCCAGCCCATGCCGCCTTGCACGAGCTGGCCCACCAACTTCTGTATAGAAAGAGTTAGAGTAAGCGTAAATCTTACGCTTACTCTAACTCCGTATCGTCATCTTCGGTCACCGCCACTGTCATCGTCAGGGCCTCCAGAATGTCGGGATCCACGAATTCCTCGGCCGGGAGAGCGGCGACGGCCATTTCCACTTCTTCGCCCTCGTCCTCTTCGTCGTACTCTCCATCGCCGTTGCCTAAGATTGGCGAAGGATAGGGCTTGAAGCCAGTGCCGGCCGGAATCAGCTTGCCGATGATCACGTTTTCCTTGAGGCCGATGAGCTGGTCTTCCTTCCCGGCGATGGCCGCCCCTGCCAGCACCTTGATCGTATGCTGGAAGGAACTGGCCGAGAGGAAGCTATCGGTACTCAGCGAGGCTTTGGTTACACCCAGCAGCACGGGTTCAGCGCGGGCCGGCTGACCACCCTCGGCCACCACCTGGTCGTTGACTTCCTGGAAAATAGTCGCCTCGATCAGTTCACCCGGCAGCATCTCCGTATCGCCAGAGGCAGTGATCATCACCTTGCTCAACATCTTGCGGATGATGGTCTCAAAGTGCTTGTCGTTGATGTTCTGGCCCTGCGGCCGGTACACCTGCTGCATCTCGGTCAGGAGGTACTGGGTGACAGCGTCACGGCCCAGGATTTCCAGGATGCGGTGGGGGTTCTTGGAGCCTTCGGTCAACTGTTCGCCGGCCGCCACCCGCTGCCCCTCTTGCACCAACAAGCGCGTCCCGGCCGGGATTTCGTAGTCCCGTTCATCCTTGCTTTCCCAGACCACCCGCGCCACGTTTCCTTCCACCGCCACGCGGCCGGCGTGACGGGCGGCGATGACTTCCTCGCCCTGCTCGGCGATAACCCCACCGGCCTCCACCTTTTCTTCGTTCTCTACCCGCACCGACCAGCCGGCCGGGATTTCGTACACGTCGTCCACCAGCTTGCTGTCAGTGACCATGACGTGGCGCACCCCATCAATCAGGCGCAGTTCAACCAGGCCGCCAATTTCGGTCATAACCGCTTCACCCTTCGGCCGTTGGCGGGCCTCAAAGAGTTCCTCCACGCGGGGTAGACCCTGGGTGATGTCGCCACGCGCTTCGGCGATACCACCGGTGTGAAAGGTTCGCAGGGTCAACTGGGTACCGGGTTCGCCAATGGATTGAGCGGCCACAATCCCGACAGCCACGCCCATCTCCACCGGCTTGCCCCGCGCCAGGTCTACCCCGTAGCACTTGGCGCAGATGCCCTGGCGAAGCTCGCAGGTCATCGGCGAATAGACGTAAACCTCTGGGATGCCGGTCGCATCTACCGCCTCGGCTAACTCATCGCTGTATAGCGTGCCAGTCTCGATGATCACCTCTTGTGTCTTCGGATCGGTGACGGCGGCCGCCGCGTAACGGCCGACAATACGCTCGGCCAGGGTTTGCCGGCCGAAGTTATCTACCCGGCGCACCCAAATCCCTCGCGTCGTCCCGCAATCCTCGGCCATGATGATCACGTCCTGAGCCACGTCCACCAGGCGGCGGGTCAAGTAGCCGGCGTCGGCCGTGCGGAGGGCAGTGTCGGCCAGCCCCTTACGCGCCCCGTGCGTAGAGATAAAGTATTCGAGGGCGGTCAATCCCTGGCGGAAGTTCGAGGTGATTGGCACGGCAATAATCCGCCCTTGGGGGTCGGCGGCCAGCCCGCGCATCCCAGCCAACTGGGTAATCGGGCCGAACCCACCTTTGGTCGAGCCAGAAATTGCCATCATTGTCACCGGCCCGGCCGGATCCATGGCCTTGCGAACGGCCTTTTCGACCTGGTTCTTGGCCTCCGTCCACTGCTCAATCGTGCGCTGGTATTGCTCATCCTCGGTCAGCAGGCCGCGCCGGTACTGCCGGTCAATCTCCTCCACCCGCTTGCGGGCTTCATCCAAAATAGGTGTGCGCTCCTCCGGCACAATCAGGTCGGAGACGGCGATGGTTGTGCCAGAGCGGGTGGCGTACTTGAAGCCAACGTCCTTGATGGCGTCCACCATCTGGATCGTCGCCTCGTCGCCCAGGCGACGATAAGCGCGGTTGACCAGGTCATTGACCGCACCCTTGTCCAGCACGTCATTGACGAAGCGCATTTCACGGGGCAAGACCAGGTTGAAAAGGACGCGGCCGGGTGACGTTTCCAGCAGCCGCTTGTGCGGGCGGCCGTCGGCGTAACGTTGACCATTCTCCTTGTAATAGGTCTCGGCCAAGAGCTTAATACGGGCGTGAATGTCCACGCGGCCCAGGGCATAGGCCATCTCCACCTCTTCCATACTGCTGAAGAGCTTGCCTTCCCCCTTGCGGCCGGGGTGGATGGTGGTCAGGTAGTAAACGCCCAGCACCATATCCTTAGAGGGGCCGACGATAGGTTGGCCGTCGGCCGGCTTCAGCAGGTTGTGGGTCGCCATCATGGCGTTCTTGGCTTCCTCCACCGCCTTATCGGACAACGGCACGTGGACAGCCATCTGGTCGCCGTCGAAGTCGGCGTTGAAGGCGGCGCAGACCAATGGGTGCAGTTGAATGGCTTTGCCTTCAACCAGGATGGGCATGAAGGCCTGAATACCCAGGCGGTGCAGGGTAGGGGCGCGGTTGAGCAGAATCGGCCGCCCCTGGATGACCTCCTCCAACACCTCCCACACTTCAGGGGGCTGGCGCTCGATGATGCGCCGTGCGCCCTTCACATTGCTGGCGTGGTTGTACTGGATGAGTTTGCTGATGACGAACGGCCGGAACAGTTCCAGGGCCATTGTCTTAGGCAGGCCACATTGCCCCATCTTGAGGTTAGGGCCAACGACGATGACCGACCGGCCGGAATAGTCCACGCGCTTACCCAACAGGTTGCGGCGGAAACGGCCCTTCTTGCCCTTGAGCATATCCGAGAGCGATTTCAACTCGCGCCGGCCGCGCCGGCTGAGAGCCTTGCCGCGCTGGCTATTGTCAATCAGGCTGTCCACTGCTTCCTGTAACATACGCTTTTCGTTCCGCACAATCACGTCGGGCGCGCCCAGTTCCAGCAGCCGCTTGAGACGGTTGTTGCGGTTGATGACCCGCCGGTACAGGTCGTTCAGATCGGAGGTGGCGAAACGGCCGCCGTCTAGCTGCACCATCGGCCGCAGGTCGGGTGGGATGACCGGCAGGACGGTCAGCACCATCCATTCCGGCCGGTTGTTGCTCTTCCGCAGGGCTTCAACCACCTGTAGTCGCTTGGTGGCCCGCTTGGCCCCTTGTTTAGAACGGGTTGTCCGCACTTCGCGCCACAACTCGCGGGCCAGCTTGTTCAAGTCCATACCCTTCAAGATTTCGTGAAAGGCTTCAGCCCCCATGTCGGCGCGAAAGACGTTGCCGAATTTGCTTTTTAGCTCGCGGTAATCGGTTTCGTTCAGGAAGGCCATCTGGCTGATGCCTTCTAGCTGCTCGCGGCTGACCTGTAGCTGCTGGCGGAGACGGGTCAGTTTTTGGCTGGCCTGAACCTGTAAGTCGCCGCTAATAGAACTGGCTTCCTGGCGCAGTTCAGTAACCTCTTGCTGTAAGCGGTCAAACGCACTCTGCCGCTCGGCCTGGCTTTCTTTGGCGGCCTGACCCACTCGCTCTTTATTGACATCCTGCACCATCACGGTATGCTCGCGGCCGATGACCTCCCCCTTTTTGGCAATGAGAGTATCGCCTAAGTAAATGTCCTCGGCGGCCGGCATTCCCATGCTGTTTTCCAGCCGTTGCTGGGTGGAGCGGCCCTCGCGCACAATCTCGTCCGTCAGGGTTTCGGCCCGCTCGTTATAGGTGTCGTTGAGGCTCGCCAGTTGCGTTTCCAGGTCGAACAGGCGGCTGGTCAGTTCGCCGGTCGCCCCGCTGACCTGAGCGCGCATCTCTTCGTCGAGGCGCAGTTCGGCTTCAACCAGCTCGTCATCCAGCCGTTTCAAGGCTCGTTGGCGGGCTTCCTCGTCTACGTGGGTAATCACATATTGGGCAAAATAGAGGACGCGATCCAGGTTGCGCCGCGAAATGTTGAGCAAGAGGCCCAAATAACTCGGCACCCGGCGGGTATACCAGACGTGGGCGACGGCCGCCGCCAGTTCGATGTGGCCCAATCGCTCGCGCCGCACGGCCGAGCGGGTAATCTCCACACCACACTTGTCGCATACGATACCCTTATAGCGAATATTCTTATACTTACCGCAATAGCACTGCCAGTCGCGGGTCGGGCCAAAGATCGCCTCGCAGAAGAGACCGTCTTTTTCCGGCCGCAGACGGCGATAATTGATGGTTTCTGGCTTGGTCACTTCCCCATAGGACCACGAACGAATTTGATCAGGGGATGCTAGACTGATGCGTAATGAACGGAATTCTGTCGTCTCCACGTAGTTGACCTCCACAAATCCTCAAGTCGAAAGCTGGCTCGAACTCCCATCGTCCCTCGCAAGTAAGGAGTAGAAACCAGGTTTTTCAGAAAAACCTGGTTTCTAGTTGATGTCTTTGGTAAACGTGCAAAAAGAGCGTATGGGTATTTCACCAACGCTCTTGGTCGTGAATGTGTCCTTCTATAATCGCGATTTGCCCTCTATTCTATCGGTAACTGTCTATAAGTCAAGAGGCGATCCATTAAAAAGGCGTATAAAAATTAGGCAGCGGCGGCCAGAGAGAGTAGAAGGAGTTGACCCAGCCCGGCCGCCAGGTGTGTCGTGTCCAGGTATTCGTCCAGGCGGTGGGCGTTGCCAGAGGTCGCCAGGCCAATGCACACGGCCGGGTAGCCCAAACTCAAGGGAACGTTGGCGTCGGTGCTGCCAGTGGCAAACTGGACCGTGTGGCAACCGACCTGGCGCAAGGCGGTCTCGGCCCATAAGACCAGATTGGCGCGAGCCGGGATACGGCCGCCCGGCCGGTGGCCGATACGGGTCATCGTCACCTGGACATTGGCCGGGCGCGGTGCGTCGTGGACGATACGTTCTACTTCAGCTACCAGGTGGGCCAAAGCAGCTGGGTCTTCGGAGCGCAGGTCAAGTTGCAGAGCGGCCGAAGCGGCAATCGTATTGATAGACGTGCCGCCTTCAATGACGCCAACGTTGTAGGTGGTCTTGGGTTCACCTGGTACAACCAGGCTGTCTATGGCCGTAATCAAGCGGGCCAGGTAGTGAATCGCGCTGGGATTGCCAAAGCTGCTCCAGGAATGGCCGCCAGGAGTATTAACTTCGATGCGATAGCGGCTGACGCTAATCGCCTGGTGAAAGAGTTGCCCAAACAGGCCGCCTTCGACGACGATGTAAGCGTCAGCCCGGCCGAAGCGTTGGACCACCGCTCTCATGCCGTATAAATCTCCTAGCCCTTCTTCGCCGACGTTAGCCACAAACCAGAGGTCGGCCGCCGGCCGCAAGTCGAATCGCCGTAAGGTCTCGGCGAGAAGCAGCAGGCCAGCCACGCCCGTGGCATTGTCGGCAATACCAGGGCCACTGATCATGTGAGGCTGGGGATCAGGGGTGGGGGATTGGAGGGTGAGGTCAGTGCCGGCCGGAAAGACGGTATCCAGGTGGGCGGAGACAATGACCTGGGGCGTGCTGGCCCGGCCGTACTGTTCGGAATGGAGGCCGGGGTAACGGCCGTAGACGTTGCCCATCTCGTCCTGCTCCACGTCGGCCAGCCCCAGTTCCTGGAATCGGGCGCAAACGAAGGCAGCCCGCGCCTGTTCAGCGAAGGTTGGGGCCGGGATTTGCTGGATGGTAATAGCCAGTTGAACAGCCTCGTCCAGCCGCTCTCGGAAAGAAGCCAGCGCAGCCCGTACCGATGGCTCCTGGGCCATTCTCTCGATCCGATTCATAGGCGGTAAGACTCAAAGTAGGGCAGCAGCCGGGCCGGCAGCCGGCCGCTCACTCTAACCCCATTCCCGCCATGTGTTTCCTTCTCCACCCGGCCGCGCTCGTGAAACAGGGATAGCAGATCGCCCCGCTCGTAAGGCAACAAAACCGACAGCGGTTGCAGAGACCTTTCTAAGGCGGCGTCAACTGCGTGCAGCAGTTCCGTCATCCCTTGCCCGGTCAGCGCCGACACCGACACGGCCGGGGCCGCCAACGGCAGCGCGGTTAGGGGGTCTACTCCCTCCGGCAGCAGGTCTACTTTGTTCAAGGCCACCACCAGAGGCAAGTGTTCGACTTCCAGTTCGGCCAGGGTGTCGTCCACCGCTTCCACCTGAGCAGCGGCGTTGGGGTGAGTAGCGTCCACCACGTGCAGCAGCAGGTCAGCCTCGGTAATTTCCTCTAGCGTGGCGCGAAAAGCAGCCACGATGTGGGTAGGCAATTTCTGAATGAAACCTACTGTGTCGGTAAAGAGGACTTCCCGGCCGCCGGGCATCTTGACCTTGCGGGTGGTGGGGTCGAGGGTAGCAAAGAGCATATCGGCCGAAAAGACGTTGGCCCCGGTCAGGCAGTTGAGCAGGGTGGATTTACCGGCGTTGGTATAGCCGACGATAGCCACCACCTGTAGCTCGGTCTGGTGACGTTTGGCCCGGTGACGGCCGCGGTGGGCGCGCACGGTCTCCAATTCGGCCTTGAGAGTAGCGATGCGACGGCCGATCTCGCGGCGGTCCACTTCCAACTGCGTTTCACCAGGGCCACGCAGCCCCACGCCACCCCGCGCCCCACCCGCCCGGCCGCCAGCCTGCCGCGCCAGGTGTGTCCACAGGCGGGTCAGGCGGGGCAGGCGATATTCCAGTTGGGCCAGTTCCACCTGGAGCTTGCCTTCGCGGGTGTGGGCGTGCTGGGCAAAGATGTCCAGGATAAGGGCGGTGCGGTCAAGCACACGCACCTTCTCACCGAAAATCTTTTCCAGTTCGCGCTGGTGGCGAGGTGAAAGCTCGTCGTCAAACAGAAGGACGTTGGCCTCTGTCTCGCTGGCCAGGCTCTTGACTTCTTCGACCTTGCCCGACCCAATGTACGTCGCGCTGTCGGGCTGCTCAAAACGCTGAATAGTCTGGCCCACTACGTCCAGCCCGGCCGTCTGGGCCAGCAGGCTTAGTTCTAATAAGCTGTCTTCGACAGAAAGGAGCGGCCGGCCGCCTTTTAATTCCGTGCCGACCAGGAACGCTCGTTCGATGGGATTAATAACTTCAGGCATAGAATTCGCTCTTTGAGTCTCCAGTTTGCGGTGCCAAAGGAGTGATGAGCAAACAACAGGGTAGACGTGATTTTCACTTCCCGTCTACAGGTAATGTCCAGCTTAGTTCAGCCAGACTCGGTGCGATGTAAACTTTGGCGAAAGCCAGGTATGGTGCATCAGGTAAGAGGGATTCTTGTATCAAGCTGATGGCTTCTCTGTCACCTTGTTTTGCCCATTCTAGCAGGGAAATGAGCTTCCATATATAACGACTACGCTCTCTAATCAATTCTGTGCGCCCACGCAAACCATTCAAGTCAAATGTACACACCGTTGTTTCCCCAATCACGTCGTGACCATAAATGCTAGCCAAGTGAGTCACTGGATCCCAGACAAACCTCAGATGTCTAGAAGGGTTTACTCCTGGGGTTGTGGGATTAATCAGCAGCGGATGTCACTCAGAATCTACCGGATATTTCGTTCCTTTATGCCCAGCATTGTTACAAATATCACAAGCGAGCAGCAGATTGCTCCACTCGAAT
The DNA here is from genome assembly GCA_040751925.1 of Chloroflexota bacterium. Classification (GTDB taxonomy): domain Bacteria; phylum Chloroflexota; class Anaerolineae; order Promineifilales; family Promineifilaceae; genus JBFMFT01. The sequence goes on from JBFMFT010000107.1 coordinate 8,319, forward strand.
GTTTGGTCAATACAACCTGCATTGTCTTTGGGGCAAAAATGCTCAATGTGTCCATAGGTGATGTGCCTTATCTGACTCTCACAGTAAGCACACTTGCCGTAGAACATTTTGACAAGGGCCGACTTTATTGCTTCGTGATTGTAACGCTTTCGTGTTTTGCTTATTTTCTCTCTGGCCCTCTGTAAGTCCTGTTGGGTGGCCGAAGGATCTGTCTGTAGTCTCTCTAGTTCTTCTATGGCCCTGTGTAGGTCGTTCAACCACTGTGCGCCGTTTCGGACCAACACATCCGGTGTAAATGACCTGACCACAGGTATCATCTCAGTCGCTCCGCTAAGTATTTGTCCATTCTGTCTTCTAAGCTGCCAGGTTCAGGTACTCCATTTACGGGCTGCGCTCTTTGCATAAAGCCTCTTAATTCCGCTAATAGTCGCTTCTCTTCAGGTTCCAAGTTGGGAAAGCGAAAATTCAACTGATGATATTGCACAATCTTTTGCTGCGTTTCAGGCGAATAAGTGGATACCAGATCGAACGCAGGGCTTTTCAAGGCCCGGTCAACATCATAAGCAGAAATATCTTCAACACCTTCTACGCATACGTCTTCTGTGTCCTGTCTCGCCCTGAACCGGAGCGTCAGAGCTTCATTACCCGCGCCAACAGCAACGAGTGGGCTATGTGTAGCTACGAAAAACTGTAGGTTAGGAAATGTCTGTTGCAACCAGCCGGCAATACGTCGCTGCCAGACCGGATGTAAATGAATGTCCAACTCATCTATTAACACAACGCCAAAAGCCTTTGAGGGATCGTCCAGGTCTGGAAAGGTCTGCAACAATCTCCATACCAAATCACCTGCCAACGCTATGATGCTGCGATATCCATCTGACATGCCAACTGTTGGAACCTTCTGTCCATCAATCTCAAACAGAATCCGGCCGTCTTTGGTAACCTCACTGACCTGCACTTTGCCAGGGAGCAATTTAACAATGGCCTCTGTGCCTATCCGGCGCATTTTGTGAGCCAGTGAATCATCTGGATCCTTGGCGATACGAAAGTCGAGATAAACCATCCATCGCTCAAAAGCGCTTATAGGCTCATCATCGTCAAATTGCGTAATGAAGTTGCTCGACCTGGTAGGGACAGCCATACTGGGTAATAAGACTCTGTGTTCGCGGGTCAAACGGCGGAATGGGCCATATCCGGCCGCAAACCAACCTCTGTTTCCAGAAGCGAAAGCATTTGTCCTAAGCCAACTAAGTAACCTGGTCGTCTCCTCGATCAGAACTGGCTCTGTATAGGTTTCCTCAGTGATTCGCTTCCTGCCGCTCAACGAGACTGTTACGGGTTCACTGCCGGTCACCCAATAAGAATGAGAAAAGTTTTTCCACTCCCTTTCCTCGCCCCTGTAAGTGCCTTCGTCGCCCTCATCTTGGACGATGTAGGCAGTTAATTTTCCTGGCTTCGATGGATCGCGAACCCAACCTTCGGGGCGTGGAAGAAGCTCCTTTGCCGCCTCTGGCCCAGCTAATAACAGACCGATGGCTTGCAGCATCGTACTCTTACCGACGCCATTCTCACCTAGCAACGTGATCCACCGATAGGGGCGATTAGATCCCTTTTTTCGCGTGCGGCTAAACCAGACAACCTCTGTATCCCTAAAACACTTTATATTTTGCAGGCGAATTCCTTTGAGCCACATACTGGTCCTCCTGACAACTTAACATTTCATGCGGTTAATTCCTACTGATCATCGATTTCTTCGTGAGCGTAACCTTGTCTCTGACTGAAAAGAAGTAATCGCGCACTCTGGGAACGAAAATAGCGGCAACCTTAGTCTGGCAAACCAATTACCCTTAAGGTTCGCTGATATTCTACCAGATATTCGTAGCGAATGGTCTGCTTGGCCCCAGGGGCCAGGGTGAGTCGCCACTCAAACAGGTTGAGGTCAGACTTTTCGGCCGCTTCCGGTGTCACCATTTCCAGTCGCACCTTGATTTGCTCGTTACGGGCCACCGGCACGTGGTCGTGCAGTTCCAATTTCACTTCCACTGGCAGTAGGTTTTGCGCCTCTATTTTATAGCCGTAGCGCAATTGACGCTTGTCGCGCAGCAGGGCCTTATCCACTTCGCGGCGGGTCAATTCACGTTTGACCGTGATACGCTCTTCCAGACCCAATTGCAGTTCGATTTCGTCGCCCTGGGGCGTATAGTCCAGGCGGGCCGTGCCGATGAACTCCTCGCCGGCAAAGAGGCTGGCCTGGCCGGCCAGGAGCGGGCCGTTACTGGTGTTGGTCACGGTGACACGCCGGTAGACGGCATCGGTCAGCTTGGGGATAGCCAGGTAATCCAGTTTCGGCTCAAGCTGGAACTGGCCGATAGTCGCCTTGTGCGGCGAACCATCGCTCGGCAGGTCGGCCCGGCCGCTCAGGTTGAAGGCGACGGCCAGCCCGCTATCCTGCACCGTGGCGACGGCCGCTTCCGCCTCGACTTCTGGCGCAGCCAGGGCCATCGCCTCCATCGGGGCGGCCGGGGCCGGCGCGCCGGCCGTGGTGACTTTAGCTGCGCGAGCCACCGGCTGGGGCGTCGGCATGGGTGGCGGCGGTGGGGTGTATACGTCCACGTACCAGGGCTTGAGTTCCGGCAGCTTTTGTTCCCAGACCGGCCGGGCCGTCGAAACCGAGAGGGCCACATTCGACCAATCCTGGCCCGTATTCTGCTTAATCTGGGCCAGATAGGTGACATCAAGGGCGCGGCCGGAGCCACCGGCCGTATCCAGCAGGCGAACGTCGTAGAGGGGCTGCCAGCCGGCCTGCTTGACGACGTAGGTCAGTTCCAGGGTGAAACTGCCCGCGTTGAGGGCCTCCACGTCCACCGTCGCCTGGTAACGCTGGCGGGGACGGGCCGATTGGAGGGCGGCCAATTCCTGACGCAATTTGGTCAGCCGTTTATCCAGGTCGCGCTGCTGGCGGTCCAGGTCGCGCCCGGCCGCCCGCAGTTCGTTGTCCTGCGCCTGTAAATGACCAGCCAGCCGCGCCTGGTCTTCGACGGTGGTGCGGCCGCGCGCCAACCCCCTGGCGTACTCCGTGGTGGCCTGGCGCAGACCATCCAAATACTTCATCTGGGCGACCAGGCCGGCCAAGTTGTCCTTGACCGCGCGCAGTTCGTCTTCTAACTGCTCAATTTGCTGTTCTAATTCGCGGGCGCGGACGGCCGGCGTCTCCTCGTAGTAGCGGCGGGTCACGTCCACGCCCAGAATACGCAATTGGGCTGTGCCACGCCCAGACACGCGCACCGACTCCGGTTCCAAGGTGAGAGGCAATTCGCTGACGACCAGGCGATGGGAGCCGGCCGCTAATTCGCCCGCGCCCTGCCCGGTTATCCGCGCCCGGTCAGGGTAAACCGTGACGGCCGTTAAGGTAAGGGAAATAGATAGTTCCATGTTTTACTCCTGACTCTTACCCGCCTTCGAGCCATGGTTCCAACGTCCGGCCGACGCGCAACAGGCTCATCGGGCTGGCCTTATCGGCCGTATCCTCAAGCGTGTGCCAGTAAGGGTAGTCAAAGTCAATGATGTCTACGGCCGGCCAGCCCTGCCGGGCAAAGGGCAGGTGGTCGTCAATCATGGTGTGCTTGACGGTGGGGATGAAGGCTTCACCATAGCCCAGGTCAATGGCTATTTGCCACAACTCTTCACGCAGGGCTGGGTGCGAGTTGCCATCATAATAGAGTTGCTGGTCAGCGTCCCCCACCATGTCCACCACCACGACGGCCGTCGGCTCAACCGTCAGGTTCTCGGCCATGTAAGTCGAGCCGCCAATCCAGCCCCAGTCGGCGATCCCCCCACTGCCATTATCCTCCACGTCAAAGAAAGCCAGCCATATCTCGTAGGGAATCTGGTCGAGGTCGAGGGTGCGGGCCAGTTCCAGCAGAACGGCCACGCCGCTGGCCCCATCCACCGCCCCTGGCACAGAGCCATCCCAGCCTTCTGGGATTTCGGAAACTCCCGGCGTCGGCTGGTCGGCTACTTTGCGCGTGTCGTAGTGTGCGCCCAGGATGATAATCGGGTCGCGCTCAAGGTTGGCCCGGCCGATGAGATTGACGGCCGCAAAGCCCCGGTAATCAAAGGCTTGTTCCTCCACCGCCCATCCCAACTCCTCTAGCTGCTGGACGATGTATTGGCGCACGGCCGTGTGCCCAGGGCTGCCCGGCCAGCGTGGGCCGAAGGTCATCTGTGCCTCCAGGTAAGCGAAGGCTCGTTCACCGTCAAAGAGCAGGGGTGAGGGGGTGAGGGGG
>JBFMFT010000108.1:0-12580 GCA_040751925.1 Chloroflexota bacterium
GTCACCGTCAGCCGAAAACCCTCCCCCTGGCTGACGCGGGTGGGCGCGTCTACTTCGGTCAGCCAGGCTTCGGCCGCGCCGGGCGGCCGGCTCAGGGGTAAGACGTCAATAACCACGCCAGAAGCGGCGGCCAGGCGGGCCGCCGCCAGGGCGTCGCCGGTGGTCGCCAGCCCGTCGCTCAAGATAACCAGGCGGCGCGCGCTGCCGGCCGGAAAGAGGGCCAATCCCAGGCGGATGGCTTCGGCCAGGTCGGTTTGCCAGGTTTGGGGGATAGAGGTGATGGGGGCCAGTTCGGCCAGGCGGCTCATCGGCCGCTCGACCAGGGCATTCGCCCCAAAGACGACGACGGCCGCCTGGTCATTCACGCCCATCCCCTCGATAGCCGCCCGCACCCATTCTTCGGCCTGGGCGGTCTGGGTCGCGCTGATGGAGTCGGAAGCGTCTATGAGGAAGACAACGGCCAGTTCGTCGGCCGTATGCACTGTCTGGGCCCCGGCCAACGCCAGGACCAGTAGGGTGACAATGAGCAGGCGCAGGCCCAGGCTGACGGCCGAGCGCCGACTCCCGCCCGCTGACGGCCGGGCCAGCCAAACGAAATAGACCAGTCCCGATAACAGCAGGAGGGTAAGGGGAGCGGTGAAAGCCATGGAAACGTGAAGCGTGAAACGTGAACTCACGCATCACGTTCCACGTTTTCCCAACATATCCCAAACACCATTTTGGGATAAATTTGGGAAAAGGTGTAGACCTCTATCTCAAGCTCAGAAAAGGGAGGAAGATGTATGTGCCTATGGGCCTCTCTCCAACAGGCTCTCATACCGTTCTAATAGCACAGGACGTTCAAAGGTCTTGACTTCGTACAAGGCCTGTAGCTGCTCTTGCATACCCCATCACCTTTGCTGCTCTTAGACGCTTTTGGCGCAGTTCGATCCAATATGCCCTATCCTGTTCGGAAAAAAGTTGCCCGGTGTCTGGCGTCAGGGTGCGGGCCAAGTAGCACAATTCCAAAAACTGCGTCAAGCTTTCCGTAATGCTCAACCGTGCCAATCTGTCTTTTTGCACGGCCGCCTCCCAGGCGTTAAAACGGTTGTAACCTTCTAGAATTTCTCTCAATGTAGGCTTGGTTTTCATTATCACCGGCACATTATATCTCAACAACGCCCTATTTCAGCGCGGCGCGCAGCACCTCGGCCGGATGCCACACCTCCCGTCCCGTGCCATGCTTAATCTGCTGGCGGCAACTGACCCCGGCCGCCACGATGAGCGTGTCAGGGGCGGCCTGGCGCACGGCCGGCAATAACCGCCGTTCGCCCATCTTGAGCGAAAGGTCGTAATGCTCCGCCTCGTAGCCAAAAGAGCCAGCCATGCCGCAGCAGCCCGAATCCACTTCTTCGACCGTGTAGCCGGGGGGGAGGGTCAGCGTGCGCTGGCTGGGGACAGTCCCCACCAACGACTTTTGGTGGCAGTGGCCGTGCAGCAGCAGGTGGCGCGGTTCGCCCTTGAACTCCAGGTGGAGACGGCCGTCATCGGCCAGGCCAGCCATAAACTCCTCGAACGTAAGGGCCTGTTCAGCTACTTTATGGACGCGAGAATCATCGGGCAAGAGGTACAAGTACTCATCGCGCAGGGTCAAGAGGCAACTGGGTTCCAACCCCACAATCGGAATACCCTGCTCGGCAAAAGGGAAAAGGAGAGCAATCGTCTCCTGGGCGGCCGCCCGCGCTTTGTCCACCAGGCCCTTAGAAATCATCGGCCGCCCGCAGCACCAGTGGCCGGGCAGGACAACCCGGAAGCCGGCCGCCTCCAATACCTCCGTCGCCGCCATCGCCACCTGGGGGTAGTTGTAAGTATGGAAGGTATCGTTGAAAAGAACGACGGGTGAGAGAGATGAACTATGGTTCATCTCTCTCGCCCGTCGTCCGAACCACGCCGTAAACGGTTGGCCGGCAAAGGGGGGAAGCGGCCGGTGGCGGCCGATGCCCACTCCCCATTCCAGCAGGCGGCGCAGCAGGTTGTTTTGCAGACTCCAGTTTGCCAGCGGGGCCAGCCGGCCGCTGCTCAAGCGGCTGATGCGGGCCACGCCGGCCAGGAGGCGGTCGCGCAGGGGGACACCGTGCTTTTCGTGATAATGGGCCAGGAACTCAAACTTGATCTTTGCCATGTCCACCGATGACGGACACTCCGCTTTACAGGCTTTACACTCGACGCACAACTCCATCACCTGGTACATACGCGGGCTGGTGAAGGCACTGGCCGGCAGGCGGCCGGACAAAGCCGCCCTCAGCGCGTTGGCCCGGCCGCGCGTACTGTGTTCCTCGTCCCGCGTCACCATAAAACTTGGACACATCGTTCCCGTCGTCCGCTTGCGGCAGATACCCGCCCCATTGCACATCTCCACTGCCCGGTCAAAGCCCAGGTCGTGGCGAAAATCGAGGTGGGTTTGGATGGGGATGAAAGAATAAGCTGGGCCGTAGCGCAAATGGTCGCTGATAGGTTGCGGGTCTACGATGACGCCAGGGTTGAGAATACCCTGGGGGTCAAAGATGCGCTTGACCTCCTTGAACAGCCCGTACAACTGCCGGCCAAAGAACGCCTCGTTGAGCCAACTGCGGCTGCGGCCGTCGCCATGTTCACTCGATAACGCCCCCCCATAGCCACTCACCAGTTCCATCGAAAAGCGGCCGATTTGGGCCAGCTTCGCCACGTCACCCGCCACTTTGGTATTGATAAGCGGCCGGATGTGGATGCAGCCCGCGCTGGCGTGGGCGTAATAAGCTACGTTCGTACCCAGATCGTCGCAGAACCGCTCGATGCGAGTGACGTATTCGGCCAGGTGTTGAACGGGCACGGCCGCGTCCTCGATGAAGGGAATGGGCTTGTGATCGCCCTTAATGCTCATCATCAACCCCAGCCCCACCTTCCGCACCGTCCACACGTTGTTTTGTAACTGGGGGCTAACGGCCGGCGTCACCGCGCAGCGAATCTGGTTCTTTCGCAGATGCTTTTCCAACCGCTCTACCTTAGCCTTTAACTCGCTTTCGCTCTCGCCGTAAAACTCCGTAATCAGCACGCAGTTAGGTGAGCCTATCAGAAAGGTGGACAGGAGGCGGGCGTATTCCGGTACTTCGCGGCACAGAGTCAGCCCCAGGTTGTCCAGTAATTCAATCGCCGAGGGTTCGGCTGCCAGCATGACCGGCACGGCCGCCAACGCCTCGTACAGCCCGTCGAAGTGAACAATCGCCAGGGCGGTCATCCTGGGCAGGGGAACGAGGTTCAGTTTGATTTCCGTCATCACCGCCAGCGTCCCCTCCGCCCCACTGACCATTTTCGCCAGGTTGAAGCGGGCGTCAGGCGGCCAGCGAAAGGTCGGGCCAGCCACAAAGCGATCCAGGTTATAGCCCCCGCAGCGTCGCCAGTGGCGGGGTGTGCCGGCCCGAATAACCTCTTGATTGGTCTCGTCGGCGACGAGGGCGGTCATTTGACGGTAGATTTCCCCTTCCAGCCCCGGCCGCCCCTGTCGCTGGCCCCATTCAACCTCCGACAAGGGGCCAACGTGAGCCTGGCTGCCGTCCGCCAGAATCAGTTGGGCTTCCAATACGTGGTCGGCCGTCATCCCATACAAAATCGAGTGCGCTCCGGTCGAGTTGTTAGAGACGATGCCGCCCAAACAGGCGCGGTTGCTGCTGGCCGGGTCGGGGCCAAATTGCAGCCTCATCGGTTTCAGGGTGAAGTTCAGTTCGTCCAGGACAATGCCCGGTTGGACGCGCACCCATTGTTCTGCCTGATTGACCTCCACTACCTGATCCAGATGGCGAGACATATCAATAACCAATGCCTCGTTGACGGCCTGGCCGGCCAGGCTGCTGCCGGCCGTGCGCGGCAGAATCGGCACCTGGTAGTGATGAGCCAGTTCGACGGCCGCCTGCACGTCCTCGGCCGTGCGCGGAATCAGCACGGCCAGGGGCATGATTTGATAGATGCTGGCGTCGGTGCTATACAGTACGCGGCTATAATCATCCGCCCGCAATTCTCCGGCTACCCGTTTCTGTAATTCGTGCAGGAAGTCGGGAATGGGCGTCGCGGAGGCCGCCTTTTCACGTTTCACGTTTCACACTTCACGCTTCCCGTTTCACGAGCAGCGTCTCCGCCCAGGCCGCGTCGTCGGCCGACAGGCGCGGGTCGGGTGGCTGGCTGTAGTCTATCCGCAGGTCGTAACGGCCGCGCTCGTAAGCGGTGCGTAAGGTCAGGCCCAGGTCGAGCGGCACGGCCGGGTCCGGCCGGCGCAGGGGAATGGGTATCGCTGGCAGTGGTTGGGGCAGGCGGATGGGCCACACGTCACAGGTCGGCCGTTGATAAGCGACGCTCACCATGACCAGGTAATCGCAGCGTGGCAGCCTGCCTTCCAACGGCATTCGCGGCCATTTACGCAGCAGGTCAATTTCCACCAGATGAGCGCCCGTTTCCAGATAACTCATCCGCTTGTCCAGGTACTCACCACGGCCGACCCCAGGGCGTTTATTCACAGGTGACAAAAGCTCTATAACTGTTACCAACTCCTTCGTCGCTTGTTTACGAATATAAACGCTAATCAGCCGGGTGGGGATAGCCAATGGGATAGCCAGGTGCAACGGCGCAGGTGCGGTCGGGGAGGTCATAACCATTACGCCACCCTCTGTGCCCGGTCGGGTCACGACCACGTCAGGTGTCAAGACTTCGGGCGGTTCATCCCCAACCCGGTCTATGACTATCTGCGTGTTCAGTTCGGCCACGTACTTTGGGGCCAATAGGGGGGCTAATTGTTCAGCTATGATATTCGCCAGCCGCGCGTGGACGTCCGGCCACAAATCCGGGCCTTCCAAATAAGGGTCCATGCCAGGGAATGGCGATGGGGTCATTTTTCACCTCCTCACGTTTCACGCTTCACATCTTCCGCTTGACCGCCACAATCTCCGCCATAATCGCCAGAGCAATCTCCTCCGGCGTTTGCGCGCCAATGTCCAGGCCAATGGGGGCGTGAATGGAGGCCAATTGGGCCTCGCCCAGACCGGCGCGGGCCAGGCGATGCAGCCGTTGGGTGTGGGTGCGCTGGCTGCCCAACGCCCCCACGTAGAAGGCCCGGCTATTCAAGGCCAGCTTCAGGGCCGGGTCATCTATCTTCGGGTCGTGGGTTAGCATGACGACGGCCGTCTCGCGGTTCAACCGCAGCTGGCCGAAGGCTTTGTCGGGCCAGGCCTGAATCAATTGGTCCGCGTGGGGAAAGCGGGCCTGGCTGCCAAAGGCCCGGCGTGGGTCTATGATGACCGTGCGATAGCCCAACGTTCGAGCCAGGTTCGTGAGGGCAATGGCAATGTGAACGCCACCGACCATAACCAGAGTCAGAGAAGGCTGGATAACACCAATAAAGGCTTCGATAGGTTCGGCCGCCGGCAAGGGATGGCGTCGCGGCCGGCCCTCACTCATCGCTTGCCGGGCCATTTCGACAGCCGGGCCATCGAACTCTTCACCCAGGCCCCCCCACAACCTTGCCCCCTCTTCATCCACAATGAGTTTGGCACCCAGCAAACGCTCCGGCCCCTGGATGAGCGTAACAACCGCCCCCGGCCGTTCCTCGTCCATCAACTTGTGCAGGCCGGCGTAGGCGGCCGGGTCCAGCCGTTCCACGAACACCTCAATTTTGCCGCCACAGGCCAGCCCCACGTTCCAGGCCGTCTCGTCGGCCACGCCAAAGTGGAGAAGTTGCGGCCGCCCACTGGTCAAGACTTCCAAGCCCGCTTCGACAACCGCCCCTTCCACACAGCCGCCACTGACTGAGCCAGCCATGCCGCCGCCGGCCGTCAGGGCCATGTTAGCCCCAGTCTGGCGGGGAGCCGAGCCCCACGTCTGGATAACCGTCGCCAGGACCACCGGCTGCCCGGCCGCCAACCATTGGTCAACATCGCCGGCTACGTCACGCACGTTACTTACTAGCCACCATTCAAGTAGGAGGCAACCGCGGCCATGAAGGTATCCATGTCCGCAGTTTGGAGAGCGGCCGTGAATATCTGGCGTAGTCGTTCTGGATCACTAATCTGGGTCAGCTTGTATTCAAACTCCCTATAGGCGAGTAGTGGCGGATTAAAGCGCAGAACTATCGCGTCCAAGAGGTCATCGCGCCGGGCCTCCAACCGCCCCAGTCGCTCAACTTCGGCGCGGGTTCGCTCTATCTCGATTTGCGCCTGGCTTAATTGCTCTTTCGTTTGGGTTAGTTGCTCAAGCACTCGCCTGGACTTTTCTTCTTCTTGCTCCATTTGCTGGCGGTACTGTTGCTCAAACTTTTGGCGATAGCGTCGAATGAATGGTGTATCCAGAACGAATTCTTCGGATGGCTCGACTAAGCTTTCTAACATGGCTAACTGCTCCTCGTCGCTCATTAGCGATAACATACTCATCAACAAACTCGCCTGTTTTTCCTCATTGGGCTCTGTTCTCACCTGCCTGACCATTTCTGGCAAAGTGGTCTGGGGTTGTTCGATCCGCATTAAGCCCATCAACGGTATTATACCACGCCTGCCGCTCATTAGAAGCGGCTCGGCCGGTTCACGCCACAAATGTATGGGCGTATAGTGCCAACTGACAGCCGGACCCCCGTCTAACCGCTCGATCTGGTAATGGCCCATATCGTTGGTTCCAGCATAAGTTTCGGTGTATAGGACGAAACTCTCCAACACCAGTGGCCAGTCATGTTGCAGGGCTAACCGCGCAAGGTGATTCAATTGGCGACGCGGCATCTCCGGCTTACTCCGCCGGCCCTGAAATTCCAGGTGGAAGAGGCAAGAGCGGCCGTCGGCTAATTCTAGTTGAAAGAGACTGTCCACGCGAGGGGCTTCTGTCACCAGTTCGACGCTCATTTCCTGGGCGCGAACGACCTCCTGCCCAAGCAGCCAACTGGCAACGTCCTGGATGAACTGACGAACCAAGAGCTTCAGGGGTTGATCCACTTCACTCATACTCCTCCTTGCTTCCGACTCTCACCCTCCAATCGGAAGACCTGACAGGTTGTGGAAACCTGTCAGGTCTTACGGCCGAACGGCCGCCTGTCATCCAACTTCAGCAAGTGGTCAGCCAGGTCTTCCAGGCTAACCAGGTTGTGAACAGGCAGAAAGTCATCCACGTAAGGCAAGGCCGCCTGCATCCCCCGCGTGAGCGGCCGGTATTCCGGCGAACCCAGCAAGGGATTCAGCCATATCAGGCGGTAGCAACTCCGTTGCAGGCGCGCCATCTCCTGACCGAGCAGTTCAGGTTCGCCCCTATCCCAGCCATCGCTGATGAGCAGGACGACGGCCCCCCGGCCGAGCAGCCGCCGCGCCCAATCGTAATTAAAAGTCTTGAGAGCCTCGCCAATCCGCGTGCCACCCGACCAATCTGGCACTTGCTGGGCCACTAGCCGCAAGGCCAGGTCGGCCGCCCCCGTCCGCAACTGGCGGGTAATGTGCGTCAGGCGCGTGCTAAAGACAAACGCCTCCACCGGCTGGGCCAACCCACCAGCCAGACTATAGATAAAGCTCAGGAGCAGGCGGGTATAACGCTCCATCGAGCCACTCACGTCAGCGATGATGACCAACGGCCGGGGCTTCCACTTGGCCTCCCGTCGCGCCCATTCCAACAACTCACCGCCATAGCGGAAGTTGCGCCGCAAGCTGCGCCGCCAGTCCACTTGCCGGCCGCCCCCCGGCCGCAACCGCCGCGTGCGCCGTTGGCCCAACCGCCACACCAGGTGAGCCATCAGCCGCTTGACCTCAGCCAGCTCCTCGGCCGACAATTCACCAAAGTCCTTCCGCCGCAACAGTTCACGCCCACTGTACGTCTGGCTGATTTCCAGGATTGGCGTTTCGGGAGCGGCCGGCCGCCCATCACCGCCATCCGTCTGATTAGGCTGACGTAGAGGTGGGGGCTGAATGAGCGGGTGGGGCGGCCGGACGTGTTGGCGGATGTCGCGCAAGTCCAGGGTTGACCAGCCCTCGGCTGGTTTCCGCCAAAACAGGTTAAAGGCCTGGTCAAAGAGGGCAACGTCTTCCCGGCGATGGACGAGCAAGCAACGGGCCGCGTAGTAGAAGTCGCTCCGCCGGCCGATTTCGATAGCTGCCAACGCTTCCACCCAATCCATCATCCGGCCGGGGTTCACCTCCAGCCCCAGGCCACGCAGCAAGCGGCCGAACAGCAGAAGGTTGTGCAGAAGGTGGCCGGAAGGTTCGTCGGTCACGGCCGCTTGAGCAAGACTGCTTGGCTCTTTCAGAGTTCTCCTGGCGCCAACGCCAGTTGCCCGGCTTACTTTACCTCTCACGCCAGGGCAAGAGCAAAGCCTCCACCCACTCCGCCTCCTCCGGTAACAGGTCTGGTTTGGGTGGGGGCTGGCTATAATCAATCCGCAAGTCGTATGCCGTTCGCTCATAAAGGTCGTGGACAGCCCGGCCCAGGTCCAGCGGCACGTCCGCATCCGGTTCCAGGAGAGGTACAGGCACCACTGGAATCAACTCCGGCAACTGGATGGGCCAAATTTCCACGCGCGGCCGCTCCTCCGAACGGCTAAGAAAAACAAAATACGGCGCGTCCGGCAGAGGCGTCACTGGCAACCGCAGCCCCCTTCGCAGAAAGTCTATTTCCAACAGGTGGACGGCCGTCCGCAGCAGCAAGCGTCGCTTACGCTGGTATTTGTCAAATGCCTCGTGACCAGGGCGTTTATTGAAGGGCGAGAGAATTTCAATCGCCGTCACCAAATCGCCGGATTGGGCTTCCCGAATCTCAATCCGTTGTTCCTTAACGGCTACCTCCAGGGTGGTGCGGCCAATCAGCGGGGCGGGGGCAATGGCGACTGGGGCCACTGTATGGGGCTGGTCATCAACTTTCCAAATGCTAACGTCCGGCTTGACCGCCTGGGTCGCGCCAATCACTACCTCTTCGTAAGTGACACGGGGGGTCAAAGCGGCGTAATAACGCGGCCGCAGCCTTGGAGCCAATTGAGCCTGAATTTCACTGGCTAGATTGGCATGAAAGTCCTCCCACAAATCTGGGGCTTCTAAATAGGGATCCATGCCCGGAAATGGTGAAGACATCCGTGACCTCCTTAACCTGCATCCACCTGAAGCCAGAGGTGAAACGCGGTGCGCGCACCTTGCCACGCTTCACCGCCGCCTGAGTATACCCTATCTAAAACAACTACGCATCCGGCCGTATCAACGGTACAACCAGGGTCACGCACGTCCCCCGCCCAGGCTTCGCTTCCAGATGCAGGCTGCCCCCAATCCGTTCCGCCCGCTCCCGCATATTCACCATGCCCAGGCTGCCCCGCGAACTATATTTTGCCATCACCCCTTCCTGGTCAAACCCCACTCCATTGTCGCGGACGCGGGCCACGAAAAACTCCCCCTCTTGCGACAACCTCACCTCGATGAGCGTGGCCTGCGAGTGCTTGCGAGCGTTGGTCAACGCTTCTTCAATCACGTAGAAAGCCTCGCCACGCTGCGGCCCATCCAGCAGCTTGCCCTGCTCCCCACCCACCAGGCGCATTTCTATCCCACTGTCCTCGCCGATACGGTTCATGGCCGTCTCGATAGCCGCCGCCAATCCCTCCGTTTCCAACACCAACGGCCGCAAGGTAAACAACATCCCCCGAATTTCCTTCGTCGCCTGTTTCGCCAATTGCTCCACCTTAGCCAACTCGGCCGCCGCCTGGGTCGGGTTGCGGGCCACCACCGCCCGCACGTAATTCAGGTGCATCGCCACCGCGGCAATCGTTTGCGTTGGCCCATCGTGCAAGTCGCGGGCCAACGCCTTGCGCGCCGCCTCGTCGGCCGCAATCAGCCGTCGCTTCTCCATCTCCAACTTCTGGTACAGTTCAGCATTTTGCAGGGCCATCACCGCCTGGTGGGCTACCGTCTCCAACAATTCCCGTTCTTCCCCGCCGAAATCAACCGCCACCTCCGAGCCAAAGACCATCAAGCCAAACAACTGGTAGCCCGCCCGCAACGGCAAGAGGAGAGCCGAGCGGCAATTCTGAAAAGCCACGAAATTCTTTAGCTCTGGGTCCTGGCCCGGCGTGCCAGTGAAGAGCGGTTCCGCCTGGCGCAAGGCCTCGGCCACCGCCCCCAGCTTGCCCGGCAGCCGCCGCTCCACGTCGCGGCCGACAAAACGGCGCGAAGCCACCGGCGCCAGTTCGTCCCCATCAAAGAGAAAGACCGCCCCCACCCAACTACGGGCCGGCACGCCCTGTTCGTCCAAAGCCTGGCTGCACGCCTCAATCGCCACCTCCATCACCCGCTCAAAGCTCAGAGTCGCGCTCAGGGTAGCCGCCATGATTTGCAAAGCCCTCGCCCGGTGGCCCGCCGCCCGCAGCGGTTCCACCTTCGCCGCCAGCACCGCCGCCGTTTCTGCTTGCAGACGTTGGGGTAGGGGCTTGATAATCCATAAGAGCAGACTGCCAACCACCAGCCACATAACCACACCAACCAGCACTTCAGGCAGCCACTGGCTGGCTGGCCCGCCCAGGTAGCCGCCAACAAGGGCAATGATGACCACCGCCTGCAAGACCAGGGCCTCGGCCGCCGTCGCCTTCAGCAACCAGTTCAAGCGGCCGAATTCACGCTGAATAATTGCTCTTAACTCTTCCATACAATTAGTAGGGCAAGTTTCTAACTTGCCTTACAGTAGGGCAAGTTGGAAACTTGCCCTACAGGGCCGCCGCGATTTCGGCGGCCACCCTGGCGTTATTCTGTAAGAGAGCGACGTTCGCCGCCAGGCTGCGGCCATCCGTCAACTCCACCAGCCGGGCCAGCAGCCAGGGCGTAGCCGCCGGGCCAACAATCCCCTGCGCCGCCGCCTCCGCCGTCGCCTGAGCGATGGCCACCTCCGCCGCTTCTCCGTCCAAGGCCGCCTCCATTGGGGCTGGCACGCTGACCAGAATACCTGCCGGCAAACCCAGCCGGCGACGAGCCTGAATGACCGCCGCTACCTCCCTCGGCCCATCCAGCCGGACATCCACCGCCAACCCACTGTGGCGGGAGAAAAAGGCCGGCCATTCCTCCACACCATAGCCAATGACCGGCACGCCCTGGGTTTCCAACACCTCGCGGGTAGCCGGCAAGTCCAGAATAGACTTCGCCCCACTGCAAACCACCGTCACCGGCGTGCGGCCGAGTTCCAGCAAATCTGCGCTTACGTCGAATGGATGGCCGCGATGAACGCCGCCAATCCCACCGGTAGCAAAAACCTCGATTCCCGCCCAGTGCGCCACAATCATTGTCCCAGCCACTGTCGTCGCCCCGTCCAGCTTTTGGGCCAGGGCCACCGGCAAGTCGCGCCGGCTACACTTGCGAACAGCCCCCGCCGGCCGCCTCGCCAGATACTCTAACTCATCGGCGGTCAGGCCAACGTGGATACGGCCGGCCAAAATAGCCACCGTTGCCGGCGTCGCCCCATTCTCCCGCGCCACCCCTTCCAGAGCCACTGCCGTCGCCAGGTTTTCCGGGTAAGGTAAACCGTGCGTAATCACCGTACTTTCCAGGGCCACCAGCGGCCGTCCAGCCGCCAGGGCCTCTCTGACCTCTGGATGCAGTTCAAGTTCAACCATCATTGACCCATTCTCTCCTCTCGTACATCATATCACCAAACGTTGGCTTAATAAGCCGACAATAGGTACTATACCACCATAGGACAAAGCTCACAGCATGACCCACAACCCCCTCCAACAGTACCGCGCCCGGCGAGCCTTCGAGCAGGCCCGCCAGGAAGCTCGCCGCGAGCAGTTGGCCGCCCGGCTAACCGGCCGCCCCGACCACCTCCTCCCCTTCGAGGCCATCCGCGCCGAACTGCGCCAGCAAAACCCCTACTACCAGGGACTACGCGAGATTCCCCTGGATAAAATCGTGGGCAGCGTCGGCCGCTACCACGAATTTACCCGCCACTTCCTCCCCCTCAACGAAAGCCTCAGCGACCGCTGGATTCGCGTCCGCACCATGGTCACCAGACAAGGCTGGACGCCCATCGAAGTTTACCAGGTCGGCGAGGTCTACTTCGTCCAGGACGGCAACCACCGCTGCGCCGTGGCCCGCCAGTTAGGTAACACCACCATCGAAGCCTACGTCTGGCAATTTCCGGCCGAAATCACCATCCATCCCCAGGACGACCTGGACACCATCCTCATTCGCCTCGGCGAGAGCAATTTCATGGCCCAAACCCACCTTGACCAAATTCAACCCGACCACGACATCCACTTCACCAGCCCCGGCCGCTACCGCGAGCTACTAGCCCAAATCGCCGACCTTCGCCAAAAACTGACGGCCATAGACGGCCGCCACTTCTCCTACCCCGAAGCCGTCGCCGCCTGGTACGAACTCATCTACCTCCCCACCGTCCAAATCATCCGCGACTCCACCCTCCTCCGCGACTTCCCCGGCCGCACCGAGGCCGACCTCTTCGTCTGGCTCTCCCAACACCGCCACCGCCTCAGCGAAGTGTATGGCCCCTACCACAATCTCGCCGACCTCGCCCAATTACTAGCCCATCATTACCGAGAAGGCTGCCTGGCCAGAGTGGCCCGCTTGGCCCG
>JBFMFT010000109.1:0-12507 GCA_040751925.1 Chloroflexota bacterium
ACTCAGGACGCATGTTGTTACGGAAGCGGCTTCGTTACAATGGGAATGAACACCTGGTGGGGGTTGACCAGGACGAAGCCGGTAGCCACGTTGTCGTTCTCGCTGCTTTCGCTGACGGCCCCCTGGCTATCGAGTTTAACCCAATACGGGTGGTAGCCGGTCGGCAGGGCCGGCCAGACGGCCGTCGCCGTCTCAATATCCCTGGCGCAGCCGTGCAAGTCATTCAGCGTGGTGCTGCCCAAGACCTGGGTTAAGGCCGGGTCTGAGTAAAATGTAGCCACGAAAGAGTTGTCTACGAGCTTGTTGCCATTGTTGCGGGCGACGGCCGACAAAGCTACGTTAATCGTGCCGGTGGGGGTGCTGGTAAAAGCGATGGGATAGGCCAGGTCATCCGGCAGCAGGTTGACCGTCTGCGGCCGGGCGGCCACCTCATTGCGGAAGGTGCGGCCGACCTGGGTCAGAGCCGTGTTATCTTCCGTCAAGAGGTTGCTAGAACCGCCCGTGTCTTCGACGGGAACGAACATACTAAACCAAAGCCACTGTTGCACCAGGCGATAATCGTCCTGGGGATAGCCGAGGCTGGCGTCGGTGGTTGTTTCCATGTAGTCAAACGAGGCGACCATGAAATCGGAGACCCGTTGCTCGGTGAAACAGCCGCCGTACTCATCTTGCACGTAGCACTGAGTCGGGTTGATCGGGTCGTCGTAATCCAGGAAAACATAGAGGGTCGAATACTCCGACAGGATGAGCGGCTTATCCTGCTGACCATGCTCCTTCATCCAGTTCCGCATCGCCAGAATTTGCTCGGCGAACAGATCCAGGTCGTCGTGTTCGGCGTAACAGTAAACGTCGTCCAGAGGGCATAAGGCAGCGTCCCCTCCACTTTCCAGAATGGCTAGAGCCGGGTCTGTGCCTAAAGCGACGTGGGCCGTCGTCGGCGTGCCATCAGCCCGTATTTCCGGCAGGATGTACAGGTGCATATTCCAAACGTCAACCGGCATGGTCGCCCCATACTGTTCCAAATACGCCTCCCACACCAGGTCCAGGTATTGCAGGCGGCCGGGCGTCACCTGCACCAGAGCGGAGATCGCCACCTGCGCTTCAGGGTCACGTTCCTTGATGAAGGTGTACACGTCGTGGTAGGCAGTGGCGTATACGTCGGGGTAGGTGTCACCCTGGATGTAGGCGCGGTCTACTTCGTTGCCGACGATCCAGGTTGCCCCCGGCCGGGCGGTGATTTGCGCCCCCAATCCATAGTCGGTCAGGGAAGGAACCGTCGAATAGGTTGGCAAGTAATTTCCGTTGGCGTCCTGATCCTGCTCCACCCAAACAACCGGCACATACTCCACGTTGGCCGGGGCGGAATCGGCCGCCGTGCCAAAGTTCAGGCGCCAACCGGCTCCTATTTGACCGTACCAGTTGTAATAGTCCTCACTGCGACCGACGGCCACCCCATACCGGCAATTCGCGCCAATACTTGTCTGCGAGCGCGAGAGAATACTGGGCAGGAAGAGTGAATAGGCCCCGGCCGCCTCGTCACTGGCGACGGGGGCGGCGTCATCGCTGGTCACGGGTGAATCGTCGGCCGCCAGCGACCGGCCGCCCAGGGCAACTCCTAATACGATCAAAATCAGCCAGATGGCCAACGAACGGATTGCTTTGTCCTCACGGTTTCTCATCACACCTTCCTCTGGGGTAATTGGTTATTACCAATTACTAATTACCCGCCCTCACGAATAAGCCGGTTCAAGTACGTTGAGAAGCAGCCAAACGTTGGTCAGCCACAGCCCGGCCGCCAGGAGGGGCGCGGCCGCCTGTCGCCAACGGGGGAAGCGACCTACCAAGCGACTGAGACCGGCCGCCGCCAGGGCCGCCAGGAGTGGTAACAAGGCAAAAGCGAAGCGAAATTGCGGTTGAAAGCGATTCGAGTTAATGCGAAGATAGCTGAAAAAGACGCCGGCCGCCCACACGCCGGCCACCGCCAGTATCAGACCTTGCCGGCGATTGCGCTGCTCCAGGCGCAGCGCCCGCCACAAACCCAGGCCACCGGCTAACAGAATCAACACCCACCAGGCGTAAGCCTGCCAGGTGGGGGCCGGCACATTCATCCAGCCAAAGCGAGCGTAGCCTGAACTCAAACTCAGCTGCCAAACCGCCAGCCAGTAGGGGATCGTCAACACGGCCGGGTTGACCGCCGCAAACGATTGTAACGTCTGTTCCACGTGCAAGCGCAGGGTGGGCTGTAGGGCCAGGAGCAAGGTCAGGGCCAAGATGGGCAGCCCGGCCAACAATCCCTGGCGAACGTACACCGCCCGCCGCGAAGACTCACCAAGCCATTCCAGCAACCAGGTTACGACCACGATACCTAGAGTAAAGAGCATGGTGAATTTTGTCAAGACCGCCAGGCAGGAAACTAAAGCCGCCCAGAAGAAGCGGCGCGGCCGGCCCACGTCTAGCAGGAGCACCAACGCGACCACCGCCCAGGCCGTCGCCAACGTATCGTTACTAATCGCCCGGCTCATAAAGAGAAACTGCGGCCATCCGGCCGCCAGCAGCGCAGCCAGCCCGGCTGAAGTTGGATCGCCCGGAAAGAGGCGGACGGCCGTCTGGCGCGCCGCCCACACCGTGACTAGACCTAGCAAAATCGCTTCCACCCGCAACACCCACACCGCCGCCGGCTCGCCAATCCGCCAGAATGGCTCGGTTGGGTCGTGGGCAAACACGGCCGGTGAATCCCCCCACTGGGGATTCTCGGGTGGAAACTCAAAATGTGGTGAACTACCAGTGATGCCCTGGACGGCACGTTGAGAGTAGCCGCTAACGACGTAGTACAAGGGTAAATGATAGCACATCCGCCCCGACAAGACTACCCCCCGCGACCACCACTCCCCTTGTGGTGGTGGATTAACAATTGGTAAGTGTTTCTCGATGGACACCTGCTCGATACATTGCAGGTGGCCCGGCTCGTCTGGCGCCTCACCCGTCGGCACAGCCAGCAAGTACAAAAGCGAGAGGGACAAGTATAGGATGAAGGGCAGAGCCATTTCTGATGTAATTGGTAATTGGCAACTGGTAATTACCAGTTACCACTTACCGCTCGCCACCGGCCGCCACTCCCACACGGCCGGAATCTCCACCACCCCATGCGACTCCTTACTACCGCCGGCCACCACCAGGAACGGGTAAGCCTGCTCGTGGTAATCGTAGGCCCTGGTCATGGCGCTGTCGTGAACGGCGGCCGTTACCCGATAGATACCCGGCAAGAGAGGCAGCCGCTCCATGGTGTAGCGGAGCGTTCCCGCGCCCTCCACCCGGCCGAGATGCAGCCCCGCCTGGCGGTTATTCGGGCCATTGACGTGAAAACCATCGTGGCTGTGAATAGCCAGGCCAAACTCCGGCTCCACGACCGGCACGCGGGCCTGGTAGCCCAGTTCGATGGTCACAACGTCGCCCGTCTTAAAGGCCGGCCGCTCCAGGCCAGCCTCATCCAGAAAACGGACGTGGGTTATCTCCACCTCACCCGTCCCCCAACGGCGAAAATCCTGGCGGCCGTTCACCGCGCTGGCGGCCGGATGAAGTTGGTGTAGCTCGGCCAGGTAGCGGCTAATGAGTTCGTCGGTGGGGCCGTCGGCGTGCAGACGGCCGTGATCCAACCACAACAGGCGGCGGCAAAGCCGGGCCACCGAATCCAGGTTGTGGCTGACCAGAACAATCGTCACCCCGTTGTCCTTCATCTCGTGAATCCGCTCCAGGCATTTGCCCTGGAAGGCCTGGTCGCCCACCGCCAGAATTTCGTCCACGATGAGCAATTCCGGCTCTACGTGAACAGCCACGCTAAAACCCAGGCGCATATACATACCCGACGAATAGTGCTTGACGGGCATATCTATAAACTCTTCTAACTCGGAGAAGGCGACGATGGAGTCAAAGAGGGAGCGCATCTGCTGGCGGCCGAGACCGAGGAGGGAGCCATTGAGGAAGATATTTTCGCGGCCGGTCAGGTCTGGGTGAAAACCGGCCCCCAATTCAAGCAAAGCCCCCACCCGGCCGTGTACCTCTACCTGGCCGCTGGTGGGGCGCAGAATACGGGCGGCTAACTTGAGGATGGTACTTTTGCCGCTGCCGTTGCGGCCGATCAGCCCCAGGCTTTCACCCGGCCGCACATCAAAACTCACGTCACAGGCCGCCCATAGCTCCTGGCGCGGGCGGCGCGGCCGGCCGGAGACCGTGGCGATGACCGTTTCCAGAATGGTCTGCGGTCTATCGGGCGCAAAGACGAACCGTTTGCTGACGTTAGCAAAGCGGAGGGCCAGGCTACTCAACTATTGACCTTTGATGACCGTCCACATCTGGTCATAGGCAAAGACCGCGTCACCTAGTTCTGTCAGCCAATTCAATTTGGCCTGGACTTCCGCGGCCGGGTAAATGCCGGGGTCGGCCAGAATTTCGGGCAGGATGAAAGCCTGGGCCGCCTCGTTGGGGCTGGCGTAGTAGGTAAAGTTGGTAATGGCCGCCCCCACCTCGGCGTCCAACAGGTAGTTCAGAAAGTGAACGGCCGTCTCGTAACGCTGGCTGGCGGCGGTGATACACACGTTATCCATCCACTTGACACCCCCTTCCTGGGGGATGGCGTAGTACCAATGGCCATCTTGCGTTTCCTCACTATAGGTGGCGTAATAAGCGGCGGCCGCGTCGCCGCTCCAGGCGTGCGAAAGAACCACTTCGTCAGGAATGAGCAAGGAGTCGTCGTAATCCTCACTATTAAAGGTTTTCCAATAGGGCTTGGCCTGCAAAATCAGGTCACGCGCTTCCTCCAGGTGCTTCTCGTCCGTGTCGTTAATCGAGTAGCCCAGGTAAGCCAGGGCCGCCCCCATCAACTCGCGCTGGTCGTTCAGGGCGTTGACGCCGCCCTCGGCGTACTGTTCCAGCAACTCCGGCTCAAAGAGGTAAGCCCAACTGTCGGGCGGATTTTCCTCGAAGAAGGGATGGCCGGCCCGGTAGGCCAGGCCCGTCGTCCCCCATTGATAGGGAACACAGTGTTGATTGCCGGGGTCAAAAGGCGCGTCGCGGAAAGCCAGGCCGATGTTCTGGAAATTGATCATCTGGCTGACGTCAATTTCGGCCAGCAAACCTAGCTCAATCAGTTGGGCTACCATGTAGTCAGAAGGGAAGATCACGTCGTAACCGGTCGCCCCGGCCTGCAACTTCGCCAGCAGGTCTTCATTGGAAGCGTAGGTGTCGTAGACGATGTGAACGCCGTACTTTTCCTCGTACTGGGTTAGCATCTCTTCGTCAATGTAATCGTTCCAGTTGTAGACGTTGAGTTCGGCGGCCAGTTCAGGCGGGCCACTTTCCGTCTGGTCGGTCGTGGCCGCCGGGGCCACCGTTGGGGCTGGCCCTCCGGCCGGGCCGCCACTGCACGCGCTCAACACCAGCCCGAACACCATCAATAACCAGCCCATCTTCTTCCCATTCATTCTTCTTTCCTCCTTCACCGCCGAGTTTCTAGTGCTGAGTGACGAGTAATGAGCAACGAGTAACCCCTCACTCAGCACTCATTACTTGCTCGGCGGTGAACTCTTACCTCCGTTGCAAAAGCAGCGAGATTATAACTAAGACGGTAGACCCGACCAACATCAGCGACGAGATAGCGTTCACCTCTGGCGTGACGCCGAATTTGATCATGGAATAGACCCGCACCGGTAAGGTGGTTGAGCCGGGGCCGGCCACGAAGAAAGTAATCACAAAGTCGTCTAGCGACAAGGTAAAAGCCAGCAGCGCGCCCGAAATGACGCCGGGCATCAGCAAGGGCAAGGTAATCCGGCGGAAGGTCGTCCACTCGGTGGCCCCCAGGTCGGCCGCCGCCTCCTCTAGTCGTTTGTCCATGTCCGCCAGCCGCGCCCGCACCACCACCGCCACAAAGGAGATATTGAAGGCCACGTGGGCGATCAGGATCGTATAGCGGCTGAGAGGCACGGCAAAGATGACGAAAAAGAGCAGGGTGGACAGGGCCATCACAATATCGGGGATGATGATCGGTAAATAGAGAACCGCGTCAAAGGTCAACTTGCCGGCAAAGCGGAAGCGCTCCAAGACCAGGGCGGCCATTGTGCCAAGAATGGTGCTGATCAGGGTAGACCAGCCAGCCACCCACAGGCTGACCTCCAGGGCCTGCCCAATCGCCGTGTCCTGGAACAGTTCGACGTACCAGCGTGTGCTAAAGCCGGTCCACACGCCAACGACCTTGTTGGCGTTGAACGAATAGATGAGGAGAATGAAGATGGGTAAATAGAGGAACAGATAGGTGGCGGCGGCGAACCAGGTCAGGCTGCGCCGGCCGAGACCCGGCCGCCAGTTTCGACCCCAGGTGATTTTCCGCACCGTCGGGAACGGCCGGGCGGGGGAGGTGGTGGTGATAGTTGTCACGGTGAGTCTTCGTAAAACGTATTGCGTAATCCGTCATGCGTCATCCGTAAACTTCTTTACGGATGACGCATTACGTTTTCCGGGAGGCAACGCGGAAATACAACACCGTCGCCAGCAACATAATCGCCATCATCAGGAAGCCAATGGCCGAGCCAAAGGGCCAATCGCGCACGGTCATAAACTGCTGCTGGAGTAGATTCCCCAGCAACGACACCTTGGCCCCACCCATCAAGTCCGGCGTGACGTAAGCCCCCAACGAGGGAATAAAGACAATGATCGAACCGGCCACGATGCCCGGCAGGGTCAGGGGGAGCAGGATGCGGGTCAGGCTTTGCCAACGGCCGGCCCCCAGGTCGGCCGCCGCTTCCAGCAGCGACCAGTCCAGCTTTTCCAGCGTCGTATACAGGGGCAGCACCATGAAGGGGAGGAAGCCATAAAGCAGGCCCACCATGACCGCCGGTTGGGTAAAGAGTAAGGTCAATTTATTCTCGGTCAGGAGGGCCAGCCGGGCGAACAACGCGCTCTGATCGGCCAGCAGCATCGCCTGTTCGTGCAAAGTAATCGTCCAGAAGTTGTTGATCAGGCCGCTATCGCGCAAAATGAGCATCCAGGCGTAGGTTCGCACTAGAAAGTTCGTCCAGAAGGGAATCATCACCAGAAAGATGAGGACGTGGCGGTAGCGTTCGGGCTGGCGAGCAATCCAGAAGGCGAAGGGATAGCCAAGTAGCAGGCAGAGAAGGGTGTTGCCGACGGCCGTCCACACGGAACGCCAGAAGATACGCAGGTAGATCAGTTCGCCGCCAATGCGGCTGAAAAAACGGCCGTAATCGTCAAAGTACCCCCCCAGATTTTGCAGAGAGAAGGGTGGGTAGGTGACGGTACCCAGGCGGGTGCGTTCACCCAGGCTGACAATAAAGACGATGACCAGGGGAATGACGAAGAAGACGGCCAGCCAGAAGGCGGCCGGATAAGCAATGGCCCAGGCGGTGTGGCGCAATTCCAGGGTGAGCAGCAAACCCGATAGGCCCACCACGACGGCCGCCCCAAAGAACTCTCGCGTCAACCAGAAGTAGGCCAGGCCGGCCAGGATGACCATCATAGCCCGGCCGATCCCCAGCCAGCGGGCCGGCCGCTTTTCCCGCAGCAGGCCCAACCCCACCGCCAGGTCTACGGCGAACAACAGGCCATACAGACCATAAGCGACCAGGGGCGGCCATTGGGCCAGGGCCAGTTCGGCGGCCAGGGGTGTCCACTGGAAGCGGCCAAAGGTCAGCCAGCGAAAAAACAAGACGGCCCACAACGGCGCGTGGGCCAGGGAGAGGAGGGCGGCCGCGCGGAGGAGAGGGTCGCGGCCGGTTTCCAGGCGGAAGGGGGTGGTCGCTACAGTCACCGATTCAGCTCAGGGCGTAATGCGTAAGAATAAGGCCCTTTACGCATTACGCATTACGGATTACTCCGTTAGCACCTGGGCGTTCTCCGCCACCCAGTGGGTCAACACAGGATCACCGACCTGGAAGGGTGTGTCGTAGCGGCTGCCGAAGTTCTGCACCCGCACAAAGACCTCGGCCTGGTCAGTCAGGGCCACCCGGTAGCGGGTATCCGTGCCGATGTAGATGGCTTCTACCACCCGGCCGTCCACGACCACGTTATTCTTCTCCAGGGCCAGGTACTCGCGCATATTGACCGTGCTGGTTGGCAATTGGCCGCCGAATAGTTGCATCAGTTCGTCGGCGTCAATGCCCGCCTTGCTAACCGCCACTTCGCCGGGGGGATAGAGGTTGATCTTTTCCGGCCGGATTGCCAATGTAACCGATTGGCCGGCCGTCACCGCTTGTCCATCAATCACCCCCAGCACCGGCAGCTCGCCGATTAGAATGGTGGCCGGGTTCTCGACGGCGGTCAACGTGCCGGTCAGGAAGTTCGTCTCGCCAATAAAGTCGGCCACGAAGCGGTTAGCCGGATGTTCGTAAATCTGGCGGGGCTGCCCCACCTGCTGCACCCAGCCCTCGTTCATCACGGCAATCCGATCGGACATGGTGAGGGCTTCTTCCTGGTCGTGGGTGACGTAGATGAAGGTAATGCCCACCTCGGCCTGGATTTGCTTGAGTTCCAGTTGCATCGCTTTTCGCAGCTTGAGGTCCAACGCGCCTAGGGGTTCATCTAGCAGGAGGACTTTCGGCCGGTTGACCAGGGCGCGGGCCAGGGCGATCCGTTGCTGCTGCCCGCCGGAAAGCTGGCGGGGACGACGGCCGCCCATGCCTGGCAGTCGCACCAGGTCAAGAGCCTCCTGCACCCGCCGCCTAATCTCCGAGCCAGGCGTCTTCGCCATTTCCAGGCCAAAAGCCACGTTTTCGGCCACTGTCATGTGCGGAAAGAGGGCATAGCTCTGGAAGACGGTGTTGACCGGCCGTTTGAACGGGGGGATGCCGGCCACCGGCTGGCCCTTAATGTAGATTTCACCCACCGTCGGCTGCTCGAAGCCGGCGACCATGCGGAGGGTAGTCGTCTTGCCGCAGCCGCTTGGCCCCAGGAGTGAGAAGAATTCCCCATCGCGGATTTGCAGACTCACGTCGTCAACCGCCTTAACTTCCCCAAATTGCTTGGTCACACTGACCAATTCCACCGCCCACTCACTGGAACTATTCTTCACGGCCTGTCCTCCTCGTAAATGGTAATTGGTAACGGGTAGTTGATACCCTCCAGCGATCAACTACCCGTTACCAATCCAGAGAAAAACATTGTAACAAAGTATGAGGCAACGTCAATGCCCAGTATCGGTATCGGCTGGGGTCTACCAACAACCTGTCAGGCTATAACGTTCCAGGCGGTAATTGCTCACCCTCTCTGGCTATGGCCGGTCTCTGACCGCGCCTTGTAGGCGACTGTCAGAGACCGGCTAGAAGAGAACCTTTTTCGCCGGGATTATTGCCAGGTAAAGAAGGTTATACTGAGTGTGCCGGGGCTGGGGCCGACGTCGGCGTTGACCACAAACTGCCCGTAATGGCCCAGGTTGGTGAAGTAGCAGACGTAGGTCCCGGCCGGTAGATCGTTGACGTGGATGCGGCCGGTGGTGAAGGAGGCGACCAGACAGCCCTCGTAGCCGGGCGACTCTGTTCCCATCAGGGCAATCGAAGCTCCATTCTCGGCCGCTACAAACCGTTCGTCGGCCGTCTCCGCCTGGAACCAGATGTCTGAATCGGGCCCCACACCAATAACACCTGTGTCCAGGTCTACCAGCCAGGTCTGCGGCACGTCCAGGACACCGGCCGCCCAGGTGGTAAAGCTAAGATTGAGCGTGCCGGGGCTAGGCCCAACGGGGGCCAGAAGCTGGAAGTAACCGTAACGGCCTTGATTAGTCAAATAGCAGACCTGGGAGCTGGTGGATAATTCAATGACGGGAATCGGGTCGCCGGATAGCGGGGTGGAGGCGCAGACTTCGGCCCGCATCTCCTCAACCTCCACGCGGGCCAGGAGCGCGCCGTTCTGTGGCTCGACGTACCGTTCATCGGCCGAAACCGCGTGAAACCAGAACTCCGCCTCGTCGCCTGCGCCAATGTAGCCCAGGTCCAGATCAGCGTCCCATGTCTGGGGTACGTCCAGGAAAAACTGAGAATACGGCAGGGCCGGCACCGGTGTTGGCGTAGGTGTTGGTGTATCCGTCGGTGGGGGAGTGGGGGTAGGGGTGTTCGTCGGCTGGTTGGTTGGCGTTGGTGTTTCGGTAGGTACAAGTGTAGTGGTCGGAGTATCCGTAGCTGGACTGGTTGGTGTGGGGGTTTCCGTGGGGACGGTCGCCGATTTGGGGTCTGTGCCGCCGGCAATCTCCACCCCATCTGGCACACCGTCACTGTCGGTATCCGGGTTGGTGGGCGACGTGCCGTGCGTATTCACTTCCTCGCCGTCCAGGAGTGTATCGTCGTCCGTATCCTGCTTGCGCGGATTGGTGCTGAACTGGTTGACCTCCACCCCATCGCTCAGGCCGTCGCTGTCGTGGTCAGGGTTGTTGGGGTCGGTGCCGGCCGTCAATTCCGCGCTGTTGCTCAAGCCATCCTGGTCATCATCGCCCTGAGCAATGGCCGTCTGAGCGATAGCCGTAGCCTCTACCGCGGTAGCCTGCTCGGCCACCCGCGTTTGCTCGGCCACAGCAATCTGTAAGGCCCCGGCCGTTTGGGTAACAGCCGCAATGGCCGTCGCCTGAGCCTGGAATGTCGCCGTCGCCTGCTCGTTGCGCTGGTTAAAGAAAGAAAGTAATGCGCCGCCGGCTACGCAAAGCAAGACCAAGAGCAGACCCAGGAGCGGTAAGAGCCAGCCAGGGAGGCGCGGCCGCACCTGCATCTGCCCCACCTTCACCTGGCGGGCGTCAGAGGCCGCGCTGACCTGAATCTCGAAGGGCAGTTGTTGGGTCGCTCCCAGCCACGGCCGCTTCTTGGCCGCCAGAGCCAGGTCAACCGTCCCCTTGGCTCCGGCGGCCAGGGCCAGCCGGCTGCGTTGCCCTTCCACGCGGATAGCCTCGGCCGGGTCGCGCACCACGATCACGTAGTTGCCGTCGGCGTTGCCCTCATTCTGCACCAGCACCCGCACAATCCCTTCGTGGCGGAGGGTGGTCGGCCGGGCGTCCACCGTAAATCGCTCAAAAGGCTTGACGGTGATGACCCCCTTCGCCGTCGCCGCCTCCTGCTGGTTGGAGGCCGCGCTGACCACCAGCTTAAAAGGATGCTGGCCGGCCCTGGCCGCGCTCTCCTGGGGTGGATGAATCGTCACCGGCAGGGAGCTACGCGCCCCTGGGAGCAGTTGCACCGTATCCTGAGCAATCGTGACCCAGGCGACCGGTAGCCCCTCCACCCGCAGCCGGAAGTGGTCTACGATTAGCCCCTGGTTGAGCAACTCGACCTGGACGTTGGCCCGGCCGCCAGGGGATACTTCCAGATTGGCCGGGTTGACCAGCAGGCTGATTTGCCCACTGGTAGATTGCACCTGGGTTGCCCCAACCGGCGCGCCACCCGGCGGCACAGTGGCCGGGTACGTGCCGGCGACGGCCGTTGCCCCTGGCGCAGCCCCCCCGATGACGCCGGTGGCTTGCCAGCGCAAGAAGTAGGAGCCAATTCGCAGAGCCTGGTCGCTGGCCCAGTTTTCGGGAATGTCGGACAGCAGCTTGTTCTGCTCCAGGTACGTGCCGTTAGTGCTGCCCATATCCCGCACCTGCCAGCCACGTTCAGGGGTCCGTTCTAATCGGGCGTGGCGGCGCGAAACACCCTCCCCAGGCAGAGCAATGTCATTATCGGCCGAGCGGCCGATGGTGTACTGGTCTTTTTCCAGGGTGATGGAGCGGGGGGCCTCGCCCTGGCGGGCGATGAGCAGGCGGTCTTGACCAGGCAAGGCGGTCAGGTCAAACCCCAGGCGGCTGGGCTCGGCCGCCTTCAGACTTTCGGGGACTAACTGGGTGACCAGGCTGACCACCGACTCCGGTGGAGAGAATTTGGTCACGTCGGCCTCGGTCAGCCCGCCGGCCGCCTGGCGCAAGGCTTTCGCCAGTTCCTCGCCGGTGATAAAGCGGGCGGCCGGGTCTTTCGCTAACAAACGGGTAATAACCGCTTCGACAAGAGCCGGCACACCCGGCCGCACGGCGCGAGGTGGCGTGGGGGCTTCGTTGACGTGCTTGAGGACAGCCTCGGTGGGCGACTTGATCTGAAAGGGCATTTGGCCGGTCGCCAGTTGGTAGAGCATAATGCCCAGTGAGTAGAGGTCGGAGCGGCCGTCTAGTTCTTTGCCCAGGCATTGCTCCGGCGACATATAGGGCAGCGTCCCCATGAAAGTTCCGGTTTGCGTCTGCACGCCCCCTTCCAGCAATTTCGCCAGGCCGAAGTCGGTCACCACCGCCCGCAAGGGTAGTTCCCCCTCGCGCTCCGGTTGGGGGAGGGGTTTGAGCAAGATATTGTCGGGTTTTACGTCGCGGTGGACGACCCCCTGGCGGTGGGCGTAGCCCAGGGCGTCGGCCACCTGGGCCAGCAGCAAGAGGGTTTCGCTCAACTGAATGACCTGGTTCTTCTGGGCCAGCCGCTTGATGTAAGCGTTGAGGCTGGCCCC
>JBFMFT010000011.1:0-25332 GCA_040751925.1 Chloroflexota bacterium
AATGCGAGGTATTATGTGCCAGGGGTGGGGAGGTTCGCCTCGGCCGATGCCCTTGTACCCGATCCCCAAAATCCACAAAGCTTCAACCGTTATGGGTATGTATTGAACAACCCCCTTAGATTCACTGACCCTACAGGTCATCGAGCATGTGAGGAGGATGATTACTGTGCCCCTTCGCCAAAACCTGTGCGGCCGGTTGAGTTAAAATATTGGGAAAAACAACTCCTGGCAATAGCTGCATTTGCCGAAATGCACGGTCATGGTAATGCTCAAGCAGAAGCTATTGTCTGGGTTACACTCAATCGCGTGGCGGGAACGACAACACCCGAAGGAGCTTCTTTTTCCCCCAATTCCAATTTTAGCGCAACCAGTCATGTTGCCGGTTACGTTCTCAGTTCGGGGCAATATGCGATAGGTCAGGTCATTATGGAAGAGTATGGATTGTTAAAAATGGGTGCTAACAAGAACTTTCAGCCTATCGAGGGTATGACCGTGGGGGAGGTTGTTGATCAAGCTTATGACAATTTGAATAGTTACTATGAAGGCGGCGTAGATGACATATATAAGGAAGTAGTGATACCAGTAATTTCGGACTATGAGGCAGGCGGCACAGACCCAACTGGTGGCTCAATTTTCTTTGGTCATGTAACACCGGCTCAGGCCGTAACCAATGAGGCATACCTACGAAACTATGCTGAATCGTTAGGAGTTTCTAGCCAGGTTGTGTTCAACCGCTTCCCAAGTAGCCAAGTGGACCGCACCGGAACACCCGTAAACTATTTGGTAGTTAACAATCTGATAGCACTTCCTCAAGTCAAATAAAGAGACAACAACAGACGAAACAGCCGTGCATCTATAGTGACTTAAGGAAAAAGCTCATGCGTAATACATACTATCTACACTGTTGGATAAAGACAGTTCTGGAGCAAGCGTCGACTTACAAGTCAGTGAACTTCCGGTTATCTTTTTGTGTCTGGATAGAGATTCTTGTTATCTTGAGCGCCTGCACCTTACCATCACAAACTGGCAGCGAGTTGACGATGACCATTGCTCCTGATATAGAGAAACGTCTAACGATAACTGCAACCACATCAGCGGCACTGTTGGAAGCAAGCACACCTGTTCCAGTGCAAGTCACAGATACACCTTCACCCCAAGTACCTGCTAAACCGGCGGCCAACCCTTCCCAAACACCTCACCCTTTTGTAGAAACCGCGACTATCAACCCCACGATAACACCAACTTTAGAAATGGAAACGCGGGATGTAACAGGCCAACTGTTCATGGCCGATCTTGCCGGTATTCAACAAGTCGCTCTGTCGGATGGCACATCCGAGTATCTTCTGACAGAAGAAGATGATTGGCTTGATTGGGGGGCCAGCTTCGCCAAGAACCAAAAATATCTAGCTTACTGGATAAGGCGTGCTGATGGAACTGAACTGTGGTTCACTCCATTACCCCAATGGCAACCAGAACGCATCCTGGTTTTAGACATTGATGTAGAATATGATTTTGCCGGGCCAGCATGGGGTGTTAATGACCGCTATCTGCTATTTAACTTATTCGTTCGGGACAACTCCGGTCCGCTTGAAGACTTCAAAACAATTAGAACATACGTTATAGATATGGAAACAATGGGACTGGTGAGCCAGCCTTATTGGCCGGGGGATTGCTTCATTCTCGCCCCCTCGCCACAAACAGGCCAATTGGCTTTGTGGTGTCAACAAGCACAGGCACAGGGCGGTTCTCAAGAGTTTCTGGTGTTAGAACCGGATGAAGCCCCGTGGTCTACGCCGGAGGCACCTGAACCTCTGATCGACAACTGTCTGTTCATGGCCGTTTGTGACTGGTCCCAGGACGGTGAGTTTGTTGCTTATGTCGTTACGGAAGATTCTCCTGACTCATTATTCTATGCGTCGGTAGATAGTGCCATTCCTGTTCGCCTTGATGACAAACGGACTGATAGCCCTACATTTCTGGCTTGGTCACCAGATACCCGATTTCTGTACTATGCCGGGGCATGTGGAGAGATAGGCATACAATGTCCAAACGTCATGTCTGTTGCTGATCAAAAGGTTATTTGGCGCACAAAGAAAGATGGAAACCGCGGAGACCTGGGATTAGTATTCGTTGACAATCTGGTTTGGGCACCCGACAGTCGACACATCGCTATTACAACGTCAGGGAACATTAACATGGTTGAATTTCAGGTGATCATATTTGACATCTTAAATCAGCAAGAAATCTCGCGCATTACAACCAATGGTATCGTACTGGATATGGTCTGGGTAGATGATTAGTGTCCACTTGTACTCCTAACCTTCTAGGCTTGCACCACTTTTCTTTAACATTGCCGCCGTGGGTGGCAATCCCGACTTCCTCGATAGCAAGTTCTGGCACAGCTTCTTGCGCTTCGACCTCTCGGCCATCCCGGCCGGGGCGGAGGTGACGGGGGCGACGCTGGAACTGGTTTGCGCTTACACCCTGGGCTCTGACCCTTACGCCACCTTGAACCTCTACCCGGCCAATGCCAGCTGGGCCGAAAGTAGTGTGACCTGGTCGAACCAGCCCGGCCGTAACGCCACTCCGGTGGCGAACGACCGGATTGACAACGCCAGTTACCTGACCTACGAATTCACGGTGACGGAGTTCGTGCAGGACTGGCTGGCGGGGACGACAGCCAACAACGGCTTCCGCCTGGAGGTCGTCCAGACGGCGGCCGCCAGTGGCAAGGTGGACTGCCGCTCGTCGGACTACGCCACGGCCAGTCTGCGGCCGAAACTGACGGTTTCCTGGTATCCGCAGGAGGGGCCGTTCGTCCGCAGCTATTACAGCCTGGGTGGGCAGACTATCGCTCTACGCAAGGTCGGTGGGGACAGCCCCGGCCTGTATTATGTCTACACCGACCACCTGGGTTCGACCAGCCGCCTTAGTGATAACAGTGGTAGCCCTGTGCTGGGGAGTGATGCCCGCTTCCTGCCGTTTGGGAAGTATAGAACAACGCCCACGGCCGCCCTCACCGACCGTGGCTTCACCGGCCACCTGCACAACGACCCGGTTGGGTTGGTGTATATGAATGCCAGGTATTATGTGCCTTATATTAACCGCTTCCTCGCGGCCGATACCATCCTCACCACCGCCTACCCGGCAAAAAACGCCCCGGCCGCCAATCTCGTCCACTCGAAGGCCGGGCCGGCCACCACGCCCAGGTAGAGAATGGCGAAAGTAGTAATTGCCAGGGCGACCTGGGCGGCGCGGGAGACGGGGATGGTGACGTGTTCATCGGGCGAACGATATAGGTATAGGTACTTGGCGACCGACAGGTAGTAATAGAGGGAGACGAAAGCGTTGAGGATACCAATGAGGGCCAGCCACCACAGCCCTGCGTCTACGGCCGCCTTGAACAAGAAGAACTTGCCAAAGAACCCGGCCGTCGGCGGGATGCCGGCCAGGGAGAGCAAGGCAATGAGCAGCACCAGGGCCAGGTAGGGCGAGCGGCGGCTCAGGCCAGACAGGTCTTTTAGCTCGTCGGAGCCGGTCAGGTTGCTGAACAGCACGATGACACCAAAGGCGGCGATGTTGGAGACCACGTAATAAAGCAGGTAGAACAGAATGGCGGCCGAGCCGTCGTGCGACAACGTGACCAGCCCGATCAGGGCATAACCAGCCTGGGCAATACTGGAATAGGCCAGCATACGCTTGATATTGGTCTGGAAAATCGCCAGCAGATTGCCCAGGGTCATGGTGACGATGCACATAGCCACCAACATGGCCCACCATTCGCTCGAGTAGTCAGGGAAGCCCATCACCCCAGCCAGCAGCACACGCACAAACACGGCAAAACCGGCCGCTTTGGAAGCTGTCGAGACAAAGGCCGTGACCGGCGTGGGCGCGCCTTCGTACACGTCGGGGGCCCAGAAATGGAAAGGCACGACGGCGATCTTGAAGCCAAAGCCGACGATAATCATCACCACCGCCAGCAGGACAATCGGGATCAAGTCGAAGGGGGCGATGATGCGGCCGATCACGTACAGGTTCGTCTCGCGGGTCAGTCCGTACAGGAGGCTCAAACCATAGAGCATGATCGCCGAGGCGAACGCGCCATAGACAAAATACTTCATCCCCGCTTCGACGGATCGCTTCTCCTCGGTGACGTAACCGGCCAGGACGTAGAGCGAGAGACTGGCCGTTTCCAGGGCCACGAAGAGCATGATCAGGTCGGCCGAGGCGGCCATGAGACTAAAACCTATCGTCGCCGCCAGCAACAGGGCGTAATACTCGCCGCGCTGCAAGCGCTCGGTGTCCATCGAGATCAGGCTGGTGGCGAAGACGGCGATCAAGAAGATGACCCGAAAGACCAGCGTCACCAGGTCGTGACGGATCATGCCGCCCCACAGGGAAGCCGGCTGCGGGCCTGGTTCATTGGCGAATAGCCACAGGCCGACCGTCACCAGTAAAATAACCAATGTACCCCAGGCCGTCAGCATCCCCAGGCGGCGGCGCTCGGTGGGTTTCAGGGCGCGGTCATAAAAGATGACGGCCGTCAGCAAGATGAGCAGCCCCGCTTCGGGGGCCAGAGCCAGGACGCTAGAGAGCGTTACTTGAAAAGTCATACCTAAACCTCTAGGGTAACATCCAAACCTGACAGGTTTTCGGGAACCTGTCAGGTTTGCAACGTCCACTGATGACTACGCGCCTGCCAGCCACGTCCACAGGTGAGTGGCGGCCGTCTGAATCGCGTCAAAAACGTTCGTGGCCTGCTGCGCTTCCTGCAAGCGGGCCACCACCGGCTCGACACCCGCCTGCACGATGGGGGCGATGACGCTGGGGAATATACCGATCCCAATCAGGCACACACAGAAAACGGCCAGGGTCAATTTGTCAATGCTTAGGATGGGTCTCATGTCGTGCCAGGCGTGCGGGTCGTAGTCACCAAAGAAGACTTTGCCGATGGCCCGCATGACGTAGGCGGCCGTGATCACAATACCCAGCGCCGACAGCAGGGCAATGAAGGGGTAATAGACGGCCGGATTCAGCCCGAAAGCTGCCCCAGTCATATTCAGCGAGCCGCCGCGCCAGATACCCAGGAAGATGGGGAACTCGGCAATGAAGCCAGAGAAGCCCGGCATCCCCATCGAGACCAAACCACCAATGGTGAAGGCGACCACCGTCCAGGGCAGAGCCTTAGCCATGCCGCTCAACTGATCCATGTCGCGGGTGTGGGCGCGGTCGTAAATCATCCCCACCACCGAGAAGAAGAGAGCCGTCATAATGCCGTGACTGACCATCTGGATACCCGCCCCCGTGTAGCCTTGCAGATTCATGGCCGCAAAGCCCATGGAGACCAGCCCCATGTGACTGACACTGGAATAGCCAATCAGGTATTTCATGTCGCGCTGGCGCATGGCGACCAATGAGCCATAGACGACGTTGATCAGGGTCAATAAGACGACCAGGGGCAACCAGTAGACCGCTCCCTCCGGCAACATGTGAATCGCCACGCGCATAGCCGCGTAAGCCCCTAACTTCATCAGCACGCCAGCGTGAATCATGGAGACGGCCGTCGGCGCGGCCACGTGACCATCGGGCGACCAGTTGTGCAAGGGCCACACGCCGGCCAGCACGCCGAAGCCCAGGAAAACGGGCAAGAACCAACGCACCTGGGCGGCCAGGGGGAAGGCCGCTTCTGACCAGATACGCAGGTCAAAGGTACGCAAGGCCTCGCCGCCGGCTACGGGCGTAAAGTAAAGCACCAGGAAGCCGATGAAGGAGATGAAGCTGCCGATGAGCAGGTAGAGGGTCAACTTCATGGCCGCGTACTCTCGCGTCACCTGCCAGCCCCAGATGACGATGAGGACGTACATGGGCAGCACGGATAGCTCGTAGAAGAAGAAGAGCAGGAAGGCGTCAACGGCAATGAACACCCCATGCACCCCAGCCACCAGCAGCATGAAGAAGGCGAAGAACTCGCGCGGCCGATCCTCGATGCTCCAGGAGATCAACACCCCACCCAGGCCGACAATGGCCGTCAACATGACCAGGGTGGCGCTGAGACCATCCACCCCGACGATGTAGTTGAGGCCGATACTGGGAATCCAGGGGTACTGCTCCACAAATTGCAGGGCGTCCGGCCAGGCTGTGCCAGGCTCCGGCAAGTTCTGGTTGTAACTGACGTAGACGTAGGCCGACAAGATGAGGCCAATGATCGTCGCCGCCAGGGCCAACATGCGGGCATTCTCGCCGCGCTCTTTGGGTAGCAGCAGAATGACGACGGCCGCCACGATGGGCGATAACATAATGATGGAGAGGAAAGGAAAGGACATAGGCACTCTTCCTGGGAAAAATTTCAGCAGTCGGGTACCTTGAACTCGTGGTAATCCCGTGAACGGCTTTCAGCGACCATACTACTATAAACCATTCGGCAAATTGTGCCAAAAAGTACAAGGTCGCGTCCCAGGGGTCGTAGCGCATGTCCGCGCTCTTCCCCCCACTGCTATTCAAGAGAGTGGTCGCGCTGCCCAGGTGGTCGGTCAGGTAGAACTGGGGGCTATGGAGTCTCTATGGGTGTCCAGCCAATCACGTTTCGTCTATCAAAGTTGATGTCAGCGGTCA
Source organism: Chloroflexota bacterium (assembly GCA_040751925.1). Taxonomy (GTDB): domain Bacteria; phylum Chloroflexota; class Anaerolineae; order Promineifilales; family Promineifilaceae; genus JBFMFT01. Next base: position 6,613 of record JBFMFT010000011.1, read on the forward strand.
GCAGTTCCTGCGTTTGCCAGGTCGTCACGTCCAGGAGTTTCAGTTTCCGTTCGCCGTTAGCCTCCTCGGCCACGTAGACCAGGTGCCCCCCTTCTTCCTCCGGCAACCACCAGCCTTCAACGAAATCAGGTTCGCAGATTTCATAGATGGTCTGCGTTTCTGTATCGAGAACGTAACCCGGCCCACTCTCAATCGTTTCATATAGGCCCAAGTGAACATACCGTTGATCGGGTGACCATTCCAGGTAGCGGATCTCAAAGGCGCCCCTTACCACAGGCAACACGGTCAGGCGGGCTATCTCGGTCTCCTGTCCATCGGTGGTTAGACTCAAGAGGAGAACGTAAGGGCGACCACGGAATTTTGGCAAAGCCACGAGTACCTGGCTGCCATCCTCGTTCCAGACAGGTTCTGCGTAATACCTGTAGCCTATGTCTACGTTGCGCCAGAGTTCGCGGCCGTCCTGCACGTTGATTAGCACGTAATTCACGTTGCGGTTAGTATGAGCGCCCCGATCCGTATAGAGAGCCAACGTTTCCGTTGGATCGACGACCAGGAAACCGCTGCCAGGAATACCCTGTGTAGTCATGTACGCGGGCTCGGGCCAATGTGGTGGTCTTTCTTTCTTTTCTACAGCCAGTGTCACTGGATCAAAGTAATAGAATTGTGCAGGATCGGTATGTGTCTGTAAGGCAACAATGCGTCCATCCTGACTCCAGCCATAAGCAGATACCACCCAGGTCTCGTTAAACGGTACTGACCTGATCATACCTGTCACCAAATCGAGGAGGCTCAGGTCCTCGCCAAAACGATGGTATGAAACCGTACTCCTGTCAGGGGATAATTCAGCACCAAATGCCGGTTCTCCTAAACTCTCGAAAAGTCGCCGTTGGCTAAAATCGCCCAGGAAAATCGCTCCTATTCCTAATGTGTCATGAGCGTAGTAGAGAATGTACCCTGTGCCAATGAGAGGTTGACCATTGCCTACTGGTAGGCCCTGGCAAGATACGGTTGTAATCATTGGCATTTCAGCTGTCGGCATGGTAGATGAAACCGGAGATGGCTCGCCAGTTGCTGTTTCCGGGGCGGGGATTGTGGAATGAGATCCTGTGGGATTGGGAACGAGGGGCAACGTGGGTGAAGGCGTCAAAGTTGTGGGCGATAAGGGAGTACGAATTGCTTGTGTGGGTAATGACCGCGTGGCAACGTCAGGTTGCGACGTCGGGGAAGAACAAGCAATTAATAGTAGCATCAGCCCCACTCCTGTAAGGATAGTGTGAATACGTTTTGGCATGGTTTTCTCTCCGGGTTTGCTTTTTTCTGTGAAGTCATTCAGGGTGCTCTAGTCAAGATTCCTCAAGGCATACCCGTGCAATTGTTGCCACCACAAAGAGTAGCTTGTTGGTCTGGTGATAGGACCAGGAATAGTTTGTAAACTCCGTTTTCAATATATTGCGACGCAGAATATGCCTGATCAGATCCTCCGCCTTGCGTCAATCCACCATCTTTGAATCGGTCGAACGTTTGTGGGTTTGCCAGATTCGTAAAGGTGGCCCAGCCCCACGGGCGATCAGCTTGCCACCCGCCAAGTCCCGGTGTATGCGCCACCCTATAGGCGTCGTCTACATACCCGACCCAAGTTGTCACATCGGTAAATGCCGATTGCAGTGTTGACGACGCGTAGAGGTTGTGCATCGGGGAATAGTAAGCCCAGAAATTGTTGACACAGGAGGCGGACCATCCTCCGCCGCTACAATACTCATTCCACCGGCGAGTAATGGCCTCCTCCACCAGAGGATTGTCAATGAGGTCCCCAACCTCTTGGCTGAGCAAGAAAGCCAGCAACTCTTCGGGCGTCAACTCGAGTTTCCAGTGATTGTAAGAGTAATTCCTTGCCCAGTTGATGGATAGTCGTGTCATATCGCGGTAATCCTGGGCAGTTGGGTCATCAGGATTGCTTGGAATTGGGTTGCCGGCCGATCCGGGCGGAGGAGGAGTTCCCACTCCCTCGCAATCCCCACCACTTCCGTCAGCTTCCTCCGGAATGCAGCGGCCGGAGGGGTCGGTGTAGCGGACAGGGTTGTTCAGTGTATAAGCGTAACGGTTGAACGCTTGTGGATTGAATGGCTGAGGGATAAGGGTATCGGCCGAAATAAACCTGCCCGTACTGGGGTCATAGTACCTTGCGTTGTAGTCGTAGAGGTTCAGGGTTTCATCCATGCGCTGGCCAGTGAAGCGGAAACGGTGGGGCAGGGCCGTCTCTACCCAACGCTCTTCACCCCAGGGGTCGTAGCGCATGTCCGCGCTCTTACCCCCGCTGCTATTCAAGAGAGTGGTCGCGCTGCCCAGGTGGTCGGTCAGGTAGAACTGGGGGTTGCTGGTGTGCCAACGACGGCCGATCAGCCGGCCGCCCAGCCAGTAGTTCTTGTTGGACGTGCCGGCCGTCACGTTGTCCTGGTATAGCTGACCCAGCAGGATAATGAGAGTGCCATCCTTGTTGGTCATCATCAGCGAGCCATCGGCGTCGTAGGTATAGGTCTTGACAACCGGGCTGAGGGTATTGCTGTTCTCGCGGGCCTCCACCAGCCGGTTCTCCACCGACCAGGTCAGCGTCCAATCCAGCCCGCCGTCTGTCACGAGGTTGGTTGCCAGGCTATCGGGGATAAGTTCAGTCAGACTGCTGGCCTGTTCCCGTAATTCGAGGGTGGTTCTGTACCAGTTACCTCTCCGTTAGGTAATGCTGGTCCCAGACTGTTATCCTGTCACACTGCCACCTGCCGGTCGGCCGGGTCCGCTTCTGGTAATCCCTCACCTTCGTCCGGGTATGGATCTGGCTCCTGGGCCACGGCCGACCCGATCACCTGGCAAATGAGACACAGAACCAACAAGATCCGCGTCCAGAACCCATGCGTTTTCGCTCGCCGCACTTTGACCTCCCTATACTCTGTCTCTAACTCAAAGCCAAAATCAACCAAATAGCTTCGTCACCGTGCTATTGATCACTTCCAGCAGCCAGCGCGGCCAGAGGCCCAGGCTCAACATCAGGGCCATGAGCGGCCAGATGACCAGGTGTTCACGCAACGTCATATCGCGCAGGCCGCGCCACTCCGGCTTAAGCGTACCGTGCAGGGTCTCGCCGACCGCCTTCAGGATGTAGGCCCCGGTCATCAGCAGGCCAATCATGGACAGGGCCACCTGTAAGGTAAAGACGTTCCACACCCCCCGCACCACCATAAACTCGCTGACAAAGCCATTCAACCCCGGCAGCCCCAACGAAGCCATGCTGGTAAAAATAAGAATAGCCCCATAAGCCGGCAGGATCGTCCAGATACCGCCAAAACGCTTGAGGTCACGGGTGTGGGCGCGGTCGTAAATCACACCGACCAGGAAGAACATCCCGGCCGCCGACAAACCATGATTGAACATTTGCAGCGCCGCCCCGTTGGTGGCGATGACCGCGTCGCCAATGAGATTGTCGTTGACGGCCGCCGCCCCATACACCCAGGCGTAGACGGCGATGCCCAGGACGACGAAGCCCATGTGGTTAATCGAAGAATAGGCCACCAGCCGCTTGAAGTCCCACTGGCCGAAGGCGGCCAAACCACCCAGGATGATGCTCAACATACCGAAGGTCGCCAGCACCCCGGCCGCCAGGTGCGCCTGCTCCGGAAACAAGGGAATGACCAAACGCAGGAAGCCATAAGCCCCCAACTTGAGCAGAACGCCGGCCAGAATCATCGAGCCGGCCGTCGGCGCTTCGGTGTGGGCGTCGGGCAGCCAGGTGTGGAAGGGCCAGACGGGAATCTTGATGGCGAAAGCCACCACGAAGGCCCAGAAAGCCACCCCCTTAACCAGATTGACCGGCAGAGAAGTACCGGCCAGGACACCGCCGGCCGGTAGGTTGACCCACTGCTCCATCAAGGCCAGCATATCAAACGTCCCCGTCGCCAGGCCAATCACCTGAATCGAAAGGAGCAGGCCCAGGCTGCCGGCCATGGTGTAGATCAGGAACTTGAACGAGGCGTAATCGCGATCCTTGCCGCCCCACAGCCGGATCAGGAAGTACATTGGCACCAGGCCGACCTCCCAGAAGATGAAGAAGATGATCAAGTCCAGGGCCACGAACAAGCCCAACATCCCCGTTTCCAGGGCCAGGAACAAGACCATGTACATCTTGACCTTGTCCTCGATGCCGAAAGAGGCCAGGATGGAGAGAGGGGTCAAGACGCCGGTCAGCAGCACCATAGACAGGCTAATGCCGTCTACGCCCAGGTGGTAGCCCGCGCCAATGGCCGGGAACCAGGGGGCGACCTCCTCAAACTGGAAGCCGGCCGCCCGGCCGTCGTAGCTGAACCACAGCAAGAGAATCAGGGCCAGTGGTACCAGGCTAAAGAGAAAGGCCAGCCGCCGGATCAGATTCTTCTCGTCGTCCGGCAATAAGAAAATGAAGAAGGCAGCCAGCAGAGGCGTAAAGACAATGAGGGACAGGATGTTATTAGCGATGAAACCCATAGTTCTAAATAGCGACGGAAGATGAAAGGCGAAGGATGAAAGAACCCATCCGTCCTTCGTCCTCCGTCGTTCGTCCTAGTTAAATATGCCACCTAGCAAACCCGTATTGATCAGCAGCACCACCACCGCCAAAGCCCAGGCAATGAGTAGGGAAACCCAGGCGTACTCCTGGATACGGCCGGTTTGGATGGAGCGAAAGTCGCGGGCCAGGGCCAATACCTGGTCTTTGGCCCAGTCCACCCAACCCTTGACCACCGCGTTCTCGAAACGCAGTAGGTATTGGCCGATGGCGTAGACCGTGCGGGCAATCAAGTGGAGCGTGCCGTCAATCAGGCCCCGGTCAATCCACACGTTGACCACCGTCTCGGAAATGTAGACGGCCGGGCCAATGAACACCTTCTGGTACAGTTCGTCCCAATACCATTTGTTCTTGAGGAAGGTGTGCAGCGGACCGAGGGGAGCGATGAGCGGGTCGGGCTGGCCTTCTTTGAGCGGCCGGCGGCCGTAGACCCACCAGCCCAGGGACAGGCCACCCAGGGCCACCACAATCGAGGCCGTCAATGGCACCGGGTTAAACGGCAACGTCTCCAATTCGTGGACGTGAATCCCCAATTCGTTCAACTCCACCAGGACTTCCTCGATGCCCGCGCCCAGGAAATGGTGGACGAAATTATAGTTGGCGATTGGCCCCAACACCGGAAACTCTTCGGGAATACCCGTCCAACCCAGTGTAATGGCAAAGAAGGCCAGCCCAACCAGGGGCCAGGTCATAAAGTTGGTACTCTCGTGGGCGTGTTCGGCCAGGTCGGTGCGCGGTTCGCCCAGGAAGGTCAAGGAGATTTGCCGCATGGTGTAGAAGGCGGTCAGGGCAGCGGCTATCACCAGCATCCAGAAGACAATCATCCCCAGGCCGTTGCCGTTAATGCCCTGGAACCACAGGTCAGCCAAAATCTCGTCCTTCGACCAGAAACCGGCCGTAATCAGGGGGAAGCCAGCCAGGGCAAAGCCGCCAATGACGAACGTCCAAAAGGTGATGGGCATCCTCGTCCGCAAGCCGCCCATGTTCATCATATCCTGGGGGTCGGTGTGGTGGTCGTGGGCGTGTTCCGCCCCATGCTCCATGCCGTGAATAATCGAACCCGAACCCAGGAACAAGAGAGCCTTGAAGAAGGCGTGGGTAATCAGGTGGAAAGCGGCCGCCACGTAAGCCCCTACCCCGATGGCCGCCACCATGTAACCCAATTGGGAAATCGTCGAGTAGGCCAGGACGCGCTTCACGTCGTTCTGGGCGACGGCAATGGTAGCCGCCATGAGCGCGGTGAACGCGCCAATCAGACCAATCACCACCCCTACACCTGGATTGCCCACTACGCCAACGGTAATGAGGGGGAAGATACGCACAATGAGATAAACGCCGGCCGAAACCATCGTGGCCGCGTGAATCATCGCGCTGACGGGCGTGGGGCCTTCCATGGCGTCGGGCAACCAGACGTGCAAGGGCCACTGCGACGACTTGCCTACAGTACCGGCAAAGAGCAGGAGGGCGATGATGCCGGCGACGGCCGGGCCAACGTGAGCCAAACTCTCGGCGGTAAAGGCTTCGCTGAAATTAAGCGTGCCAAAGGCGCGGTAGAAGAAGACGATACCCAAGAGCATGACCACGTCGCCGATGCGGGTGGTCATAAAGGCTTTGATGGCTGCCTTGCGTGGGGTGATGGCCTTCGGGTCGTCGTAGTTGCGGGCGTACCAGAAACCGATCAGGAGGTACGAACAGAGGCCCATGATCTCCCAACCCACGAACAGGAGGAGCAGGTTGTCAGCCACGACGAGGATGAGCATGGCCCCGGCGAAGAGGCAGATGAAAGCGAAAAAGCGGGAGAAGAGGGGGTCTTCCTGGCCGTGATTGGGTACACCCCGCACCGTGCCGCGCGGCCGGCCGTAGTTATGGTAGCCCACGCTGTAGACGAAGATGGCCGCGCAGGTGAAGGGTACCATGAGCAGCATGACCGCCGTCAGGGGGTCCACCGACACGCCCATCCGCAGCCAGTCACCCAATTCGCGGAAGGGCAGCCACTCGACCGCGCTGGCAATGACCGTCGGCCGATGAGCAATCTCCTCTATCTCCAGGAAGAAGACGTTGAAGGCCACGTACCAACCCATGCCCAACGAACTGAAGATAGCCAGCCAGGAGAGCAGCCAACTCAGGGTGCGGTTCTTGTTTGTAAAGAGAACGATCAGGAAAAAGGCCAACAACGGCCCGGCCGGGATCAGCCAGGTCAAGGTGGCTAAAGTCGCTTCATTCATACGTCCAACCTTTCTTAAGTTCCTTTCGCTCCTCTAGTTCCCACTGTGCCGATGAGGAAACAAGGGAACTCAGGGAACTTTTACATCTTCAACGAGTCCAACTCTTCCGCCACCACCGAATCGCGGTTGCGGTAAACCGAGATGACCAGAGCCAGGCCGACGGCCGCTTCGGCCGCCGCCACCGACAGCACAAAGACCGCCCAGGCCACGCCAATCGGCCGTTCGGGGGTCAGGTAGCGCCAGAAGGCCACCAGATTGATATTGACCGCGTTCAACATCAACTCAACAGCCATGAGAATCGCCACCGCGTTGCGCCGGGCCAGCACGCCATACAAGCCAATGCAAAACAGCAACGCAGCCACAATCAAGTACCATGAGAGGGGTATCATTCTCTATAACACTCCACCAAAATGTGTGATACGGGCAACGTGAAGCGTGCCCAGCAAGCACTCATCACTCGTCACTCATCACTGCTTTTTCTCCGGCCAGGCGATCACAATCGCCCCAATCAGCGCGGCCAGAAGCAGCACCGAGACAATCTCAAAAGGGATGACGTATTGGTTAGGGTCTACGAAAGAGCGGCCCAACTCAATGACGCTGCCCTGCAAGACGGCCGCCGGCACGTCTGGCGCGCCACCCTCCGTCACCGGCCAGACCTGAACGATGACAAAGAGCAGGAGGACAAAGACCAGCCCGGCCACGATGAAAGATTGGCTGAACTGCTTGTTATAAGGCGTTTCGGAGGTCTGCATCAGGCGGCGGGTCATCATAATGGCGAAAATGACCAGAATGGAGATCGCCCCAATGTAGACCAGGAGTTGGGCGGCGGCCAGGAAGCCCGCTTCCAGCATGACAAACAGCCCGGCCACCCCCAGGAAGGAAGCCATCATAAACAGAGCCGCGTGGAACAGATTGCGGCTGGTGACGACGTATACACCCGAAACGAGGGTGAGGAGACTCAAAACAATAAAAATCAGTCGCGGCACAGATTCCATAAAAGAAACTCCACGAATCTACCGCTGAGACGCAGAGGCCGCAGAGATTTTTCTTTTTCTCTGCGATCTCTGCGCCTCGGCGGTGAGCGTTTTTAGTGGGCCGGCGCGGGGTGGGCCTCACCGTGCGCCATCTCCACCTCTTCCTCGGCCGGGGCCAATTCACCCATTGCCGCCAGGCGACGCTGGTGAGCCACCCGCCGTAAAATCTCCAGGGTAGCTAGGGCTAACAACAGTTGGCCGGCCAGGTGCGCCCCGGCCCGCGTGACGGCCGACGCCCCGGCCGGCAACAGCTTATCTATCACCGCCACTTCCAGCACCATCGCCAGCACCAGAGGCACCAGGAACTTCCAGTTGAAGTTGAGCAACTGGTCAATCCGCACACGGGGTAGGGTGGCCCGAACCCAGACGATGACGAAATAGACAGCGAAGACCTTGATCAGAAAATAGATCATGCCCAGTAAGGGGTATTGCTCCGCCCCAAAGCCACGCCAGCCGCCCAGGAAAGCCGAGGCGAATAGGGCGGACATGAAGAAGGTATTGATAAACTCGGCGGCAAAGAACAGGGCAAACTTCATCCCGCTATACTCAATGTGGAAACCGGCCACGATTTCCGATTCCGCCTCCAACAGGTCGAAGGGCGTGCGGCCGAGTTCGGCCAGGGCCGAGGTGAGGAAGATGACGGCCGCCAGGGGAGCCCAGACGATGAACCAAACCGATTGGTTAGCCACCACGTCCTGCATATACATCGAGTGGGCCAGCAGAATAGGCACCAGCAAGGCCAGCACCATCGGAATCTCGTAGCTCACCAACTGGGCCACCGCCCGGAACGCTCCCAATAGGGCATATTTGTTGTTAGAACCCCAGCCAGCCAATAGCAAGGCCACTACTGAGGCGGAGCTTATGGACAGGACGTAGAACAGGCCAATGTTGAGGTTGGCCCCAATGACCCCCGGCGCAAAGGGAATGACGGCCCACAGGAGTAGGGCGGCCGACAAGACGATAATAGGAGCCAGGTTGAAGGCAATGAGGTCGGCCCCGGCCGGGGTGATGTTCTCTTTGGTCAGCAGCTTGCCCACGTCGGCCACCGTTTGCAGCAAGCCATACTTCCCGCCCACACGGTTTGGCCCCACGCGGTCTTGCAGCCGGGCCACCACCTTTCGTTCGAACCAGATTAAGAAAAGGGCGATGAGCAACAGGAAAGTGGAAACAACCAGGATGCCCACCAGGTCCAAAATCGCCTCCACCAGTCCGGCGTCCATCTTCCCCGCCCACACCTGGCGCATATAGTCAAAGACGCGCAAAGCGAGCAGGCTCTTGAGAAACTCCAGGATATTAAAAGTCATAGCCTCAGACTCCGACTCACCGCCGAGGCGCGGAGAGAAAGCAGAGGTTGAAAGTTGAATGTCGAAGGTTGAAAGTTCAGAAAACCTTTAACTTTCAACCTTCAACCTTTAACCATTACTCCGCGTTCTCGGCGTCTCTGCGGTGAAAAGCGTTCTAGTACCACTCCAGCGCGCCCTTACGCCAGGCGTAGCCTAACCCAAGCGCTAGAATCACCACGAATAGAACCACCTCAAAGATGGCAAAGAGGGGCAATTGGCCGAAGGCGGCCGCTATCGGAAACAAGAAAACCGCCTCTACGTCAAAGATGACGAAGATCAGAGCAAAGGTGTAATACTGCACCTTGAACTGAATCCAAGTGTCGCCGACGGTCTCGATGCCACACTCGTAGGTCTGTTGTTTGATCGGATTGGGCTTGCGGGGACTGATGAAACGGGCTAGAAGGAGGGGGACGCCAGGAAAGACGGCCGCAATTGCCACGAAGATACCCACAAATTGCCAGTCACTTAGCACGCCGAAACCTCCTGTTTGGGGATTGTGAAATAAATCGCAGACCATTTATAGCATATACCTGAAACAACGGCAAAGAATGGTCGCAAGACATCGGATACTTCCAAAACATCCGATGTCTTGCAAAAATCTGTCCTGTTTCTTAATGTTTGATATAATGTTCTTATGACTTCTCCTCGGATATTGGTAGTAGATGACAATCCAGGCACCGTTGAATTGGTCGAGAGGGCCTTAGGCAAGGCTGGCTTTGAGACCAATGGAGCTAATTCCGGCCAGATAGCCCTAGACTTGATCGCCCGCAATGGCCTACCCAATCTGGCCGTCGTAGATATTATGATGCCAGGTATGGATGGCTTTGAGTTCTGTCGCATTCTCCACGAATACTGCGACCTGCCGGTGGTCATGCTGACCGCTCTTAACGAGGAGACGACTGTCACGCGAGCCATCCAGCAGGTGGCCGAAGATTACATCGTCAAGCCCTTTAGCCCCCGCGAGTTGGTGGCCCGCGTACAGCGCGTTTTGCACCGCATTGGTGAATTTGCCTTCCCCCTCGGCCGCACCATTGCCGTAGACGATTATTTGCAAGTAGACTTCCCCGGCCGCCAGGCCATTGTCCAGGGTGACTCCCGTCCCCTCACCCCCACCGAAACGAAGTTGCTTTATATCCTGATGCGAAACGCCGGCCGCGTCCTCACCACCGACTTCATTCTACGCCGCCTGTGGCCCTTCGAGGTCGTCCACGAGGACCGGCTGCGCGTCCACATCCATCGCCTGCGCCAGAAAATCGAACGCGACCCCACCGAACCAGAGTACATTATCTCTGAACGCGGCGCAGGCTATAGCTTCAAGGCGACGGAGCAGGTCTCGGTGGAGACGTGACATCGAACTGAAGCTAACGCAAGAGGTCTTTTGCCCAGGCGGCTGCCCGGCCGGAAAGGGGAATCTCGGGAGGGTGCGTATAATCCACAGCCAGATCGTAGCCAACACTATTGTATACGGTTGTAAAGGCCGCTTGCAGGTCTAGCGGCGCGTCTGGGTCCTCAGGTAACAGGGGAACTGGCACAGTAGGCAGAGATTCATGGAGAGCAATCGGCCACACTTCGGTTAGTGGTCGTTTTTCGGCGCGGCTGAGGAAAACGAAATAAGGGGCGTCCGGCAACTTTTCACGCATAGGCACACGCTGACCACTGCGTAGCAGATCAATCTCCAAGAGATGCGCGCTGCCAAGTAAAATTCGCTGCCGTTTCGTCAAGTATTCGTCTCGGCCTTCACCCCGCTTATTGGTTAGTGACAAAACTTCAATGGCTGTGACCAGCCGCCGCTCGGCCGCGTCCCGAATCTCCACAGTAAGGTGGGGGACCGGCGTGGGCATAACGGTACGCAGGTGTAGAGGCGCAGTCGCCACGACCGCTTGATCCCCTCCAGAAGGGACAGGCCACGCCTCCACTACTCCGACGTCAGGATAGAGGCTGGCCGTCGTGATAGACACGCTATCCTGAATCTCCATGACGAAACGCTCGGTCATCAAGGCCAGGTATCGCGGCCGCAGCTTCGGAGCTAATTGCCGGGCTATTTCCGCACTGAGTTGGGCGTGTACCCCCATCCACAAGGAACCTTCCAGGTAGGGATCCATGCCCGGAAATGGTGATGGCATAAGCATATATTGTAGCAGAAGTTTTGTTAGGATTCCAACGCGATGAGATGGGTTGTCACCGGAAGGAGTCAGTTAATCTCCGTCAAAAGCTCGTTGCGCGCCACCCCCCGGCCGGCCGAAACGTGGACGGCCGCCACCACCCCGGCGCGACTGGCGCGGATTTCGTTCTCCATCTTCATCGCTTCCAATACCAATAACGGTTCACCGGCCGCCACCGCCTGCCCTACCGAAACCAGTACTCGCGTAATCTGACCAGGGATGGGGGCTTTCACCCGGCCGTCGCCATTGCGCGGCCGGGCGTCCAGAGCTTCCACGTCCCGCGCTTCCAGTCGGTGCAGGCCCCGCGCCGAACGCAACCAGTGGAGGTCGGGGTCGAAAGCAATTTCATAAGGCCGGTCGTCCACGACGATCCACCCCATCGCCTCCAGATTCCCGCCCAATTCCGGGGCCAACACCCGCACCGGCTCGCCGTTGACTCTGGCGATCAGTTCTGTTCCACTACGGCCGAATAGTTCTAGCTCGACTTGATAAGTCCGGCCGTCTACCGTCACGGCAATCTTGCTCATATTGCAACCTCTGTTCATCGCGAATGAGGCGCATAGGCGAATGACGCAAATAAATATAGTCTACAATTCGCGCCATTCGCTCATTCGCGCCATTCGCGATTCCATTCCTATTGTGGCAGGCGGCGGCTATCCTGGTGCCAGCCGCTTAGAGTTCGTTCCGGCACGGCCGGATGAAAAGCCTGGTTGCGGCGCACGTACAGCACGGCCGCCGTTACGGCCAGGTCGCGCCAATAGCTCTCCGGCTGCTCTTCGTCCGGCAACGGCCGGGCCAGGAACTCCGTCGTGTACGTTCCGGCCGCCACTTCCGGCGTGCCGAGAATACGACGCAGGAGGGACAGATTAACCGGCGTGCCTACCAGAACCGTTTCTGCCAACGCCCGGCGCAACCGCTCCACTGTCTGCGGCCGATCCGCCGCCCACGCCACTAACTTAGCCACCAGAGGGTCGTAGGCGGCCGGCACATCGCAGCCACTATAGACGTAACTATCCACCCGCACCCCAGGGCCACCGGGCAGGCGCACTCGTTGGAGGCGGCCGGGGCCGGGCAAGAAGCGTTGCCAGGGGTCTTCGGCGTTGACGTGGGCCAGAACGCCCCACCCTTTGAGTTGCACGCCGGCCTGCTCAAGCGTCAGCGGCTCACCGGCCGCCAGCCGGAGTTGTTCGCGCACCAGGTCAACCTGGGCCACCATCTCGGTCAGAGGATGCTCGACCTGGATGCGGGCCTTGAACTCCGTGAAATAGAACTGGCCGCTCCCGTCTACTAGAAACTCTACCGTGCCGACGTTCTGATACTCGAACAGGCGGGCCAGGTCGAGGGCCGTTTGCCAGAGATGTTCGCGCTGGGGTTGGGTCAAACAAGGGGCCGGCGCTTCTTCGATCACCTTGCGGCTGCCGTACTGCACAGAGCCTTCGCGCTCGCCCAGGTGGATGAGGCGGCCGTATTCGTCGGCCACGATCTGCACCCCCACCTGATGGGCAGGTAAGATCGCCCGTTCCAGGTAGACGCGGCGATTGCCGTAAACCGCCTGAGCCTCGGCCTGGGCGCGCCGGGCCGCTTCCAGCAGACGGTCGGCCGACCACACCAACCGTTCGCCCCGCCCCCGGCCGCCACTGCACGATTTGATAACCACCGGATAACCCAGGTGGGCCACCGCTTCGTGCAGGGCGCGGCCGTCGTCGCCGGCCAGGTCGTCAGCGTCAAAAATGGTCGGCGCATACTCAACGGTGGGGAAGCCGGCCGCTCGTGCCCGCCGGAGTGTGTCAATCTTGTGGCGGACTCGCTCGACGACGACGGCCGGCGGGCCAATAAAGACGATGTCGGCCTCGTTGCAGGCGCGGATAAAAGAAGCCTCTTCGGCCAGGTAGCCGTAACCGGGGTGAATCGCATCTACCCCTTTGGCCTGGGCGATTTCCAGAATGGCCTGACCATCCAGAAAGCCCTGCGGTGAGTTCAATGGCACACATTCGTCGGCCAGGCGCACGTGGAGGGAACGCCGGTCGGCCGCTTCGTAGAGGGCCACTGTCTGGATGCCCATTTCGCGGCACGTTCGCTCAATCCGCACAGCGATCTCGCCGCGATTGGCAATCAACATCTTTCTAAACATTATTCACCACCTCTTGACAGTGGCAGGTGGCAGGAAGCAGGTGGCAGGTAAGAAAGAGGCAAGCCAGCGGCTTGCGCTACCTGCCACTTGCCACTTGCCACTTGCTACTTGCCACTTGCCACTTGCCACTTGCCACTTGCCACTTGCTACTTGCCACCTGCCACCTGCCACTTGCCACCTGCCACTTGCTACTTGCCACCTACATTGGCGAAATCCCATGCTTCTTCGGCACGTGGCGCTCCCGCTTGGAGAGGGTAACTTCCAGTGCGCGGATCAGGGCGCGGCGAGTCTGGCGGGGTTCAATCACGTCGTCAATCAGCCCGCGCGCGGCCGCCACGTAGGGGTTGTTGAATTTGCTCTCGTAATCGTCCACTAACTCGCGGCGGCGGGCGGCCGGATCGGCCGCTGCCTTCAGGTCATTGCGGAACAGGATATTGACCGCCCCTTCCGCGCCCATCACGGCAATCTCGGCGTTGGGCCAGGCGTACAGCAAATCGCCCCGCAAGCCCTTACTGCTCATCACGCAATAGGCCCCACCGTAGCTCTTCCGCAAGATGACCATGAGCTTAGGCACAGTCGCTTCGCTGTAGGCGTAAATCATGCGCGCTCCGTTGCGGATAATGCCGCCGTACTCCTGGTCTTTGCCGGGCAGGAAACCCGGTACGTCTTGCAAGGTGATAATGGGGACGTTATAAGCGTCGCAGATGCGGATGAAGTGAGTGGTCTTGATCGAAGCCTTGATGTCAATGCAGCCAGCCAGCACAGTGGGCTGGTTGGCGACGATACCCACCACCCAACCGTTGAGCCGGCCGAAACCGACCACCATATTCTCGGCCCAAAGCTGGTGAACTTCCAGAAAGCGGCCGTCGTCCACCACGCTGCCGATCACCTGGCGCACATCGTAGGGCTTGTGCGGGTCGGTGGGGACGATTTGCTCCAGTTCTGGGCATAGACGCTCCGGGTCGTCCACCGGCCGCACGTAAGGTGGGTCTTCCTTATTGTTAGACGGCAAATAACTGAGGAGCGTTCGCACCCGCTCCAGGCAATCGCGGTCATCGCGAGTCAAAAAATGACAGACGCCGCTCTCCTGGCTGTGAATCATGCCCCCACCCAACTCCTCCTGGCTGACCTCCTCCTGCATCACCGCCCGCACCACGTCTGGGCCGGTGATGAACATATAGCTTTTCTCGGTCATAAAAACGAAGTCGGTGAGGGCCGGCGAATAGACCGCTCCACCCGCGCACGGTCCCATGATGACCGATAGTTGGGGAATGACCCCCGACGCTTCGCAGTTGGCGTCGAAGATGCGGGCGTAACCACCCAGGCTATCCACTCCTTCTTGGATGCGCGCCCCGCCAGAGTCGTTGAGGGCAATGAACGGGCAACCATATTGCAGGGCCATCCGCATGGCCTTGACAATTTTGTTGGCGTGCATCTCACCCAAGGAGCCGCCCATCACGGCCGCGTCCTGGGCGGCGGCAAAGACGTGGCGGCCGTTGACCAGACCAAAACCCGTCACCACGCCATCGCCGTAGCGCGAACCTTTCCCGCCCAGGTAAGCCTCGTAGCGGGGCAAAGCCAGCGTATCCATCTCACTGAACGTGCCAGGGTCAAACAGCAGGGCCAATCGCTCACGAGCCGTCAGCCGCCCCTTACTGTGCTGGGCGTCGGCCTCTTTGGGCGTTCCGGCCGCCAGCCCCTTGCGCTTCTGCAACTCCTGGATATAAAAATCCATCGCTCGAATCATTGAGAATATCTCCCAGGGTAGATAGTGAAGAGTGAGAAGCTCATCACTCATCACTTTTCACTCATCGCTCCTCACGGCCAGCGTCAGCACGTACCCCTCCACCCCCCGCCACCAGCCCACCAGGTCGGCCGCCGGAGCCATCTCGCCGTTCCATTGAATCGTAAACGGCCGCCAGGTGGCCGGTAGGTCGGCGGCCGGCCCCACCAGGCAGGAGACAGCGCGAGTATCCACCCGTAGACCCACCTGCAAGGCTTTCAAGACCGCCTCTTTCGCGCTCCACACGGCCGTCACCAAAGCCGGACGCAGACAGGGCGGCGTGTGTTCGATACGCTCCATTTCGGCGGCCGTGAAGTAGTCGTCGGCGAAGGCGGCCGGGCGGCCCTCGATGCGCTCGATGTCCGCGCCCAGGCTGGTGTGGGATACGGGCAGATAAACGAATAGATCATCAGGCCATCCGCTTATCCGTTGCCCATCCGTTGCCGCCACGTCTGGCAGTTCCTCATTCCTGACCAGCACCGCGCAAAAGGCATGGTCGCCAGAGTGACTAATGGACAATGGCAGATGTAGGGGCGAGGCAACTGGGGGAGGAGTTGGCTTGAACTCCGAGTCGCCATTCCCAGTTGCCTCGCCCGTACAGTAAATAGCGTAAGGCGCGCCGGCCGCATTGTTCTCAATCACCAGCGCGTCCAGCGGTGGCGTTTGGCCTGTTGTCTGGCGCATGACCGCTTGCAAAAGGCGTTTGGCCGTCCAGCGGCCGAGCAGCCACTCCCGCCGCCGCTTTTCGGTTTTGAGGGCTTGAAAGCGGGCCTCTTCGTCGGGGTTAAGCAGGCCGGGTGGCACGCGGCCAGCCGCCAGGTCGGGGTGCGCGGTGGTAGATTGTACCAGCCAATGGATCACGGCGTGCTTGTGGGCCAATGAACGGGCGCGAGTGCGCCCTCCAGCCACGACCTCCTTCTCACAGTGGTCTACCGCGCATGATAATCCAATTGGCAGCCGGGTTTGTAGTCACAAATGTCAGCCTTATTCGTGACGGTTGTCACATTCTAATGACACTCGTGATTCTGACGGGAAAATTGTGGTTTGCTCCCGTTGGATTGCCAAATCCAACGGGAGGCAACGACGGAGTTTCCCCAAAAGTGGATTGTACCCTGCGCGGCTTGACGCTATGCAATATAGGAGTACCATAAAGCTATGAAACGATTCCTTCTCTTTCCATTCACAGTTGTTCTGCTCCTAGCGGCCTGCGGCGGCCCGGCCGCCCCCACCCCCACCGCTCCTTTGCCCGAAGCAACTGCCCCCTTCCCCGCCGCAACGCCGGCCGATCAAACGGGTTACCCGGCCCCCACCCAGCCTGCTCTACCGGAAAGCTATCCGGCCGCCCCCGAAAGCGCGCCCACGCTACCGGCCGGCTACCCCGGCGGTGAAGTGTGGGTTGTCCGGCCGGCCGGTCTGCAATGTGAAAGCCCTGGCCCTTACGCCGACCTGAAAGCGGCCGTTGCGGCCCTGGAAGAAGCTGGCGTCGCCGTCCTACAACCGGAGACAATCAACCTGGCCGTCTGCTCCGCCTGCGGCTGCCCCACCAGCGAGCATTTCCGGGTGAAGATTGACCCGGCCGGGTTGGCAACGGCTCTGGCATTAGGCTGGCAACAGGAGTGAACCGCTGAGGCGCGGAGTCTCCACCTATATTCTCTCGGCGACCTCCGCGTCTTGGCGGTGAAGCTGAGTAGATACAGAGAAAGAAAGGATTCTCCGCGCTCTCGGTGTCTGCGGTGGAAAAACGTCTCATGCTAAGATTCTTGACGGCCGGTGAATCGCACGGCCCGGAGTTGACGGCTATTCTGGAAGGGATGCCGGCCGGCCTGCCGGTGGACGTGGCTGAGTTAAACCGGCAGATGGCCCGCCGCCAGCAGGGTTATGGTACGGGCGGCCGGATGAAAATCGAACAGGATACGGTACGCCTGACAGGGGGGGTGATGAACGGCCGCACCACCGGCGGCCCTATCGCTTTGCACATCACCAACCTGGACTATGCGAAGTGGAGGGAGCGCGACGTGCCACAGATGACCATCCCCCGCCCCGGCCACGCCGACCTGACCGGGGCCATCAAATACGGTTACGGCGACCTGCGCCTGGCCCTGGAACGAGCCTCGGCCCGCGAGACGGCCGCCCGCGTCGCCGTGGGCGCGCTCTGCCGCCAGTTGTTGGCCGCTTTCGGTATTATCATTGGCAGCTACGTGGTGAGCATTGGCGAAGTGGTGGCGGACATCCCACCAGAGATGCCCTACCCCGAACGCTTCGCAGCGGCCGAGACCAATGACGTGCGTTGCCCCCTGCCAGCAGCGGCCGAGGCCATGCGCGGCCGCATCGCCCAAATTATGCAGGCCAAAGATACCCTGGGCGGCGTCTTTGAGGTGGTGGCCCTGGGCGCGCCGCCGGGCCTGGGCAGCTACGTCCACTGGGACCGCCGCCTCGATTCGCTCTTGCTGTGGGCCGTTGGCTCCATTCCCGCCGTCAAGGGAGTGGAGATCGGGCCGGCTTTCGACAATGCCCGGCGGCCGGGCTCCGAGGTACACGATGAGATTCTTCTGGCCACTGACCAAACCTTGTACCGGCCGACCAACCACGCGGGCGGATTCGAGGGAGGCATTACCACGGGTGAGCCGATTATAGTGCGGGCGGCGATGAAGCCCATTTCGACGGTCTTGAATCCGCGCCGGTCGGTTAATCTGGCGACCGGCGCAGAAGCCCCGACGGTCTACGAGCGGTCGGACTTCTGCGCCGTGCCGCGGGCGGCCGTCGTCGGCGAGGCGATAGTGGCAATTACCCTGGCTAACGCCCTGCTGGAAAAACTGGGTGGGGACAGTTTGGTGGAGATACGGCCGCGCTTGGAAGCCCTGCGCCGCGCCCGCTTGTCTGACCTGCCCATGGACAATGCGCCCTGGCGTTTTGGCTATGAGTGACATCAGTCATCAAGTAAGCTATAATCCAGGTCGAGGTAAGAAGCCATGAAGGTGCACTAAAAGCTTGTCAGGCAATCTATAGAGGAGACTGCATGAGCAAAAGCTCACCACGGCAAACGAAAATAGCTCAGAAGCAGCGCCAATCCGTTAATCCTGCCCATCCGTGTCTATTTTCGAACGAGTTATCACCCTTTGCCCCCCTCCACACCTCGACAAAACCCCTACCCTTAAACACCCTGTTTAACCCTCTATGCTACACTACCCTCAACAAAACAGCGTGTCCCACCCGGCCGCGCCCCACTCATCACTCATCACTCATCACTCACCACTCACCACTCACCACTCATCACTCATCACTCACCACTCACCACTCATCACTCATCACTCCGAGATGATTAAACCGATGATTAAATCAATTTAAACATCGCCCATGACCGCCATATCTAGCCATTGAGTGACAAAAACACCCCCTCCCCCCCATATAACGATGATTAAACCCCGAAAAAAAAGTGAGACCCCCCTTCATCGCC
>JBFMFT010000110.1:0-12398 GCA_040751925.1 Chloroflexota bacterium
GGGTTTCGGAAAGCCCGCAGCTTTGCCCGGCTTGACGGCCTATTTTGCTTATGATAGACTGCCCTCGTTGTCGAGGTACCGTTCCCATGAACCGTCGTACACCCCTCATCACGAAAACCCACGTCCCATTCTTGAAGTAGGAGGAGAATCCGTGAAGCGACTTCCATTTTCCCTGAAGGGTTGCCTGCTGGCCCTCGTTCTTCTGAGCCTGACGTTAGCCGCCTGCGAGCGGCCGTTGCAGCCAGAGCGGGATGAACCGACGCCGACCCCGACTGGCGGGCCATTGGAGACGCAACCAGAGGTCATCCAACCTCTGCCAACGCCCAGCCCTACCGTAGCCGCCCCCGACCAGGGCTACCCAGCCCCCGACCAGGCGACTACCCCGGCCGCCGAAGCGACCCTGGTCGGTGAGCCGGCGGCCACTCCAGCCGCCGAAGCCACGGCCGCTACCGAAGTTATTTACCAGGTGCAGGCGGGCGACACCCTGGGAGCCATCTCCGAACGCTTTGGCGTATCGGTGGAGGAAATCGCCGTCGCCAACAACCTGGTGGACGTTGATACGCTGGAAGTGGGGCAGACGTTGATTATCCCCGCCCCCGGCACGGTGGACGTAAGCGGCGGCCAGACCACTGGTGAGACCGTCCACATCGTCCAATTCGGCGATACCCTCTTCCGCATTGGCCTGCGCTACGGCTTTACGGTGGAAGAACTGGTGGCCTACAACAACCTGACCGACCCTGATCGGCTAGAGATAGGCCAGATCATCCGCATCCCACCCAAGCAATAAGGCTGAAGGATGAAGGATGAAGGATGAAACTCAACCTTCAACCTTCAGCCTTCATCCTTTCCAGAAGGGGGTATTTCCAAAATCGAAAATCCAAAATCCAAAATCCAGTGGCACGGCCGCGCCTGGCGGTTGCGGGTGGAAGAAGTCACCTTACCCGATGGCTCAACCATTGAGCGCGGGCATATTGAACATCCTGGCTCGGTGGTCATTGTGCCATTGCAAGGAACGGAGGTGCTGATGTTGAGCCAGTACCGCCGCTCGTTGGGGCAAACCATCTTGGAATTGCCGGCCGGTACGCGGGAGTGGGGTGAGGAGTGGCTGCTGTGCGCCCAGCGTGAATTGCGGGAGGAGACCGGCTTCCAGGCCGACCAGTTCGTTGACCTGGGGCGCGTCTGGCCGGCTCCCGGTGTAACGGACGAGTTGATGGCCGTCTATCTGGCCCTGGGGTTGAGTTACGCCCCCTTGCCGGCCGACTTCGACGAACAAATCGAGGTGCGGCCGATGGCCCTGGCCGACCTGGTGAAGATGGCCCTGGACGGCCGCCTGTGGGACGCGAAGAGTGTGGTGGCGATTCTAAGGACGGCCGCTTACCTTGGGGATTCACCGCTTAAGGAGTCGTCGTGAGTTTGAGAAAGAAAATCGGGGCAATTTGGAAAATCGCCCTACTGGGTGGATTGACCCTGGCCGCCTGCGCCAAGGCCGACGACACCTCCCGGTCGACGGCCGCCATCACCCCCATCGCCCAGGCGGCGGCCGTCGCTATCACCCCTACCCCCGGCCCGGCCGCCACCAAAGACCCCCTGACCGTCGCCAATACCCTCTATTACCTGGGCAATCTCGATCAGGCCATCGAAAGCTACACCGAGGTCATTGCCAACGAGCCAGAGAACGCCGTCGCCTATAACAATCGCGGCAACGCCTATCGAGACAAAGGTGAACTGGAACAGGCCATCCTGGACTACAACCAGGCGATTGACCTCAACCCGAACTACGCCGAAGCCCATAACAATCGCGGCCGGGCCTACCAGGCCCAGGGCAATCTGGAACAAGCGATGGCTGATTACGATACCGCCATTGGCCTGAATCCCAACTACGCCCAAGCCTACCTCGACCGCGGACTGGCTTATCGTGAGCAGAATCAGTTGGAGCAAGCCCTGGCCGACTACAACCGGGCCATCCAGCTCGACCCCCATTTACCAGCCGCCTATTACAATCGCGGCCAGCTTTACGCCGACGCCGGCCGGCTCGACCAGGCCATCAACGATTACAGCCAGGCCATTGCCCGGCAAACCGATTTTGCCGCCGCTTACAACAACCGGGGGCTGGCCTACCAGTCCCTGGGTCAGCTAGAGTTAGCCATTCAGGATTTCGACGCCGCCCTGGAGGTGGATCCCCGCTACGCCAAAGCCTATGTCAACCGCGGCCTGGCCCGTTTGAGCCAGGGTGAATTTGAGCTGGCAATTGCCGACTTGAATGAGGCCATTGGCTTTGATCCCCAGGACGTAACCGCCTATAATAATCGTGGTTTGGCTTACGCCAGTCAGGGTGATTACGAGGCGGCCATTGCCGACTTTTCTCAGGCCATCGCCTTAGACCCCACCTTTGCTGGCCCCTATTTCAATCGCGGTTTAGCCTACGAGAAGCTCGGCCGGACAGCCGAGGCTATCGCCGATTACCAGCGAGTGTTGGTTCTCAGCGACGACCCGGCGTTGCGGCAGCGAGCAGAAGACAAGCTGAATGAGTAAGGGCCTGGCGCGCATAGCCCTTACTCCCACCGGAGGTTCCCATGGACATCGCAATCATTGGACTGGGTAAGATGGGCGGCAATATGGCCCGCCGGCTGCGGCGCGGCGGGCATCGCGTCGTTGGCTATAACCGTTCGCCCGACGTGACCAACGAGTTGACGGCCGAAGTGGGCCTCACCCCGGCCTACTCACTAGACGAAGTGATGGGGCAGTTAGCCAGACCGCGTACAGCTTGGGTGATGGTGCCGGCCGGGGCGGCCACCGAAAAGACGGTTAGTGACCTGACCGAGAGACTATCGCCGGGCGACCTGATTGTGGACGGCGGCAACAGCAACTACAAGGAGACGATGCGCCGGGCCGAAATGGTGCAGGCCAAAGGCATAGACTTCGTGGACGTGGGTACCAGCGGCGGCATCTGGGGGCTGACCGAAGGCTATAGCATGATGGTCGGTGGCAAACCAGAGGCGGTGGCGCGGCTGCGGCCGATCCTGGAAACCCTGGCTCCTGCCCCGGATCGTGGTTGGGGACACGTGGGGCCAAACGGGGCCGGCCACTTCGTCAAAATGGTACATAACGGCATCGAGTATGGCCTGATGCAGGCTTACGCCGAGGGCTTTGAGATTATGAAAGCCAAACAGGTCTTTGGCCTGGATTTAAGCCAGATCGCCCAAATCTGGCAGACAGGGAGCGTGGTGCGCTCGTGGCTGCTCGACCTGACGGCCGAGGCCCTGGCCGAAGACGCTAACCTGACGGAGATCAAGGGGTGGGTAGCCGACAGCGGCGAAGGTCGCTGGACGGTCTTCGAGGCTATTGACAACGACGTGCCAGCCCCTATTATTACGTTGTCGCTCATGGCCCGCTTCATCAGCCGCCAGGAGGAAAGCTATGCGGCGAAGTTGCTGGCGGCCATGCGAAACAAATTTGGCGGCCACGCCATCAAGAAAGGATAGATCACCAGAAACCTGGTTTTTCGGAAAAACCAGGTTTCTCCAATAAAGAGATGCTCGTTGCCTTGTTAGCTAATCTAAAGAAGAATGCGCCCACCTGGCCGGGTATGACCCCTGACCAGTGGGATGACCTGGATTCGGAAGACACCATCCAGGCGATTATGACGGCTATCCGCGCCGGCGGCCACGAAGTCGTCTTCTTGGAGGGCGACGTTACCCTGTACGATTCGCTGCGCCAGGTGCGGCCGGACATCTGCTTCAACATCTGCGAAGGCCACTTTGGCGATTCCCGCGAGGCCCAGGTACCGGCCATTCTGGAAATGCTGCGTATCCCCTATACCGGCTCACGAGTCCTGACCCTGGCCCTCTCGCTAGACAAGCCGATGACCAAGCGCGTCCTGGCCTACCACGCCCTGCCCACCCCCCCCTTTCAGGTCTTTGAGCGCATTAGTGAACCACTCGACTCGGAGATGAAGTTTCCCTTGTTCGTCAAGCCCAGCCGTGAAGGGACGGGCATGGGCGTCAGTGGTGAATCTATTGTCACCAACGAGGAGCAGTTGCGAACCCAGTTGCGGCGACTGTTCGATAGATACAAACAGCCCGTTTTGGTTGAGCGTTTCATCGAAGGGCGTGAGGTCACTGTCGGGGTGGTGGGCGACCTGACCCCGCCAGTGGCCTGGCGAGTGCCGGAGGATGAGGAAGCGCCGCGTGTCTCGCGTGGCCTCAGCTTCTTGCCTCCCCTGGAGGTGAACCTGGGGGCTTATCCGGTGGAGGAGGCGGGGATTTATACCAGCCGCATCAAGGTGGAGTGGGCGGATGATTTTCACTATTTCTGCCCGGCCCCCCTGGCGCCGGAGCAGGTGGAGGAATTGAATTTCCTGACGGCGGCCGTCTTCCGCGTGACGGGCTGCCAGGACGTGGCGCGGGTGGATTTCCGCCTGGACGTACACGACCATTACAAGCCCTACATCCTGGAAATTAACCCGTTGCCTGGCCTGAACCCCGGCCACTCGGATCTGTGCATCGAAGCGGCGGCGGCCGGCTGGAGCTACGAGGAACTGGTCAACCGGATTCTGGACGTAGCCATTGAGCGGTATGGATTAAGGAAGTAGGGACAGGCAACTATCTGTCCCTACTTCTTTTACAGTTCCTCATCGTCAGCCCATTCCTCGTCGCCAGCCCAATCTTCTTCTTCCTCCTCCCAATCCGACTCCACCCACTCCTCGTCCTCCGATTGGCTATAATAAGCCCAATCCAGTTCAACTGGGTTCAGACTGATAACTTCCAACTCCGTGTGGCAGTTGGGGCAGACCATGAGCTGGCCCTTCTTGGGGTGGCTAGTCAGGTCAATGGGGTGCTCGCAATCCGGGCAAAGCGCAGTAACCATCATGGATGACTATAGCACCCCACTTTACCCATGTCAAACACTATTGGAGCGGATTCGTTTACCAAAAAGCGGCCGGTTTGCTGCCCGCAACCGGCCGTTTTGCTATAATTCCCCCGTGCAAATCCAAAATCCAAAATCCAAAATCCAAAATCTCCGGGTTGTGGTGTTGGCTGGTGGGGTGGGTGGGGCCAAGCTGGCCGACGGGCTGGCCCAGGTACTCCCGGCGGCTAACCTGGCCATCGTTGTCAACACCGGCGACGACTTCCAACACCTGGGCTTGACGGTATGCCCCGACCTGGATACGGTAGTGTACACCCTGGCCGGCCTAGAAAGCCCCACCACTGGCTGGGGGCGGGCCGGTGAAAGCTGGACGACGATGACCGAGGTCGGCCGGCTGGGGGGGCCAGAGTGGTTCCGCCTGGGCGACTTGGACCTGGCGACCCACCTGGTTCGCAGCCACGTTCTGACCCAGGGCGGCACACTGACCGAGGCCACCCGGCAACTTTGCCAGGGCTTGGGTGTTACAGTGAATGTACTGCCCATGAGCGACCAGCCCGCGCCCACCCTCATGGAGACGGAAGAAGGGCGACTGCCTTTCCAGACCTGGTTCGTGGCCCGGCGGTGGCAGCCGGCCGTCCGCCAGGTGCATCTGCCGGCTGACGTGCGGGCCACGCCCCAGGTGTTGCGCGCCCTGGAACAATGTGACCTATGTCTCATTGCCCCCTCCAATCCCTTTGTTAGTGTAGACCCTATCCTCAACGTTTATCCGATTCGGGCAATGGTCATGGATCTGCCAGAGGTCGTCGTCGCGGTCAGCCCTATCGTGGGCGGCGAAGCCGTTAAAGGCCCGGCGGCCAAAATGCTGCGGGAGAAAGGTTTGCCGGTTAGCCCGGCGGCCGTCGCCGGCTACTATGCCGACCTGATTGACGCTTTTGTTTACGACGAACGCGACGCTGGGGCCTTTGCGGATCCGGAGCTGCCCCTGCTGCGCGTGGACACCTTGATGACGAACCGGAGCGAGCGGGCGCGCCTGGCCCGGCAAATCTTGACCTTTGCCTCCCAACTCTTAAAATGACTATCTGGGCTATTATTCCCGTCAAGCCGCCCCGCGACAGTAAGAGTCGCCTGGCCCATATCCTCTCGGCCGCCGAGCGGGCCGAATTGACCATTCATCTTTTTAGCAATACCCTACAGGTTCTCAAGCGTAGCCAGACGATTGCCCGCACCCTGGTTATCAGCCGCGATCCGGCCGTTCTCAAGCTGGCCCGCCAGGCCAATGCCCTGACTTATGGCGAGGGCGACCGGCCGCAGGAGTTGAATCTGGCTATCACGCGAGCGGCCCACATTGCTGCCGCCCAACAAGCGACGGGGGTGCTGGTGCTGCCGGCCGACCTGCCTTTCATCACCGTCGAGGACGTGCAGATGATGACGGCGGCGGCCCTGCCAGCGGCCGGGCAACCCTCCGGCAATGGCTATTACCATAAGGGGCGTTGCATGGCGATCTGTACAGACCATAACGAAGATGGCACAAACGCTCTTCTGGTCTGCCCACCCACCGGCTTTACCTTCCAGTATGGCCCTGGCAGTTACCAACGTCACCTGGACGAAGCCCGCCGCCTGGGGATGCCTTATCGGGTCATCCACGCCCTGGGCCTCAAATTTGACGTGGACACAGAGGCCGATTGGGAGACGTATAAAGCTATGACGGGTGTAAGGTAGTGGGTAATGAGTAATGAGTGATGAGTGAAAAGTGAATTCTACTCATCACTCAGCACTCAGCACTTTTCACTCAGCACAAGGAGGTTCCCCATGTCGTCCCCCGACCGCGTTGCCCTCTATCTGCAAGACGCCCATCCATTGGCCGATGGGATTCAGTACGTCCAGTATGCCGAGGCGAAGGGATTTGAGGCTGTTTGGCAGGCGGAAAGCCGGCTGGTGCGCGACGCCATTGTGCCGATGGCCGCCTTCGCCGCTACCACCCAACGGATTAAGGTCGCCAGTGGGGTGATTAACAACTGGACGCGCAATATCGGCCTGTTGGCGGCCACTTTCTTAACCCTGGATGACCTGGCGCAGGATCGGATTATCTGCGGCATTGGGGCCTGGTGGGATCCCCTGGCGAGTAAGGTGGGGATTAACCGCCGTAAGCCGCTGCTGGCGATGCGCGAGACGGTGGAGGTGCTGCGCCGCCTGTTGAACATGGAAAATGTAACCTTCCACGGCGAGTTTCACCACGTGGACGGGATTCAACTGGACGTGGTACACGGCCGCCGCGAACCGCGCCACGTGCCCATTTACATTGGGGCGACGGGCATGACGATGATGGAACTGGCCGGGGAGATTGCCGATGGGGTTTGCCTGAATTATCTGGTGCATCCGAGTTATAACTTGCAGGCGATGGAGGCCCTGGAACGGGGGGCGAAGAGAGCCGGCCGGCGATTAGAGGATATTGACCGGCCGCAACTGGTCATCTGCTCCGTTGACCTGGACCGCCAGAAGGCCCTGGATGGGGCGCGTAAGATGATGACTCAATACCTGGGCCAGCAGCCCCACCTGATGAAAGCCAGCGGCGTCAGCCAGGAGCTATTGGACGAGATTCACCAGGTTCTCACCTGGCCGGCCACCGACGAAGAAATCGAAGGGGCGATGCACCTGGTGCCCGATGACGTGGTGCAGATGTGTACGGCCAGCGGCTCACCCGAAGAGGTCAAAGCCAAAGTGCGGGAGTACATCGCTCACGGGGCCACCTGCCCCATCCTCTACCCCCTGGGCGACCCCAAGTTGATGATTGACATTTTCAGTGAGGGATACAGCGCGTGAAACGTGAAGCGTGAAAAGAACTCCCACTTCTCACTATTTAATCCTCGAGACCAACGGCGACGCGAAGGGCCTGGTTCAACTCCTGGAGTTTGGGGGGAGAAAGTGTCCCCACGTAATGGGTCAAAACCACTTTTGGTAAGCTAACCAGTTCGTCACAATGAATGCTGCTGTCGTGCTTAAGTCCTTCATCTATCCCCACTGGCACTTGCGTTACCAAGCCCGTGTAAGCTGAATAGATCGGGGCGCATATCACCGTCGAAAAGCGCGAAGCAATCAATACCGGGCGACTTACCACGACGAAAACCCGGAACTTCTTGGGGTCTTGTCCGGGCGGCCGGGCCACACGAAACAGATCACCTCGCTTCATAGCTCCACCTGGTAAGCTAAAACGTCTTCTGCTTCCTGGTTTAACCAATCAGCGTGACGGTTAATGAGGTCTAACTCTCTGGCGTCGCGCTCATTATGGGCCAAAGCAGCAATGAACGCGCGCACGGCCGCTTCAATAAACTCCGAGCGATTCTTGAATTGCCTCGCCAGTTCGTCCACCGTTGGCAATAACTCTTCCGAAAGGGTGATGGAGGTCTTAACTTTCATACTACGAATTTACTACGATTGGAGTAAGTTGTCAATTGTATCAATTAAACGCTTTTGGAAACGCTTTGAATCCACTTCCTTGCCAGTAAACGCTTTTGGAAACGCCTGGGGAAACGATTAGTAAACGCTTTGTCTGTAATCTCCTTCTCATCAATGGCGCACCCGATGGGGTTTGCCCGTAGAAATTTGATGAAGTGAATCAACGCGCCTTTACCCGGCCGGTGGACGGCGATGGCAATGGCAGTGTCATTTGTGACATTGGCGGATATGAGTTAGCGCCCTAAGTTTGGTCTTGCGGTAGACCTGCGGGGTTTCCCAAAAACCCCGCAGGTCTCGGAAATTATGAGCCTGTTTCCAGGTTGATACTTTCCCCGTTATAATGGGAGCATGGTACGCCAACCCAACTCTAACGATTGTTTTGTCTGCGGCCGTCACAATCCCTACGGCCTCCATCTCACCTTTTACGACAACGGCCGCGACGAGGTGGCGGCCGAATACACTGTACCGGCCCATTACCAGGGCTACCCCGGCCTCGTGCATGGGGGGATCGCGGCGGCGATACTGGACGAGGTACTGGGGCGGGTGGCCATGATTGGCAATCCCAATCGCTTTATGATGTCGGTGAAGTTGGAGGTGAAGTATCGCCAGCCCATCCCCATCGAAACGCCGCTCAAGATCAGCGGCCGGCTGGTCAAGCTGCGCGGCCGGTTGGCCCAGGCGGAGGGGTTTATCTACCTGCCGGACGAGACAGTGGCCGCCGAAGCCTTCATCACCCTGGCTGACGTACCGGCCGGGGTGCTGCCGGCGGCCGACCTGTCTGCTCTGGGCTGGCGGGTGGATTCGGCGGGGATTGGGGGATTAGGGGATTAAGGCCCATCTATTCCCCAAATCCCCTAATCCCCGCGAGAAAGAACCAACATTCTAAAAGTCGCGGGCGATTGCGACTTCCCTGGCCTTCTGGTAAACTCATCCGGTGATGAAGCACAGCGGCCGTTATTCCTTTACGATCCTTCTTCTGGCCTTGACCTTGTTCACGGCCGCCTGCGCTCTGATTGCTGGCCCGCCCCTGGGTCATAATTCCCAATTCCAGGGGAAAGCCACCTTGATTTGTAGTAAGGAGTGCGCCCGGCGAGGGCAGTGCGGTAATACCGAGTCGGGCAAAGTCGTCCTGCTGAGTTCGGCTGGCCCGGCCACCAGCGGCCACGATCACCTATCGCCAGAGAATACCCAGGTGGAAATCC
This sequence comes from Chloroflexota bacterium, assembly GCA_040751925.1. Lineage (GTDB taxonomy): Bacteria > Chloroflexota > Anaerolineae > Promineifilales > Promineifilaceae > JBFMFT01. The sequence goes on from JBFMFT010000110.1 coordinate 9,522, forward strand.
TCAGCGCTCGCCAGGAGACCTTGACCCAGGTGGCCGACGGCCAGCAGCTACAAATCTTTTATTATCTGGTTATGTCGCCAGATCAGCGGGGCGGCTGGGCGGCCGGCTGGTGTGTGACCCAGGAGGAGTAATGGGTCATTGGTGATTGGTAATGGGTCAATTGCCAATCACCAATGACCCATTACCAATTACCATGATCGCTCAAGAGGAAAGCGGCCGTGTCCTGAAAGCTCTCGTGGCGGCGCTGGACGCTGGCGAAGCGGCCGTCCTGGCTACCGTCGTGCGGGCGCGGGGTTCGACGCCCCGCCAGGCCGGGACGAAGATGCTGGTGGACGCGCACGGCCGTACCACCGGCACCATCGGCGGCGGCCAGATGGAAGCCCTGGTCGTCCAACAGGCGGCCGAAGCCCTCCAGGACGGCCAGACGCGCCTGCTGCCCTATAGCCTGGTAGAGCCGGAGCGGGGCGACCCCGGCGTGTGCGGGGGCGAAGTGGAAATTTACCTGGAGCCTTATCTCCCCCAGGTTCGACTGTTGATTATTGGCTGCGGTCACGTCGGCCGGGCCTTGGCCTGGTTAGCCCACGGCCTGGGCTATCGCGTGGCTGTCACCGACGACCGCACCGAACTGGTGACGCCGGAGCTCATTCCCCACGCCGACGTCTATCTGCCCGGCTCGATTGAGGCGGCCCTGGCCGCCTTTCCAGTGACGAGTAACACCTACGTGGCGGCCGTCACCCGCAACGTCTTGATTGACCGGGCCATCTTACCCCACCTGTTGAACACCCCGGCCCCCTACATTGGCATCATTGGCAGCCGGCGGCGTTGGGAGGAAACGAAACGTCTCCTCCTGGCTGATGGGCTATCTGAAGAACAGTTGCAGCGTTTTCACTCGCCCGTTGGTCTGGAATTGCGCGCCGAGACACCGGAGGAGATTGCCGTCAGCATCATGGCCGAGATTATTATGCTGCGGCGGGGCGGCAGCGGCCGGCGCATGGCCGAAGGTAGGGCGTAATGTGTAATGCGTTTGTAGGGTATCGGCCGTAAACAGATCAGAGGTTATATGACCAAGACAATCCGTACATTTATCTTGTCACATTACGTGGAAGCTGCGCTCCGTAAGGCAGTATACGAGCGGGATGAGAACAACGTCGTGATCGCCGAGGTGCCAGGCGCATCAGGCTTTTTTGCTCAAGGGGATAGCTTTGAAGAAGCGCGGGAAAACCTGCATGATGTCATTGAAGGTAATATCCTTCTCGCGCTGCAAATTGGCCTGGATATTCCTCCGATAGAAGGCATTTTGATTGAGGAGCAGGATGTCGAAGCTGTCGCCGCTTAAGTTGCATGAAGTGGTGCGAAAGTTGCGCCAGCTTGGCTTTGACGGCCCGTTTTCTGGCGGCCGGCACGTCAGAATGGTACGCACTGAAACAGGGCAGATCATACCTTTGCCAGCCCATCCCGGCAAAGACATAAGCGTTGGTCTCATCCGAGCCATCATCCGCGAAGCTGGCGTTACGCCAGAGGAATGGAATCGTTTATAAACGCCATGGAAGAAACGTTTGCCCTGTCGCCACAGATTGTGCAACGTTACGAAACACCGGTCACAGTAGAAGACGCGCTGGACTTGCTGGCTCACTACGGCCGCCGCGCCCGCCTGATCGCTGGTGGCACCGACCTCTTGCTAGAAGTCGAGCGGGGGCAACGGCCGGGCGTGGACGTGCTGATTGACCTGACCCGCATCCCCGGCCTGGCGGAGATTTACCAGGATGACCAAAGGTTCATTCACCTGGGGCCACTGGTGACGCATAATCAGGTGGTGGCTTCCCGTCTCCTTGTAGATCACGCTTTGCCGTTGGCCCAGGCCTGTTGGGAGGTGGGCGCGCCGCAGATTCGCAACCGGGCCACGGTGGCCGGCAACGTGATTACGGCCAGCCCAGCCAATGACACGATTTCGCCGTTGTGGGCCTTGAACGCTTCGGTGACACTGGCGACGGCCGCTGGCTCTCGCCGCACTGTCCCCTTGCGTGAATTTTACCTGGGCGTGCGGCAAACGGTGATGCGGCCGGAAGAGATGCTCCTGGATATTAGCTTCCCGGCCATGCGGCCGACCGAACGCGGCCTGTTCGTCAAGGTCGGCTTGCGCCGCGCCCAGGCTATTTCCGTCGTCCACCTGGCAGTCATTCTGAATTTCGATGGGCCGGTGGTCACGAGGGCGACTATCGCCCAGGGCAGCGTAGCCCCAACCATTATTTCTACGCCAGCCGCCGAGACCTACCTGGTTGGTAAGACGCTCTCTGATGAGATCATTGCTGAGGCGGCGCGGCTGGCGGCAGCCACCCCCACGCCCATTGACGACGTGCGCGGCCCGGCCGCTTATCGTACCCACGTGCTGGAAGTCATCGTCCGCCGGGCCTTGACTGCCTTGCGGGAGGGGCAGGAGCGGGCCGGCTGGCCGGCCGACCCCGTGCTGTTGTGGGGGCAAACCCAGGGTTATGTCCCCACCGGCCCGCAGTTCCAGGCCAGCCACGACCTGGACACAGCGATTACGGCGACGGTCAACGGCCGCCAGATCACGGCGCAGGGCGGCAATCACAAAACGCTCCTGCGCTGGCTGCGCGAAGAAGGATTGCTCACCGGCGTCAAGGAAGGCTGCGCCGAGGGTGAATGTGGGGCTTGCACCGTTTTCCTGGACGGGATGGCCGTCATGTCTTGCCTGGTCGCCGCTCCTCGCGCCCACCACGCCGAGATAGTGACCATCGAGGGGCTGGAGGATAACCAGGTGGCAGGGTGGCAAGGTGACAAGGTGACGGAAGATGACAGGGTGACAGGGTGGCAAGGTGACAAGGTGACAGAGAAGGACTCTGTCACCCCGTCACCCCC